>DATLNC010000117.1:0-33904 GCA_035536935.1 Thermoanaerobaculia bacterium
GATCGATGCGACCAGGACCGACACGCGATTCGACCATACCGCGGCCAGGAACAGTGCGATGGTGAGGAAGCCGAATGCCGCGAGGCTCATCGCGAGCTCGACGCCAGCCCCGGCCCTCAGCCACTCTACCCCCGTTTCATGGCTCAGGGTCGCGGCTGAAAGCCGTCGGTGGACGACTTTGACAATTGAATTGCAGTCAGCTTGGGGGCGGCCCCGTGCGGCCCATCGCCGCCAACATCTCCCGTACCGCCGTATCCATCCCCGCCAGCACGGCGCGGGAGACGAGGAAGTGGCCGATGTTGAGCTCTTCCATTCCGGGGAGCGCGGCGACCGGGCCGACGTTGTCCGTGCGCAGCCCGTGGCCGGCGTAGAGATGGAGCCCCTGGCCACGGCCCAGCGTCGCGGCGCGGGCAACCTTGTCCAGTTGCACCATCGCCCCGGCTTGGTCCCACGCCCGGGTGTAGGCGTCGGTGTTGATCTCGAATCCGGAGACCTCGCGGATCGCCCGTATCTGCTCCAGATCGGGATCCACGAACAGGGAGACCTCGATGCCCGCCGCCTTGAGCTGCCCGGCGACCTCGGCGATCCTCTCGCCGTGGCGCACGACGTCGAGCCCGCCCTCGGTCGTGACCTCCTCGGGCCGCTCGGGCACCAGCGTCACCTGATCGGGCCGGACGCGCAGCGCGAGCTGCAGCATCTCCTCGGCCGTGGACATCTCCAGGTTCAGCTTGCCGCGGACGGTCTCGCGCAGCCGCTCGACGTCGCGGTCCTGGATGTGGCGGCGGTCCACTCGCAGATGGACGGTGATGCCGGACGCGCCCGCGTCCTCGGCGATGCGGGCGGCGTCGACGGGATCGGGGTAGGTGGTGCGCCGGGCCTGGCGGAGGGTGGCGACGTGATCGACGTTGACCGAAAGCCGGACGGGCATCTACCGCTCGATCTCCAGGTCCACGCGGGTGAGTTCCTCGGGCTGGCGCTGGATCAGCACGGTGCCCTGGATGGGGAAGAGCGTGCGGTGGACGCGCTCGCCGAAGGTGCAGTTGACCTCGTAGTAGCCGTCCGGCGTCACCATGAGAAGCGTCCCCTTGCCGCCCTTGATGCCGAGCAGCTCGTTGTGGATCAACACCTCAGCCGGTAGTTCCATCTCGTTCGTCTCCTCCGTCCTTCAGTCCTGGAAAAAGCCTTCTTCCTTGTACTCCCTGAGCTTGCGCTGGAGCGTGCGCAGGCCGATCCCCAACAGGTCGGCGGCCTTGGCGCGGTGGCCGCCGGTGCGGTTGAGCGTCTCCAGGATGGCCTGGCGCTCGATGTCGGCCATGGTGCGCGTCCCGCTGACCACCGACTGCACCGGGCCGCCCGCGGTGGAGACCGTGACCGAGTCGCGCACCTCGATCGGCAGGTCGGACGGCTGGACGTCCTCCCCCTGGTGGAAGACCACGACCGACTCCATCACGTTGCGGAGCTGGCGGACGTTGCCCGGCCAGGGGTAGCGCGCGAGCATCTCCAGGGTCTCGTTGGAGAGGCGCTTCGGCGCCTTGCCGTGCTCCTGGCAGAACAGCCCGAGGAAGTGCTCGGCGAGCGGCTGGATGTCGCTCACCCGCTCGCGCAGCGGCGGGATGCGCAGCGTCACCACCTTGAGCCGGTAGTAGAGGTCCTCGCGGAAGCGGCCGTCGGCGACCTCCTTCTCCAGGTCGCGGTTGGTGGCCGCGATCAGCCGGAAGTCGACGTCGATCAGATCGCTGCCGCCGACGCGCATGATCTGGCGCTCCTCCAGGACGCGGAGGAGCTTGACCTGCAGCTCGGGGTAGAGCTCGCTGATCTCGTCGAGGAAGAGCGTGCCGCGATGGGCGATCTCGAACTTGCCGATCTTGCGCGAGACGGCGCCGGTGAACGCGCCGCGCTCGTGGCCGAAGAGCTCGCTCTCCAGGATGTCGCTCGGGATGGCGCCGCAGTTGATGGCCAGGAAGCGCTCGTTGCGGCGCGTGCTGGCGCGGTGGATGGCGTTGGCCACCAGCTCCTTGCCCGTGCCGCTCTCGCCGATGATGAGCACGCTCGAGCGCGTGGGCGCCACGAGCTTCATCTGCTCGAAGAGCTTGTCCATGGGCGCCGAGCGGCCGATGATGCTCTCGAAGCCGTAGCGCTTGTCGAGCATCTCGCGCAGGTTGGTGACCTCTTCCTTGAGCTGCTGCTTCTCGATCAGGTTCATCACCCGCTGGCGCAGCTCGTAGAGGTCGACCGGCTTGGTGAGGTAGTCGTCGGCGCCGACGCGCATGGCCTCGACCGCGGACTCGATCGAGCCGTAGGCGGTGACCAGCACGACGCCGAGATCGTACTGGCGCTCGCGGATCTCCTTGAGGAAGGCGACGCCGTCCATGCCGGGCATGCGCAGGTCGCACACCGCGGCGCGCGCGCTGCCGGCCTCTTCCATGTACTCCAGGGCCCTGCGCGCGTCGTCGAAGGTGCGGACCTCGCATCCCGCCTTTTCGATGGCGATCGCCATGGACTCGCGGGAGCCGGTCTCGTCGTCGATCACCAGTACCAGAGGTTTGTCGGCCATGCGGGCGTCATTCTGGCACAAGCCGTCGTAAACTGGCCACCCGAGCATGACTCTCCCCCTCGAACCCCGGACCGCGCCGACCGCCACCCTCGAAGGGGTGCTGGAGCGGGTGGTCTTCTCGAACGAGGAGAACGCCTGGAGCGTGGTGCGCCTCGCCGTCCCAGGCAAGCACGACCATGTCACCGCGGTCGGCAACCTCCTCGGGATTCAGCCTGGCGAGAACCTCCGCCTCGCCGGCGAGTGGATCGACGATCCCAAGTACGGGCGGCAGTTCAAGGTCTCCTCCTATGCCACGGTCGCGCCCTCGACCGTCGGGGGGATCGAAAAGTACCTGGGCTCGGGCCTGATCCGCGGCATCGGCAAGGTCATGGCTTCCCGGCTCGTCAAGGCGTTCGGCAAGGAGACGCTCGAGGTCATCGAGAACCACCCCGAGCGGCTGCGCGAGGTCGAGGGCATCGGCGCCGGCCGCAGCTCCGCCATCCAGAGCGCCTGGATCGAGCAGCGGGACATCAAGGAGGTCATGGTCTTCCTCCAGTCCTACGGCGTCTCCACCCAGTACGCCATCCGCATCTACAAGGCCTACGGCCCCTCCGCCGTGAAGCTGGTGCGCGAGAACCCCTACCGCCTGGCACTCGACATCCATGGAATCGGCTTCAAGAGCGCCGACCGCATCGCCACGGCTTTGGGGATCGACCCGGCGGCGCCGCAGCGCCTCGAGGCCGGCGTGCTCCACCTCCTCTCCGAGGCGGGCGACCGCGGCCATCTCTTCCTCCCCCGCCGCACCCTGGCCCAGGAGGCCGCCGCGCTCCTCGCGGCGCCGGCCCACCTGGTCGACAAGGCGATCGGCAGCCTGTCCGAGAACGGCCAGGTCGTGGTCGAGCCCTCCTCCGCGGCTCCGGACGAGGCGGACGAGGCCTCGGTCTACCCCAAGGCCCTGCACGTGGCCGAGACGGGCATCGCGACGCGCATCCGCGACCTCCTGATCCAGCCCTCCCTCCCCTTCGAGATCGACGTGGAGCGGGCGCTCGACTGGTTCGAGAAGACCGAGAAGGTGGAGCTCGCCCGCCAACAACGGCAGGCGGTGCGCTCCGGCCTGACGCGCAAGGTGCTGGTCATCACGGGCGGCCCCGGCACGGGCAAGACCACGCTGGTGCGCGGGCTGGTCAAGATCCTGGAGAAGAAGGGGCAGCGCATCCTCCTCGCTGCTCCCACGGGCCGCGCGGCCAAGCGGCTGGCCGAGGCCACCGGCGGCCAGGCGACCACGATCCACCGGCTCCTGGAGTTCGATCCCAAGACCCGGAGCTTCGTGAGGAATCGGGATCATCCCCTGGGCTGCGACCTCCTCATCGTGGACGAGGCCTCGATGCTGGATGCGGTTCTCGCGTTCCACCTGCTCCGCGCCGTGCCCGACCCGGGCCGCCTGGTGCTGGTGGGGGACGTGGACCAGCTCCCCTCGGTAGGGCCCGGCCGGGTGCTCGCCGACCTGATCCGCTCCGACGCCGTGGAGGTGGTGCGCCTGACCGAGATCTTCCGCCAGGCCGCGCGCAGCCTGATCGTGGTCAACGCCCACCGCGTCAACGAGGGCAGGATGCCGGACACGGAGGCGGTGGACGGCGACTTCTTCTTCCTCGCGCGCCGCGATCCCGAGGAGATCGTCGAGACCATCGCCGAGCTGGTGGGGCGGCGCGTCCCGGGCCGCTTCGGTCTCGATCCCGTGGATCAGATCCAGGTCCTCACGCCGCGCAACCGCGGCCCGCTCGGGACCGAGCGGCTCAACGAGACGCTGCGCGATCTCTTGAATCCTCAGGGCGAAGAGATCATCCGCGGCGGCCGCAGCTTCCGGGTCGGGGACAAGGTGATGCAGGTGCGGAACAACTACGACCTGGACGTGTTCAACGGGGACATCGGAAGAGTCACCGGGATCGACGAGCTCGACCAGCTCCTGCGGGTGACGGTCGACGGCCGCGAGGTGATTTACGAGCCGTCGATGCTGGACGAGCTGGTGCTCGCCTATGCCTGCACGATCCACAAGTCCCAGGGGAGCGAGTACCCGTGCGTGATCGTGCCCCTGCACACGCAGCACTATCTGATGCTGCAGCGCAATCTTCTCTACACTGCTCTCACCCGGGCAAAGAAGCTGGCGATCCTGGTGGGCGAGCCGCGGGCATTGGCGGCGGCGGTAAACAACCGGCGGGTGAAGACACGCTTCACGCGGCTCGCGGAAAGATTGGCGGGCTGAGCGGATTGCCGAGCGGGCGTTCGGGGCTTATACTCAGCCACGGTGCTCCGAGTCTTAATTCTCGACGACGAGTCGATGGTGGTCGACATGCTGGCTGCATGCCTGCGGCGGCCCGGCATCCACCTGACGACCTGCCTGGAGATCGAAGCGGCGCTGGCGCTCCTCAGCTCCTACCGTTTCGACGTGGTCGTGACCGACCTCTCCGTGTCGCAGCTCGGCGGGCTGGAGGGGATGCGGCTGATCCGCTTCGTCACCACCAACTTCCCGGACACGGCGGTCTACGTGCTGAGCGGCTACGTGGACGAGAACGTGCGCTCCCTCTGCGGCATGCTGGGCGTCACCGCCGTGCTGGAGAAGCCCGAGGGGCTCAGCCAGCTCCGCACCATGCTCATCGAGCGCCGTGACAACCTGGCCGCGACCGATCCCGCCGGCCATGCAAGCAATCCCGGAGATACGGGCGAGGTCCAGCAGGTGGAGCTGCTGGAGGAGTTCCTGGAGCGCAAGACGATCCGCGCCGTGCTGCAGCCGATCGTCAAGGTGCGGGACGGCGCCGCGCCGTTCGAGGTCTTCGGCGTCGAGGGCCTGGCCCGCGGCCCGGCCAACTCGGTGCTGGGCAGCCCGTCGTTCCTCCTCGCCTACGCGGCCTGCAAGGAGCTGCTGTTCGAGGCGGACATGATCTGCATCCGGGCCGCGCTGGCCGAGGTCGTCCAGCTCGCCAGCTCCGTGACGACCTTCCTCAACGTCCAGCCGCGCTCCCTGACCAACCCGGATTTCACGGCGCGCCTCTGCGACGAGGTGCACCAGTCCAGCCTGGAGGAGCGCAGCATCGTGCTGGAGCTGACCGAGCAGCAGACGATCGTCAACCCGCGCGCCTTCGCCTCGACGCTGCAACGGCTGCGCGATTGCGGCTTCCGGATCGCGCTCGACGACTTCGGCGAAGGGTCCTCCAACTTGAACCTCTTCCAGGACCTGCGCCCCGATTTCCTCAAGATCTCCGGCACCTTCTGCCGCGGCCTGGCGCAGGACTCGATCAAGCAGATCATCGTCCAGAGCACGGCCGAGATGGCCGCGCGCGCCGGCACCGCTACCATCATGGAGGCGGTCGAGACCGCCGACGACGCGCAGGTGCTGCGCCGGCTCGGCATCGACTACGCCCAGGGCTATTTCTTCCTCAAGCCGCTGCCCGGCCGCGACCTCGCCCAGGCGCTGCAGGTCGGCCTGCTCCACGCGGCCCGCCCCTCCGCCGCCCCGCTCGGCACCGCCGCGTCAGCCTGAGCCGACTGAATTACCGAACGAGTGTCCCGGTTTCTCCCGTCCCCTGCACTCTATGGCTGGACGGGTGAAGAGCGCCCAACGCTACCCCGTCCAAATTGATGTCTTTTGACTTGTTTGGAGGGAGTGACCGTGGATCGATACCCCCCTTGACGCGCCGCGGCGTTCAAGTGCAGTAAGTCCGTCCTTATCCCTGCTGTACCCATTTTCATCCGGGGGCGCCATGCCTCCAAGACGAGGGAGAGTTACGCCAATGTCGATTGCCGATTTCTATCAGAAGTTCGTGTCCGCGACCGAGAACAACGCCCTGGTGGAGTCGCTCCGCCGCCTGAGCATTCTCGACGACCCCAAGGCCATGTTCGAGGGTGAGCCGAGCAGCGAGTGGATATACTGGAGCGGTGAACCCGGCATGGTGAAGGCCTGAACCCAGGCAAGAATCTTGCGTAAAATTATAATAGTTGTCCATTCGTAGTGACCGCAGGGGCTCGGGCGTTTGCCCGAGTCCCTTTTAAGCCCGGAGACTTGGCCCATGACGGAAGCAGTACCTGGTTCCGGAGAGAGCACCGGAGCGAGCTTCGAGGCGATCAAGCAGCGGGTCCGCGCTGTCGCCGAGGTCTCGGCTTGGCCGCAGATGCTCCAGCTCATGGAGCGGGTGGGACATCGGGAATCGCTCTCTGTCTGGGATTATCCGTCCGCCGCGTGCGTCGCGGTCGGCGGCGAAGCCGTGGATGCCCTGCCCGGGGCAGCCGCCGTGTTCTGCTCGCTGATCAGCATCCACCTGGTCGACGACATGCTCGACGACGACCCCAAGGGGGACTCCCACCGCCTCGGGGCCGGACGGGCCGCCAACCTGGGGCTCGCGTTCCAGGCCGCGGGCCACCTCGTGCTGGACAATCCCGGGGTTGACCCGAGGGTCCGCGCCAACCTGCACGCGGCATTCGCCCGCATGTCCATTGCGACCTCGTTCGGCCAGGACATGGACTCCCGCGAGCTGCGCAGCGAGGAGGAGTACTGGCGCACGGTGGGCACGAAGACGCCGCCGCTCTTCGGAGCCGCTTTCCGCATGGGCGCCCTGCTCGGCGGAACGGCGGAGCCCACGGTCGACGCGCTCGATGCTTTCGGCAGCGTAATGGGCCGGTTCGTCCAGGTCAGCGACGACCTTTCGGATGCCCTGGAGACCCCGGCCAAGGCCGATTGGGGCCGCCGGCCAAACAACCTCCCCATCCTCTATGCCATGACCGCCGACCATCCGGCGCGGGAGAGGTTCCTGGAGCTTTCGGTCCTATCGGCGGACCCGGACGCGCTGGCCGAGGCCCAGCAGATCCTGCTGCGCAGCGGCGCCGTCAGCTACTGCGTGTTCAAGATGATGGAGATTGCGGAAGAGGCGCGCAAGGTGCTCGCCGACATCGCGCTGCGCGATGCCGAGCCGGTGGAGCGGATCTTCGCCGCGCACCTGCGGCCGCTGCACAAGATGCTGGAGTCGGTAGGGCTGGAGGAGCCGGCGTCACTCGCGGTGGGATAGGGATGCCATGGACTCCAAGACCATCGTGGCACGGGGGCTGTCCGGCAGATCGAGACCGGGATGGCCGGCTTGCGCATCGCAGCCCCCCCCGTGGCCTGGATGGTCCCGATCCGCCCGCAGGAACCCACCCCCCGCTCACTGCTCTCCCTCTCCAAGCTCGCCCTTCGCCCGCTCGATCCAGACCCACGCGCGCCCTCCGCCTCCCCCCCACGCGAAAGTCGATGTTCGTGGATGTCGGCCGTTCAAACATACGGAGGGGAACTCCCCAAGGAGGATTGAGATGTCGATTCATGATTTCCATTCGAAGCTCATGTCCGGGAAAGAAGAGAGCACGTTGTACGGGGGGCTACGCCGTCTGATGGGCATCGGGAAGCCCGCCCTGGCATCGACACAAGAGGCAGGCTGGACCTACTGGATGGAGGAAGGTTCGGAAGACGGAACCAACGAATCGGGCTGGGCCTGGGAGACCGGCGCCCAAGGCATGCAGAAGGCCTAGATCGACAGCGCCGGCCGTCGTCCTTAGCGACATGAGCCGCGTCCGCGGGTGCAGAGGCTGCCTCTTTGCCAGACCCGCGGACGCTCTCCGCCCGATCGCACCGCTCCCCTGCTATACTGCCCCGCAACGCACGCACCAGGTCGATCTCCTGCCAGGTAGCCCCGTCGGGAAGGTTCCGAGAGACCGGGCGCGCATTCTGAACCCATGGAAAGGCCGAGCCCTTTTGCGCTGAAGAAGAGCGACCTGCCCTGGGTCCTCCTGTCCCTGCTCGTCCTCGTGCCCTGCCTGTACTACCCCTATGTGACCGTCACGAAGTCGCTGGACTTCAGCGTGAACATGGAGTGGAAAGTCCTCTCCTCCGTTCCTTGCGAGCAGCCGGAAAACTGCCTGAAGGTCGACGACCGGATCCTCGCCATCGGCGATGTCACGTACGACATGTACTTCACGAACCGGGCGCTGTTGATCCTCGACGAGTTCGGGGACGACGGCATCGCGCCCGTGCGCCTCCTGCGCAATGGCCGGGAGATGACGCTGATGGTCCGCAACCAGCAGAAGGGGCAGCTGCGGGAGATTCCCGCGGGGGCTTTCTTCCCGACCGCCTTCTGGCTCATGGGCACGGTGGCGATCCTGTTCCTGCGGCCGAAGGACGAGCGCTGGCTGGTTCTGATCCTGTTCAGCTATGTCACGGCCGTCTGGTTCGCTGCGGGTTTCGCCTCTTCGATGCGCGAGGGCTACTCCTCCGTCGTCTTCCATCTCGTGATCTGGGCGTTCCTGCCGCTGTCGCTCCACCTCCACCTGCTCCTGCCGAGCTCGCTGCTCAGCACCCGCCAGCGGCAATGGCTGCTGGGCCCCCTCTACATGGCCACGCTGGTGGTAACGCTCCTGGATACCTTTTTCGTGCTGGCCCCGCTGCGGGGCCTGTACCTCTGGACGACGCTCGCAGCCGTGCTGTCGTCCGTCGGGCTCCTGGTCCTCCGCCTGTTCCTCCCCAGCGAGCCGGCGGCCAAGGTGGCCAACCGCGTGATGCTCTACGGCATCCTCCTGGGCTTGATTCCATTTTTTTTCATCTTCGTGATCATGCCTTACTGGATGGTCCGGCTGTCGAACCTGTTCGAAGACTTCCGCGAGATCGGCCCATGGCTGCTCGGCCTCTCCGTGCTCTCGGTCCCAATCCTGCCGATGAGCTACCTCTACGCCATCTACAAGCACCACGTGGGCGAGCTGGAGCTCCGGGCCAACCGCCTGCTCGGCCTGTACAGCTTCGCGGTGCTCACCGTTACCAGCTACGTCACGGCGCTCTTCGCGGTCAGCAGCCGCTGGGCGCCCATCCAGGGCTCGTACGTCATCTCCATGCTCGGCATGTCGCTGCTCTTCATCGGCCTGGTGTTGGTCCTCCAGGGACGCTTCCAGGCCCTCGTGGACCGCCACATCTTCGGCATCCGCCACTCGCCGGACGAGGTGATCGACCTCGTCTCCGAACGCATCCCCACGGCCTTCGACCGCGCGGCCCTGGCGCGCGTGCTCACCGAAGAGATCCTCCCTTCGCTGCTGATCCGCCAGTCGGCGCTCCACCTGTTCAAGCGGCCGCCGCAGAACGGGCTGGAAACCCTCTACGAGCAGGGGGTGCCGCCGGACGTCCCACTGGCGGCCGAGGAGCTGCGCGCCCTGCTCGGGGAGAGCGGCCGCTACCGCCATCCGCCGCGCCATGCCTGGTCGAGATTCGACTGGATCCGGCTGGTCACCCCGCTCACCCTCCAGGGTGAGACGATCGGCGTCTGGCTCCTCGGCCGGCGCGATCCGGACGACCACTACCCCAGCGCGGAGATCCAGCTCCTCACCACAGTGGCCAACCAGATCGCGCCGATGGTCGAGAACATCCGGCTGTATGAGCGGGCGCAGCAGGAGATCGCCCAGCGCAAGGCAGCGGAGGAGGAAATCCGGCGCAGCGAGGAGCGGTTCCGCACTCTCTTCGAAGCCACCCTCGAAGGGATCGCGATCGTGCGCAACGGCACGGTCCTGGAGGTCAACCATGCCCTGCTCGCCATCTTCGGTTATGCGCCATGGGAGCTGATCGGCCGCGAGCTTTCCAACCTCGTCTCCGTGCCGGAGGCCGGCCTCGACGACGTGCCGCGCGAGGGGCACGGCTTCCAGCGCGACGGCTCGGTCGTGGATATCGAGGTCGCCGGCAAGAAGTATGTCTTCCAGGGCGAGGACGTGACCGTGGTCGCCATCCGCGACATCGCCCAGCGCAAGCGCAACGAGGCCGAGAACAAGATGCTGCAGCGGCAGCTCCTGCTATCCCAGAAGATGGAGGCGATCGGCCGCCTCTCCGCGGGCGTCGCCCACGACTTCAACAACTGCCTGCTCGCCATCTTCGGCTACAACGACCTGATGCTCGATCGTTACCGGTCCGACCCCTTCCTGGTCCGCAATCTCAGCGGGGTCAAGGAGGCGGGACAGAAGGCCGCGGCCCTGACCAAGCAGCTCCTCGCCTTCGCGCGCCGCCAGCCCATGGAGACCCGGGTGCTGGAGCTGAACCCGATCATCACCGGCCTGGGGAAGATGCTGCAGCGGCTCCTCGGCGAGGACATCCAACTGGTGTCCGAGCTCGGCTCCGACCTCGGCCGCGTCAAGGTCGATCCCGGTCAGATCGAGCAGGTGGTGGTGAACCTCGCGGTCAACGCCCGCCACGCCATGCCCACGGGCGGCCGGCTGACGATTCGAACCTCGGCTGTGAGGGCCGCGCCGGGGAATCCGGCTCCCCACACCGATGTGCCGACGGGCTCCTGGCTGCTGCTGTCGGTCGCGGACACGGGCACCGGCATGGACGCGGAGACCCAGGCGCGCGTGTTCGAGCCCTTCTTCAGCACCAAGGGCGAGGGGACCGGGCTCGGCCTCTCGATGGCCTACGGCATCGTCAAGCAGAGCGGCGGCCATATCTTCGTGGACAGCTCTCCGGGGGTTGGAGCGGTGTTCTCGATCTACCTCCCCATTACCCAGGAGGCGAGCACCGTGGTGGTCGCGGCCGTACCGGGCCTGGACGACAGCGGCTCGGAGACGATCCTCCTGGTGGAGGACGAGGGCGAGGTGCGGCGGGTCCTCCACCAGATCCTCGTAGGCAAGGGCTACCGCGTGATCCAGGCGGAGTCCGGCGACGAGGCCCTGGCCATGGCGCGGATGTTCCGCGGCGTGATCCACCTCCTCCTGACCGATGTCACCATGCCACAGATGAAGGGGCCGGAGCTCGCCACCCGCCTGGTCGCCGAGCGGCCGCAGACGCGTGTCCTCTTCATGTCCGGCTACAATGACGAGTCGCTCTCGGCCGAGGAGACCATCCTCCAGAAGCCGTTCGCCGCCCAGACCCTCACCCAGACGATCCGCTCGATCCTCGACGCCGAAGAGAGCCTGCCGGCGTCAGCGACCGCCTGACTGGAAGGTACGGGCGGCTCCCCCCGAGCTTCTCGAGGGCATCCCTCAGTCGCTCGGGGAAATCCCTGAGCCTCAGGAGTAATACCGGCGCATCTGGGCGGCGACGCCGTCCAGATCTGGAAACAGCCGCCGCTCGTCCACGCTCGCCAGGTCGAGCTGGTCGCGGACGCGGGCGACCTTGTCCGCCGGGATCATGAACCGTGTCAGGGCATCCCCGAGGCCATGGGTCTCGAGGAACTCGTCGAAGGGCCGGGTCTTGTCCGAGCACAGGGTGAACACCGCCGACTGCGCCACGATCCGGGCGTCCAGCGAAGGAGGCTCGATCATGCAGGCGAAGGGCTTCTCCTTCTCGTCGCGATTGAAGAGGAGCCAGGGGCTGAAGCGCCCGCCCTTGACGAAGAGCTCGTCCAGGTCCTCGATGAGCAGCGCCAGCTCCGGCAAGTCGAACTGCAGGTGGACCTTCTTCCAGTCGAGCCGCCACACTGCCCGATCGACGTGAACGTGGTGGTCCAGCGTGGCAAAGTGCGTGGCGACCAGGGGCGAGTAGGTCCAGTCCAGGAGCCGGGTGGGGAGGCCGTGGTGCTGGGCAGCGACCAGGAGCTCCCACTCGTTGACCGGCGGCATCTGGAGGTAAGGGCGCGAGTAGCGGATGAAGTTGCGGAGGATGTGCTCCTCCAGGCCGGTCTTGCCATGCGGGGGATCGACGCCGCCCAGCCGGTCGAGGCTCGTCAGAAGGGGCCGGCAGGCGTCGGAGGCCCCCCGGTAGACGCCGGTGTCGCGGTGCCGTCCGGTCTTGGGGTCCGGCTCGGTGGGGGTCACCTGGTCGATCAGCTCCCCCAGGCTTGTGATCCGAACTTCCTGGATCGCCATGATTGATGCCGTTCCCCCTCTCCCCAACCCTCTCCCCCGTGCCGGGGGAGAGGGGCGTACCACCGGGATGCAATTACTGCTCCGGCGGAGGCTCTTCCCAGACCCGGTCAGTCGTCAGGGGCAGGTCGCCGCCGTAGGTGGCGGGGGGAGGGGGAGGCGGGATCGTCGCCGGGACCACCGCCGGCGGCACGAACCTCGTCGGAGCCCCGAAGCGGGCCAGGAGGACGGCGCCGAAGCCAACCACCCAGGCCGCGAGCTGCACGGCCCCACCGAACACCCCGAACATCGACGCAAAGATGTCGAGCACGCCGGGGCCCCAGGAAAGGAGATGGCCGATCACCGACCAGACCTGAATCACCAGCACCCCCACCAGCGCCACCGCGTAGGGCCCGCCGAAGTTGCGGCCGTAGCGCTCCTCCAGCCAGCGGCCGACCCGGTATACCGTCGCGGAGTACCCGAGCACCAAAGCCAGCATCAGGGCCAGCACCAGGGCCATGGCGATGAACGGGAAGAGCACCAGGAGCAGGCAGCCGACGAGCAGGATCACGAGCACCAGCGAGACCAGGAACAGGATGCCCAGCACCACGATGATCAGCGGCACGGAGGCGAGAAAGCCGGCCAGTCCGACCAGGGCGGACTTCACCGGCTCGGCCCTCAATCGCCGGTCCACCTGCTCGAGGGGGTGCCGGGCGATCAGCAGGGTGAGGCAGGTCAGCAGGGCCAGGGTCACCATCCCCAGGATGCTGCCGAAGGCTTCCATGGAGGCGCCGAAGAGAGAGAAGGGCCCGAAGGGGGGATCGAAATCCCGGTCCCTCCACGGCCCGCGCCAGGGAGGATCGACCTCGGAGGTGGAGCCGTGGATCTGGGAACCCTGGGAGCGCTCGATGGTGCCACCGGTGCTGCTGACATCCCCTTCGACGACCGCGTTCGGCCCGAGATAGACGCTGCTGCCGACTGAGACCACGTCGCCGCCGACGTGGCCGTTGACGCGGACCGGACCGCCAATCGCGACCACGTCCCGGCTCACCTGGCCGTCGACCCGCACGGAGCCGCCGATCGCGACGGCCTCCTCCGCCAGCTCCTCCTTCTCCACCAGGATGCTGCCGCCGAACTTCACCCGGCTGCCGGAATGGATCACGGGCTCGGGTGCCTCCGGCAGCTCCGGGCTGGCGGGTGTCTCCACCTCGATCTCTTCGGGGATCTCCTCTTCGGGAGGCTCCGGAGTCTCCGATATCTCCGGCGTCTCCGCCGGTTCCGGGGTGGATGGGGCGGGGGGCACCGCCTCGGCCGTCATGCCGAACAGCTCCCGGCGCGCCGCCGGGTTGAGGTCCAGCAGGGGAAGGATCAGGCGGGCGTCGTCCCCCAGCCAGTCCCGGGCGATCTGCGCGTTCACGCGCTCGCCGTTGATGGCTATGGCATCGCCGCTCACCTCGATCGCGCGGACTCCACGGCGCGCCTGGCGCGGCGTGAGCACCACGCCGCCGCGGATCGGGAGCACCTGGTACCGGCTCTCGAGCTGGCGGCGCAGCTCCTGCCCCTGGACCGCGGGAGTCTCCTGGGCCAGCGCTACCGAAACGAAGGGCAGGGCGAAGACGATGAGCAGCGCCGCGGCTCCAAGCCGGCGACGGTATCGTTCAACGAATGGGATCGACATAGCGTAGGCTCCTGTCACGGGTCATCAGCTCGCGGAGGAAGACGAAAGAGATCCCTGAGATCGCCAGGCACCCGGCGGTGACCTTGAGCGCGCCGGGGCTCGTCAGGGAGATCGCCAAGGCCCGGAGCACGGTGAGGAACCACTCCCCGACGCGCGACGCGAGACCCAGCCACTGGCTGAGATCGACCAGGGAGGTCACCCCGAGCTGCACCAGGTCGTTCATGGTCGCCATCCCGAGCAGGGTCATCAGGAGCCGCGGCAGCCAGAACAGCGAGATGCAGGCCGCGAGCACACCCGACGTGAGGGCCAGGCGGAAACCAGGCGACCGGAACAGCCAGACGAGCCAGTTCTGCCGCACAGGTTCTATGGCCGGTTCAGCGATCTGCAGGAGCACACGGTCCGCGAACCCTGCGGAAGGCGCGACTTGGGGCAGGCTCTCGAACATCTCGAGGAGAGCAGCTTCTGCCACAGCGTCATCCGCTTCCCGCTCGGCTTGAAGCCAGCGGGCCAGGGGATCGTGGGGTTCCGGTCGTCTCATGGACATTGTCTTCTCCGCGCCCAGCCCTACGAGCCCGCAGGGGATCCGGTTTCAGTCCCCCAGCCGAGCGCCGACATCTCCGCGGCCAGCTCCTTGCGGGCCCGGTGCAGGTTGGTCTTGACCGTGCCCAGGGGCAGACCCGTGACGTCGCAGATCTCCTGGTAGGTGGCCCCTTCGAGGTAGAAGAGGACAACCGCCTCCCGATACTCGGGCCGAAGCCGGGAGATTGCCCGTTCCAGGGATCTTGCCATGTCCCGGCGCTCGGCGGCAGCGGCAGGGTCCTCGACGGAGGCATCGGACAGGACCGCGGCGAGCCCTCCCCGTCCCTCCTCGTCCTGGGGAGCTTCCAGGGAGACGGTATCAGGAACATGCCGCCGCAGATGGTCGATGGTCGTATTGTGGGCGATCTTGAAGAGCCAGCTCGACAGCTTGCGCGATGCGTCGTAGGTGTGGAGGCTGCGGTAGGCCTTGACGAACGCCTCCTGGGCGAGGTCTTCGGCCGTGGATGGATCCTGCACCATGCGCACGATCAGGCTGTAGACCGGCCGCTCGAAGCGCAGTACCAGCTCGCGGAACGCCTCCTGCGACCCTGCCAGGGCGCGCGCCACGAGTTGGGCATCGGTCTCCATTTTGAGGCCGATTCTAGTAGACTTGTCCCGATCTTACCCGGAGGCACAAACCCGATGAGAATACTGACTCCCGCCATTCTTACCCTGACCCTTGCGCTGTCGGCGCTGCCCGCCGCGGCCGGCACCCTCGCCGGCGTCACCCTGCCCGACAAGGCCGACGTGGACGGCAAGTCCCTGGTCCTCAACGGCATGGGCCTGCGCAAGAAGTTCGTCATCAAGGTCTACGTGGGTGGTCTCTATCTCGCCCAGAAGGAAAAGGCCGCTGCCAAAGTCCTGGGCGCCGACGCCCCGCGCCGCATGGTGCTCCATTTCATCTACGACGTAAGCAAGGACCAGATGTGCGAAGCCTGGGACGAGGGCCTGACGGCCAACACCCCCAACGCTTCTGCCGAGATCAAGAAGAACTTCGCCACTCTCTGCGGCTGGATGGACGGCGTGGGCGAGGGGCAGAAGCTGGTCATGACCTACGTGCCCGGCACGGGGACGCAGGTCGAGGTCGCCGGCAAGGTCAAGGGCACGCTCCCCGGCAAGCCCACCGCCGATGCCATCCTCAGCACCTGGATCGGCAAGGATCCCGGCCCGGGAGAGGATTTCAAGAAGGCCGTGCTGGGCGGGTAGGACCCTCACCCCCTGGATCGCTCCCGCTTTTCTCCCTCTCCCCCGGCACAGGGGAGAGGGCCGGGGAGAGGGGGAATGGGATCAAAAAAAGAAGGAGCGCGGCCGGCGCTCCTTTTTGGAGGGATGAGAGGAGGTTTTGCCTCCCCGCAATTCGAAAGTGTACGGCTCCCATCGACTGTTGTCAATATCTTTCGGGCCTGCTTTTTGAGCTGTCACAGTCCTAATCCGAACGTGGCCAGGATGACCAGTCCCAGGATCACCCGGTACACCACGAAGACCGTCAGCGGCTGGCGCCTCAGCCATGCGAGGAGCCCGGCTATCACCACGTAGCCGGCCACTGCCGACACCGCTGCACCCAGTGCCATCAGACCGTACTGCCCCGGATCCACCGCCCCCTGAAAAACGTCCACGAGGTCCAGAGCGCAGGCGGCTGCCGTGATGGGGATGCTGAGCAGGAACGAGAAGCGCGCTGCGGCCGG
The DNA here is from genome assembly GCA_035536935.1 of Thermoanaerobaculia bacterium. Classification (GTDB taxonomy): domain Bacteria; phylum Acidobacteriota; class Thermoanaerobaculia; order Multivoradales; family UBA5704; genus DATMER01. The sequence continues at coordinate 16,301 of DATLNC010000117.1, forward strand.
CCGGGTGAAACCGATCAGCAGAGCCGCCGTCATGGTGATGCCGGACCGCGAGGTCCCAGGCACCAGCGCCAGAGCCTGGGCGACGCCGATCATCATGGCGATCCCCGCCGTCATGCTGCCGATCTCACGGTACTTTTCGCCCCGCTTGTCGGCCCAGCCGAGGAGCAGGCCGTAGAAGATGGCCGTGCAGGCGATCAGGATGGGGTTGCGCGCCTCGCCGGCGATCCAGTCCTTGAAGAGCAGCCCGGCCACGCCGGCAGGAATCGTGGCGAGGATGATCTGCCAGGCCAGCGGCCGGGGGGCGAAGTCCACGTGCATCGAGCGGGGCTTGCCGGTCAGGAAACCCTGAATCAGGTCGATCACGTCGTTGCGGAAGTAGACGAGGACGGCCAGGAGCGTCCCCGCGTGGGTGGCAACGTCGAAGGCCAGCCCCTGATCGGGCCAGCCGAGGAAACGCGGGACCAGGATCAGATGGCCCGACGAGCTGATGGGCAGGAACTCGGTCACGGCCTGGACGATCGCGAGGACTACGGCTTGGAGCGATGTCATGGGGCGCGATTGTAGACCACGGGCGGTTCTCTAAAAGCGGCTATACTTCCGCCCCGCATGGAAACCCTCCTCGTGACCGGCGGTGCCGGCTTTATCGGCTGCAACTTCGTCCGCCTCGCCCTGGCCGAGACCCGGGCGCGCATCGTCATTCTCGATAAGCTCACCTACGCCGGAAGCCTGGAGAACCTGGCCGACGTGCTCGGCGATCCCCGCCTGACTTTCGTCCAGGGCGACATCGCGGACCGTGTCGAAGTCCGCCGCGTCTTTGCCGAGCACAGGCCCGATGCGGTAGTGAATTTCGCCGCCGAGAGCCACGTCGACCGCTCCATCGAAGACGCCAGCGCCTTTATCGAGACCAACATCGTGGGAGCGTTCGAGCTCCTCGAAGCGGCCCGGCGCCATGTGACGGACGATTTTCGTTTCCTCCACGTCTCGACCGACGAGGTCTATGGCAGCCTGGGGCCGACCGGCGCATTCTCGGAGATCACTCCGTACGCGCCCAACTCCCCCTACGCCGCCTCCAAGGCGAGCGCCGATCACTTGGTCCGCGCCTATCACGAGACCTACGGCCTGCCGGCCGTGATCACGAACTGCTCGAACAACTACGGTCCGTACCAGTTCCCCGAGAAGCTGATCCCGCTCATGATCCTGAACGCCCTGGAGGGGAAGAACCTCCCCATCTACGGCGACGGAGGCAACGTGCGGGACTGGATCTATGTCGAGGATCACTGCCGCGGCGTGCTCGCGGCGCTGCAGAAGGGCCGGCCCGGCGAGAAGTACAACCTGGGAGGCCGCAGCGAGCGGACGAACCTTCAGATCGTGGACGCCCTCTGCGAGATCCTCGAAGCCGAACGCCCGGCGGCCAGCTCCTACAAGGAGCTCAAGACCTTCGTCGCGGACCGGCCCGGCCACGACCGGCGCTATGCCATCGACGACGAGAAGGCCCGGACCGAGCTCGGCTGGGAGCCCCGGCAGAGCTTCGAGTCCGGACTGCGCGCCACGGTCCGCTGGTACCTCCAGAACCGCGCCTGGTGCGAAGCCGTTCAGTCCGGCAAGTACGATCGCGAACGGCTCGGACTGCTCAAAGCATGAAGTTCCTGCCTACCGCTCTCAAGGGGGTGATCCTCGTCGAGCCCAGGGTTTTCCAGGACGATCGCGGCTTCTTCCTGGAGACGTACCATCAGCAGAAGTACGCCAAGGGAGGCATCCCGCACCTCTTCGTCCAGGACAACCACTCGTACTCGATCCACTGGACCCTGCGTGGTCTGCACGCCCAGCTCCGTCACCCGCAGGGCAAGCTCGTGCGGGCAGTCCAGGGCGAGATCTTCGACGTGGCGGTCGACATCCGGCCCGACTCCCCCACTGTTGGGCAGTGGGTAGGCGAGCGGCTCTCGGACGAGAACTTCCGGCAGCTCTGGATCCCGCCCGGCTTCGCCCATGGCTTCTGCGTGCTCAGCGACACCGCGCACGTGCTGTACAAGTGCACCGATTTCTACCGTGGGGACGACGAGATCGGAATCGCCTGGAACGATCCGGCGATCGGGATCGACTGGCCCCTGCCGCCAGACACGGAGCCGCTCCTGAGTCCGAAGGACCGCGACGCTCCGGCACTGGAAGCGATCTTGCAAATCCTTCGTGGCCATGGATGAGAAAATCCTCCTTGAGGAGCCCCCGGTCTCTTCCGTGCCCGACCCCTTCTCCACCGCCGACCTGAGCCAGATGGCCGAGCTGGGCATCGCCCCGGCGGAGGCCCTCCGGCAGATCGAGCTGTTCCGCAATCCGCCCCCGTTCACCCGTGTGCTGCGCGCCTGCCGCGTGGGTGACGGTATCCGCACGCTCCCCAAGGCGGCCGAGCCCTGGCTCCTGGCCCGCTTCGAGGAGGCCGTCCGCCAGGGGAGGCTCGCCAAGTTCGTCCCGGCCTCCGGCGCTGCCACGCGGATGTTCAAGGAGCTGATCGCGGACCTGAACGACGGCGCCCAGGGCCCACCGCCCCCCGAGGTCCGCACCTTTCTGGAGAACCTTCCCCGTTTCGCTTTCTATGAGGACCTCGCCGATATCCAGACGGCAGACCGGCGCGAGATCCTCGAGCACCTCCTCACGGAGAAGGGTCTGAGCTACGCCGAGCTGCCCAAGGGGCTGCTCAAATTCCACCGCTATCCCGACGGGCCGCGCACTCCTTTCGAGGAGCACCTGGTGGGAGCGGCGGACGTGACCCGCGACGCGGACGGCAACTGCCGCCTGCACTTCACGGTCTCGCCGCAGCACCGCGAACGGTTCGAGGCATTGCTGGAGGAGGTCCGGGGCCGCTACGAAGCGAAGTACAACTGCCGCTTCGACGTCAGCTTCTCCCATCAGCAGCGTTCGACCGACACGATCGCGGTCGACCCGGAGAACCGCCCGTTCCGGCAGGACGATGGCACTCTCCTCTTCCGGCCTGGCGGCCACGGCGCTCTCCTGGACAACCTGGCAGGCCTCGGATGGGACATCGTCCTGCTCAAGAACGTCGACAACGTAGTGCCGGACAACCGCAAGCCCGCGGTGAATGGTTGGAAAAAGGCGCTCTCCGGCTACCTCCTGGCCATCCAGGAGCGGATCTTCCGGGTTCAGGAACGGCTCGAGGCGGACCCGGCCGCTCTCGAAGAGGCATCCAAGCTGGTTGAAGAGGAGCTTTCGCGTCCGATCCCCGCTGGATTGGAGGGAGAAGCCCGGCGGCAGTTTGTGATCGAGGCCCTGAACCGCCCGCTGCGGGTCTGCGGCGTGGTCCGCAACCAGGGTGAGCCCGGGGGAGGGCCGTTCTGGGTAGAAGACGAGCGCGGGACTCTCTCGCTCCAGATCGTGGAGAGCTCGCAGATCGATCCCAAGGTGCGGCAGGAGATGCTGGCCGGGTCCACCCACTTCAACCCGGTGGACGTGGTCTGCGCCCTGCGCGACCGCAACGGCGCGCCGTACGACCTCCACCGATTCGTGGACCCCGCGACCGTCTTCATCTCCAGCAAGTCGCACGAAGGGCGTCCGCTCAAGGCGCTGGAGCGTCCCGGCCTCTGGAACGGGGCCATGGCGGGCTGGAACACGGTCTTCGTGGAGGTGCCGGACGAGACGTTCGCGCCGGTCAAGACGGTTCTGGATTTACTCAGGCCGGAACATCAGTAAAGGCCCCCTCCTGCCGCTTGGCGCGGATTTGTGCCCGTGCTACCATCCCGCCCGGCTCACGAATCTATTGGAGGAGGCATGGAAGCCTTGAAGCTGCCATCGCTCAAGTTGCCGGATCTACCGCGCCCGACTCGCTGGGACTACTACGCGATCGGAGCGCTCGTCGTCGGTATCATCCTTGCCGGCGCAACCATCGCGCTGCCCCGTCTCGCCATGGGCCTGATGGTCGTCCACCTCATCGTCTGCTGCGGCGGTCTGTTGCTCCTCGGCAAGACCGCCAAGGAAGGTACCTGGTGGGGGAACCTGGCCGCGGTCGGGACCATGTTCGTCGGCATGAGCGGCATGCTGGTGGCGGCCGCCGTCTGGGCAACGGCCTAGGCGCTCCGGCCCATCCGAGAGGACGGGCTCCGACGTAGTGTTCAAGAACGCCGCCTGTCCCTGAGAGGAGCGCGCTTGAACCGGGGGAAACTCGCCGCCTACATCGTGACCGGCCTGATTGTGGTCGCCCTCCTGATCCTGGGAGGGCGCCGGGCCGCTGCCTACGTGCCGCAGTTCGCTGCCTGGGTCGAAGGGCTCGGCTTCTGGGGACCCGTGGTCTTCATCCTGGGCTATGCCGTCGCGACCGTCGCCTTCATCCCGGGATCGGTGCTCACACTGGCAGCCGGCGCCATCTTCGGTGTGCTCGAAGGGACCCTCTACACGCTCGTCGGCGCCACGCTCGGGGCTTCGGCTGCCTTCCTGATCGCGCGCTACCTCGCCCGCGGTGCCATCGAGCGCCGGATTACGGGCAACCCGCGCTTCGCGGCCATCGACCGGGCTGTCGGCCGCGAGGGCTTCAAGATCGTGGCGCTGCTCCGGCTCTCCCCGATCTTCCCGTTCAATCTCCTCAATTACTCGCTGGGGCTGACCAAGGTCCGCTTCCTCCACTACTTCGCGGCATCGGCCGCCATGCTCCCGGGTACGCTTCTCTATGTCTACTATGGGGCCGCGGCCGGGAGCCTCGCATCAGCCGTGGGGGGAAAGACCGAGAAGGGGACCGGGGATTGGATCGTGCTCGGCCTGGGCCTCCTCGCTACGATCGTGGTCACCACCTTCGTGACCCGGCTGGCCGGACGGGCGCTGCGCCAGGAGATCGAATGATCGAGCCGAGGGACGAGCACAACCTGCGCCTGATCGCGAACGTCCATCCGACAGACTGGGTCAATCCCGAGCCCGCGGAGCGCTACCACATGGTCGTGATCGGAGCGGGCACGGCCGGGCTGGTTTCGGCGGCCGGGGCGGCGGGCCTCGGTGCCCGAGTGGCCATCATCGAGCGCCATTTGATGGGTGGAGACTGCCTGAACGTCGGCTGCGTCCCTTCCAAGGGAATCATCCGCGCCTCCCGTGCCTGGCAGGATGCCCGTCAGGCGGCCGAGCGGTTCGGCGGACCCCGGACGACCGATGGCTCGGGAAATTTCGGAGCCGCCATGGAAAGGATGCGCAGGCTGCGAGCCGGAATCAGCGTCCATGACAGCGCGACGCGTTTCCGCAGCCTGGGGATCGACGTCTTCCTCGGGGAGGGCAAGTTCGTCGGGCCGCACGCGATCGAGGTCGGAGGCAAGCGCCTCCGCTTCCGCCGCGCGGTGATCGCCACCGGCGCGCGCGCCGCCGTGCCTCCGATTCCGGGTTTGGCCGAGGCGGGTTACTTCACGAACGAGACGATTTTCAATTTGACCGAGCTGCCCCCCCGTCTGGTGGTCATCGGCGGCGGCCCGATCGGCTGCGAGCTGGCCCAGACCTTCGCCCGCTTCGGAAGCCAGGTCACCCTGCTCGACAAGGACGGCCATGTCCTGATCCGGGAGGATGCCGATGCCGCCGAGGTGGTTCAGCAAGCCATGCAGCGGGACGGCGTCCGCTTCGAGTTCAACACGAAGATCCTGGAGGCCCGGCTGGGAGCGGTAGTCATCGAGGGTAACCGAGAGATCGCCGCCGACAAGATCCTGGTCGCGGCCGGCCGGGCTCCGAACGTCGAAGGGCTGGGACTCGAAGCCGCCGGGGTCAAGTACACCAAACGGGGCGTCGAGGTGGACGACAACCTCCGCACCAGCAACAAGAACGTTTTCGCCTGCGGAGACGTGGCCTCGCGATTCCACTTCACCCACCTCGCCGATGCCCAGGCGAGGATCGTGATCCAGAACGCCCTCTTCTTCGGACGCTCAAAGGCGAGCGCCCTTAAGATCCCCTGGTGTACCTACACCACCCCCGAGATCGCCCACGTGGGCCTCTATGAGAAGGACGCGAAGGAACGAGGGATTGCCGTGGACACCCTGACCGTTCCCCTCTCCTCGGTGGATCGAGCCATCCTGGACGGCGCCGACGAGGGCTTCCTGCGTATCCATCTGGAAAAGGGCAAGGACCGCATCCTCGGCGCCACGCTGGTGGCCGACCATGCCGGAGACATGATCGGTGAGCTCTGCCTGGCCATCACCCACGGTATTGGATTAGGCAAGATCGCGAGCGTCATTCACCCCTACCCCACCCAGGGCGAAGTCATCAAGAAAGCCGCCGACCAGTGGCGCCGCACCAAGCTGACCCCGGGAGTGAAGAAGCTGTTCGAGCGGTTTTTCCAGGTGTTCAAATAGGGGCGCAGCAAGCTGCGCCCCCTGAAGCCCGCGATCTAGAACAGCACCCGCACACCCAACTGCACCTGCCGCGGGTCGCCGGCGCCGCTGCGCACCGTGCCGTCGAAGTTGAAGGCGAGCTCGGTGACCTGCGGGCGCAGGAAGTTCGCCTCGTTGAAGACGTTGAAGACCTCGAGGACAGGCTCCAGCGTCATGTTACCGAGGGAGAATTCCCGCGACAGTCTGAGGTCGAGCGAGTTGAACTCGTTGTCCTTCCGTCCCAGGTTGCGGCGCGTCACGAACGAACCGGGCGCGCAGGCGCCGCTTGCGGTCCGCGCCGAGCAGCGGTCCTGGGGCGTCGCGGCGTCGGTGCCGTCGGCCTTGATCGACTTCGGCTGCGCCGAGCGGTAGGCGTAGCGCAGGTTGAGGTCGAGGCCGGCGGGCAGCCGGAAGAACCCCCAGGCATTCACGCGATGCCGCTGGTCCCGGTCGGAGTAGCCGAACTCGCGGTCGAGCTGGGTGACGTCGGCATAACGGAAGGTGAACGGGTCCCGCTCGTTGTCGTCGTCCGACTTGTCCTTCGAGTACGTGTAATAGAGCTGGTAGGCGTAATTGTTGGTCAGCCGCTTGTCGGCGCCAACGGTGATGCCGCTATAGCGGCTTTTCGCCGTCGACTCGACCGTGGTGAGCGTGGTGAGGCCGTTGATGCCGCCCGGCGGCAGGCCGCTGCTCCAGGGGCTGCCGAGGAGGGGATCGTTGCGATTGGTAAAACGCGTGATGTGGTCGGTCTTCGCGTAGTTGAGCTTGACGAGCAACGCCACGTCCGGCATCACCTCGCGCTCGTAAGAGAGGCTGGTCGCGATGGTTTGCGGGGTCTGCCAGTCCTTGTCGTAGACGAAGACATCGGGGAAGAACACGGCGCCACCCTGGAGGAGCTGCGTATAGGACGGCGGCGGACCCAGGACGGGGATCAGGGCGCTGTTGCGGAAGAGAGTCTGGCCGAGGCTGCCGTTGGTCGACCGCGTGGAGGCGAGGTTAAGGGCGGGGAGACGGGCGTGGTAGACGCCCGCCGTGGCGCGGACGACGGACTTGCCGGCTTCGCCGGGCGCCCACGAGATCCCCAGGCGCGGCTGCCACATCCCGTAGTCGTCGGGAATCTCGCCGTCGGAGGGGAATTCCTGGCCGTTGCGGGTCTGCCCGATGAAGGGAGCGAAGAAGACCTCGCTCGGCGGCGTGCGGACGCCGGGATTGTCGAGCGCCTCCCAGCGCAGGCCGTAATCGATGGTCAGGTTCGAACGCGGCTTCCAGGAGTCTTGCACGTAGACGGCCGGCTCGCGCTGGCGGATGGTCTGCGTCCCGGCCTCCTCGGCCGAGGTGTCGCCGACGCCCGCCTGCTGCAAGTAGAGCAGGACAGTGCCGGTGGCACCGTTGCTGTTGACGTAGTTGATGAAGTCGCTGGTGGTCAGGAACACGAAGCGGCCGTTGGCGAAGCCGACAAAGGTCTGCGACGAGGCGACCTCGTTGTACTCGACCCCGGCCTTGAAGGAGTGGTTGTTGCGCAGGTAGGAGAGGTTCTCGGTCAGCTGCTTGCGGTCGTCGTCGTACTCGACGGGGAGGAAGAACGGCATGCCCCAGCGGGCGCCGTTGGGAGTGAAGTCGTCGTTGAAGAGGATGGCGGTGTCCGGGAAGGGCCGGTCCTGGCCGGGAATGTTCGGCCCCTCGTAGGGCCGCGGCCGCCACTCCTTGGCGTACTGGGCGCGCACCTCGTTGAGCAGGTTGCTCGACAGCGTGGAGATCACGGTGGCGGTGCCACCGTGGGAGTAGTCCTGCTCGATGCCGTTGGCCGAGCGGCCCCACTGATCGACGTCGAAGGTGCCGTTGACCTGTTCGGAGTTGGTGTAGCTGTAACGGAAGGTGACGAGATGGTTGGCGGCGGCCTGCCAGTCGATCTTCGCCAGCGCCACCTCGGCGTCATCGGTACGCTCGATCGGCCCGTTCTCGTTGGGCAGGCCGATGGAGGCAAGGAAGCTCACCAGCCGCGGGTCCATGCGGTTGGGATTGGTCTGCTTGGTGCGGGTGGCGCGCTGCGCGTCGGCGGCGAAGAAATAGAAGACCTTGTCCCCGACCAGCGGGCCGCCGAGGGTGAAGCCACCCTGCGCGCGGTCGAAGTCGCCTTCCTCGGCGCTGCTGCCGTCGGGGTTCTTCGGTGTCTCCGACAGGCTGTCGTCGATGTAGAAGACGTGGCCGCTGCCCTTGATTTCGTTGGTCCCGGACTTGGTGATGACGTTGACGAAGCCGCCCGAGGAGCGGCCGAACTCGGCCGGGGCGCCGTCGGCGACCACCACCACCTCCTGCACCGCGTCGAGGTTGAAGGTGAAGGGGGGCCGCTGGCCGCCGCGCTGCTCGCCGAAGAAGGGGTTGTTGAAGTCGGCGCCGTCCACCGAGATGTTGTTGGCGATGCCCTTCTGGCCGTTGATCGACAACTCTTCGCCGTCGGGTCCCTGCACGATGGTGACGCCTGGCGTGAGCTTGGTGTAGTCGAGGAAGTTGCGGCCGTTGTTGGGCAGGTTCTCGATGGCCTGGTTGTCGATGCGGACCGCCCCCTCGGTGCGGCTGGTCTCGATCACCGGCGCCTCGCCGGTGACCGTGATCTCGTCCTCGACCCCCCGCTTCAGCTCCAGGGGCAGGTTGATCGTCTGGCCGACCGCGAGGTCGATTCCCTCGCGAATCAGGGTGGAGAACCCGTCGAGGCTCGCCGTGATCCGGTAGGGGCCGAGCGGCAGCAGGACTCCGCGGAAGCGGCCCTCGGCGCCCGTGGTCACCACCTGCTCGTAGTTGGTCGCGGTATTGCGCAGCGCGACCGTCGCTCCCGGAAGGACGCCGCCGTCTTCATCCATGACGGTCCCTTCGATCACGCCGGTGGTGGCCTGGGACTGAGCGTAGAGAGAGGATGAGGCGAAGAGCAGGGTGACGACGATGCAGAATCGCAACAACTTGGACATCTGGGGACCCCCTTGAAGAGGTACTTCAAAGACGGAGAGAAGCGCGACCGAATGTTATCTCCCTGTCACGAGAGGGTCAAGAAAGAGTCGCCCAAAAGAGTCGCGATATATAGTCCGCACAGGGACCGTTCCCGGGCGATGGCGACTTTCCTGCGCAGACTCTACGACGCCGTGCTCCGCCATCGGGTGGCGATCTGCCTGAGCCTCGGGCTCCTGCTCCTCCTCCCCAGCCTCTCCGGCGGCTTCTACTTCGACGACCTCTGGCACCAGGCCCTCCTGGACGCCCACGCGCGCGGGCAGGACGGCGGGAGCACGCTCGAGCTCTGCCTCGATCTCTGGTCGTGGGACACGGGCCTGCCCGGCCGGAGCTACCTGCGGATCGGCTCCCCCTACCTGCTCACCTGGTTCGCCGACCTCGACCTGTCCGTGCGCTGGTTCCGGCCGCTGACCGCCTGGACCCTGCTGGCCAACCATCGCCTCGGAGGGTCGGACCCCTTCGGCTATCACGTGACCAACCTGGCGCTCTGGCTGCTGCTCGCCGCCGCGGCTCTGGAGCTTCACCGGCGGTTGCTGCCGGCTCCCGGCGCCCGCCCGGCCCTGCTCCTGGCAGGGCTGTTCTTCGTCCTCAGCGACACCCATCAGAACAACGTGGTCTGGATCAGCGGGCGGCACGGGCTCCTCGACACCCTCTTCTCGCTCGTCTGCATCCTGCTCTACGACCGCTTCCGCCATCGCGGAGGGCTGCGCAATCTCGTGCTCGCCGTGGTGGCTCTGGCGCTGGGGCTGGCCGCGGGAGAGATGGCCCTGCTCACCCTGGTGTGGATCGCGGCCTACGAGGTCTTCCTCTCCCACGATCCGCCTCGGCTGCGGATCGCCTGCGCCTCGCCGTTCTTCCTGCTCGCCGCCGGGTATCTCGTCTTCTACGTGTCGGCCGGCTATGGCGCCTACAGCTCGAGCTGGTATCTGAACCCGGTCGACCGGCCGCTGGACTTCCTGCGGGCAGCCCTCACCCAGCGCCTCCCCGGTTATCTGATCGGCGCGCTGACCGTGCTCCCCGGGGAGATCTTCCAGGCCAACTCGCCTCTGGTCATGGCCCTCGGCCTGGCCCTGCTCCTCATCGTGGCCGCGGTCCTCCTCCCCTCCCTGCGCTGGCGCCCGGAGATGCGCTTCGCCGCGGCCGCGTCCCTCGGCTCGATGCTGTTCCTCTGTATGGTGCCGCCGTTCAGCTACAAGCTGATGCTGCCGTCGGCCGCGGTGTCCCTCATGCTGGCGCTCGGCGTCACGGATACGTTGCGCCGGCTGCGGAACAGGCCTTCCATAGCGAAGCGCGGCGCCCTGGGGGTGCTGCTGCTGATGCATGGGATCGGCGCTCCGCTGCTCGGGAACTACCTGCTGCGGGATTTCGTCCGCGCCTCCCGGCCGGAGAACCGCCTGGCGCTCTGGCGGTCGATCGAGTGGCCGCAGGACCGCGAAGTGTCCGAGGTCTACCTGATCAACACTCCGGGCTCCTGGACCGGCCTCTTCCTCCCCTACGAGGACTACCGCTTCACCGGCCGCTGGGTCGGGAACTACTTCCCCGTCTCCTTCCAGAGCGTGAGCTTCGACATGACCCGGCTCGATCCCGACACCGTGCGCCTGCGCGCCCCGGAAGGATTCCTGTCCGGCTACTTCGCGCAGGGCCTCGCCGCGCTGGTGCGGCGCGACCCGGCCATCAGGGCGGGAGAGGACTTCGCCCGCGAGGGCTTCACAGTGGTGGTGGACCAGGCGCGCAACGGCGTCCCCATGGGGCTCCTCGTCCGCTTCCCGCGCAATCTGGACGACGAGCGGGTCCACCTCCTGGCGTTCGACGGCACGCGCACCCGCCGCATCCGTGCCCCCAGGATCGGGGAGACGCTTTCGATCCGGGTGGCCACCCCACGATGACTTCCGGCAAGTGGCGGACCGTCGGCCTCCTGGCCGTGGCGGAGCTGTTGGCCATGTCGGTCTGGTTCTCCGCCTCCGCGGTCGTGCCGCAGCTCACATCCGAATGGGGCCTCACCGGCGCCCAGCAATCGTGGCTGACCATGAGCGTCCAGGTCGGATTCGTGGCCGGAGCGCTGCTGAGCGCCCTCCTCAACCTGGCGGACCGCTTCCCTCCCCAGCGCCTGATCGCGGCCAGCGCCGTGCTGGCCGCCGCCGCCAACGCCGCCATCCCGCTTCTCGATACAGGACCGGGCGCCGTCCTCGCCCTCCGCTTCCTGACCGGAGTTGCCCTGGCGGGCGTCTACCCTCCGGGGATGAAGCTGGTGGCCTCCTGGTGCAAGGAGGACCGGGGGCTCGGGATCGGGCTGCTCGTGGGCGCCATCACCCTGGGATCGGGGATGCCCCACCTGCTCAACGCGCTCGGAAGCCGGGGGATGCCGCCCTGGCGCGGCGTGTTGCTGACCACCTCCGTTCTCTGCCTGGCCGCCGGATGGATCGCGGCCGTGGCGACCCGGCCCGGCCCGTTCCTGGGCAAGGCGCCGCCCTTCGACTGGCGCTTCGCGGGGCGTGCCTTCGCGGACCGGCCGACCCGGCTGGCCAACTTCGGCTACCTCGGCCACATGTGGGAGCTCTACGCCATGTGGGCCTGGGTGCCGCTGTTCCTGCTGGCGAGCTACGAGCGCGCGGGCTTGAGGCCGGAGTCCGCCCGGCTGGCCGGCTTCGGGGTGCTGGCCATGGGAGCCGCCGGCAGCGTGCTCGCCGGCCTCCTCGCCGACCGGTGGGGACGCACGCGGATCACGGTCTGGAGCCTGGCGATTTCCGGAGCCTGCGCGCTCGGCGCCGGCCTCCTCTTTGACCGTCCCCTGCCGCTGACTCTCGTCTGCCTGGTCTGGGGCTTCGCGGTGGTGGCGGACAGCGCTCAGTTCAGCGCCGCGATCAGCGAGCTGGCCGATCCGCGCTACATGGGCACGGCCCTCACCCTCCAGACCAGCCTCGGCTTCCTCCTGACTCTGTTCACGATCCGGATGATCCCGCCCCTGGTGGATCGGATCGGCTGGGAGGGCGCTTTCATGATTCTCGCCCTGGGTCCCGTCTTCGGCATCATGAGCATGCTGCGGCTGCGGCGCCTGCCCGAGGCGGAGCGGATGGCGGGCGGGCGGCGGTGAGCGTAGACTTTCCGTCATGAAGACAACGGCCGCAGCCGTCGTTTCCCTCGCCGTCTGTGCTGTCCTTTGGGCGGACCCGCATCCGCGCCTCGCCGACTTCAAGGAGCTTCGCGACTACTCCTCCTGGCAGGAGGTCACGAGCGGTCCGCACAAGGTCCTGCCCAGGACCTGGAGTCTCTGTGTGGCGCCGCCTCCTCCCAGGTGGGAGCTCCCCCATCCCGGGGCGGCCGGCCTCCAGGGGAAGGACCGGTACATCCGGGTCTTCGCCAGCTCCCACGCCGCCCCGCTGATGCGCGAATCCCGGGTGGAGCGCTATCCCGAGGGTTCCGTCGTGGCCAAGGTCAAGCTGGCCGAGGGCTCCTCCGAGCCGGTGGCCGTCGCCTTCATGGTCAAGCGCGGGCCCGGCTCCAATCCGGAAGGCCGCGACTGGGAGTACCTCCTCTTCGAGGGTAAACCATTGAAGCTGCTCGCCAGGGGCGCCCTTTCGAACTGCCAGGGCTGTCACGGCGAGCAGGTTTACACCGACGGCCTGTACCGCAGCTACCTCTCCGACGGCAACATCGCCGCTCAGGGAAATGACTTCCGGGGTGGTCGGAACTGACTTCCGGGACACGGTCGTGTCCTAGGATTGCTGTAAACAAGGAAGGTGGTTGAGCCCTCGAACCGAGTTAATCTCGGGTTGACAGAAAAAGGAGGGCTCAACCGATGAAAAGGGTACCACCGTCTGAGCGGACAAAGAAGGAGATCGACAAGCTGGTCAAAGAAGGGACATCGGAGGCAGAGGACCCGAAGACGGCTCTGGTTCGACTGGGCGTGCGTCGTGTGCTGGAGGAGGCCCTTGAAGGTGCGGTTCGAGACCTCCTGGGCCGCGGCTACTACCAGAGGCGTGAGCCTGGTTCGGAGGGTTACCGCAACGGCTACCGTCGAGCTCGTCTGAAGACCTCGGAAGGGGAGGTCTCCTATGAGGCTCCGCAGGTGCGTCAGGTGGATGCGAGCTCGATGTCGCAATTGCGCGAGTTGCTGGAGGGCCGCACAGAAGGACTCGAGACTCTGGCCTTGGAGATGTTTGCCCGCGGCTGCTCGACTCGGGACATCGAGGAGATCTTCAGCACCGATCAGGGTGGCAGTCTGCTGTCACGCACAGCGGTAAGCGAGATCACCGAAGCCTTGTGGCAGGAGTACGAGGAGTTCGCCACTCGCGACTTGAGCGACATCTCTCCGCTTTACCTGTTCCTCGACGGTATTGCCGAGCGCCTGCGACCGGGAGCCAAGTCAGAGGCCATTCTGTGCGCTTGGGCCATCACGTGGTCAGGGCGCAAAGTATTGGTTCAATTGGCTCCGGGGACGAAGGAGTCGACGGATTGCTGCCGACAATTCCTGGAGGATCTCAGGCGCCGCGGCTTGGGCGATCCGGTGCTCGTTGTCACCGATGGAGCCCCTGGTCTGATCCGGGCCGTCGAGGAGTGCTTCCCGCACTCGTTGCGTCAGCGCTGCCTGGCTCACAAGATGAGGAACCTGTTGAGCAAAGTGCCTGCGGCCGTCCAAGAGGAGTTCAAGCAGGCCACCCAGGCAACCTATCAGGCTCCATCCCCGGCCATTGCCCAGGCGCTACGAGAGGATGTCGTGACTCGGTTCGCCAAGAGTTATCCCACGGCAGTGCGCTGCTTTGAGGAAGACTTCGAAGCCTGTATCGCACACCTGCACTGTCCACCTGCCCACCGGCGGATCATAAGGACAACCAACCTGCTGGAGCGGCTCTTCCTCGAGGAGCGCCGGCGTACCCGCGCCGTCGGCACCCTGTTTGGTGAACGACCCGTGCTCAAGCTGATGTATGCCGCCCTGATTCGTGCTTCGGAACGATGGCATGGAGTCGAGATCGACGCCTTTTCCCGCTATCAACTGGAACGACTTGCAGAGGATCTCAAGCAGCAAGCCCGGCGCACTCACGCGCCTGCCGTGACACAAAACCCGGGCTCAACCCCCAACCACGTTTACAGCAAGAAGGGGACTTGACCCTCGGAAGTCAGTGCGGCATCTCGCGACGGACTTTGCCGTGACGGCGAACTGCGTCGGCCTGGCGCCGAAACTCATCGGGCGTCTCGCCAGAGTCTATCGGCGTGTCCGCGAACCTATCGGGGAGTCACCGATAGGTTGTGGAAGACGGCGATAGGTTTGGGGAAGCCGCCGATAGGCTGTGGGAAGCCGGCTATAGGGTATGTCGAGGCGCCGAGAGGTTTCGACGACACGCCGATAGACTTCGGCGAGACACCGATAGCTTTCGGCGAGCGCCGATAGACTTTGCTGAGCGCCGAACGCCAGGGTCCGTAGCCCTCGACCCGCTGCGCCGCGTGCAGAGGAGCGAGCCCTCCCAAGAGCAGGAGCAGGGCGGTGCAGAATCGAGGCAGTCTCATATCCAGTCCTCCCGTGCATGCATTCTGGTGAGATCAACGGAAAGGACGGCGCCTTCCCCTGAATACCCCGCGTGCCGCATACTCACGGGACCGTAGGAGATCCGGAGGCCGAGAATGAAGACACTGGTGTGCATCCCCCTAGCCCTGATCGCGATCCTGTCGGCCTTTTCGGCCGCCGGGGCGCAGGATCTCGTTTTCGACGAGGCCCGCAAGGGCTCGGGCTATCTGGTGAAGCCGGGGATCTGGCGGCTGGACGGCAACGATCCCAATCTCGAAAGCACGGCGGACCTGGAGGCGTTGCGCCAGATGATCGGCGAGGCCAAGGTGGTCGGCCTGGGCGAGTCCTACCATACGTCGGGCGGCCTCTATCTCATGAAGCACCGGATCTTCCGCTTCCTGGTGGAGGAGATGGGCTTCCGCGCCTTTTCCATCGAGAGCTACTGGGAGGGGGCGGAGGTCGCGGCGCGCTATGTCCAGACCTGCGAGGGAGATCCGGTGACGGCCATCCGGCAGCACATCCCCGTCTGGCAGAGCACCGAGTACGGCGATCTCGTCCAGTGGATGTGCGAGTGGAACAGCGGTCATCCCGATCCGGCGGACAAGCTCACCCTGTTCGGCTTCGACATCCAGCAGCCGTGGTACGACGGCGTCAGGCTGATCGAATTCCTGGGCCGGATCGGCATCGGGGCGAATCACGAGTGGATCGCCGGCATCCGGTTCTGCGAGGCGGTGACGGACACCTTTCCCTTCGGCCAGATCCCCCGGGCGCGCCACGACGCTTGCGTCCAGGCGTTGAACGCGGTCGAAGCGCATCTCGACCAGAACCGGGCCAACCTCGTGCGGCAGATACCGGTGGAGAATTTCGAGGTGGCCCGGCTGCGGGTGGTCGGCCTGCGGGCGTGGGAGGAATCGGTCTTCATCATCGCCCACGACTTCGCGGCCGGCTATAGCGCGCGGGACGTGGGGATGGCTTATGCGTTCTTCACCATGCAGACCCTGAGAGCCCCCGGTGCCAAGACGGTGGTCTGGGCCGACAATTCGCACGTCGCCCGCGTTCCCCTGCCCACGGGCGAGCGGCCGCTGGGCAGCTACCTGGCCGCGGCACTGGGCAAGGATTACGTGACCTTCGCCCTCGCTGCCTACAACACGGACGTCGACTCCGGCGGATTCTGCGGCCCCGTGAACCGGACGGCCGGATCGATCGAGGACCGGCTCGACAAGCTCGGCAAGGATGCCCTGCTGGTGGACACGACTAAAAGCCGCTTCCTGAAGCGCGGAACCTACACCATCGGCACCTGGAAGGCCCAGCCGCACAAGGCCTACGACGGCATCATCTGGCTGAAGCACTCGGCGAAGATGCATCCGCTCGTCTGGCCGGCCTGCCAGTAACCCTCACCCCCGTCCCCTCTCCCACACGCACTCACACCCTCCCGGGAGAGGGGCGCCAGGGGGTGAGGGTTCCGTACTCTCGCCAGGACGGGCTCGACCTCCATGGATGACGCCCCGCCTCTCCTCTCCTTCTGCAATCTTTCGGATTTTCTTCGGCACGCACTTTGCGCTGTTGCTGATCGAATTCCCGCAGGTCTTTGCAAAAGGAGGAGCGAGATGCGTTTCTTCCAGTGTTTTCGCCTATTCGTCCTCGCAGTCGCGCTGCTCACGGTCTTCTCCGTGCCCATCGGCGCGCAGCTCCAGACCGGGAGCCTCTACGGATCCGTGGCCGATCCGCAGGGTGGGCCTCTGCCGGGAGCCACGGTGACGCTCTCGGGGGGCGGCGCGCCCCAGGTGCAGACCACGGACGACCAGGGCCGGTTCCGGTTCCCGGGCCTGGCGCCCGGCGAGTACTACCTGGAGAGCCGCCTGGAGGGCTTCTCGCCGGTCGAGTATCCCGGCCTCGTCATCAGCGTGGGACGCACCACGGAGATCCAGGTCGCCCTCTCCCCGGCGGTCACGGAGACTCTCACGGTGCAGGGTGGAGAGGCGCCGCTCCTCGACGAGCACCGCTTCTCGACCGGCACCGCCGTCCCCCGCACGGAGCTCGAGAGGGTGCCCACGACCCGGGACCCGTGGTCCATCCTCAAGACCGCGCCCGGCGTGCTCATGGAGAAGGTCAACGTGGGCGGCAACCTCAGCGGGACGCAGATCCGCTTCGTCGGCCCGGGTGCGCCCAGCGAGCAGACGGTCTGGTCGATGGACGGCATGGTGATCACCGACATGGCCTCGGTGGGCTCGCCGCCGGGCTACTTCGACTTCGATGCCTTCGAGGAGATCCAGGTGAGCACGGGCGGCAATGACGCGTCGGTCGCCACCGGCGGCGTGGTGGTGAACATGGTCACCCGCCGGGGTACCAACGGCTGGCGGGGGAGCGGGCATTACTACTATTCGGACGACAGCCTGGTGGCCAACTCGAACGTCGACAAGGACGACCTGGGGCAGGCGGGGGCGTGGAACAACAACCACGCGCAGCCGTCGTTCACGGCGGGCAACCGGATCGTGGCGGTGGAGGACTACGGCCTCGAGCTGGGCGGCCCGATCATCCGCGATCATCTCTGGGCCTGGGGCTCGTACAGCGTGCCGACGGTGAACCTGCTGACCGTCGGCGATTTCAAGGACGAGACCGAGCTCAAGGCGGGCAACCTCAAGCTGAACGGCCAGATCGGAGCATCGAACTCGGCCACGTTCTTCGTCTGGGACGACGAGAAGTACAAGAAGGGCCGGGGCGCCAGCCCGACCACGCCGCCCGAGTCGACCTGGATCCAGCAGCGCA
>DATLNC010000118.1:0-14901 GCA_035536935.1 Thermoanaerobaculia bacterium
GAGCTTCGGCCTCCCCGGGACCGCGGGCGCCACCCCCTATTCCAGGTGGTGCTCGCGGTCCAGAACGTCCGGCAGCGCCGCGTCGAGCTTCCCGGCCTCCTCCTGGAGCCCCTCGCTTCCGGCAGCACTGTCGCCAAGTTCGACCTCACCCTGACCTTGTTCGAGGAGGAGGGCGGGCTCGCCGGCAACGTCGAGTGGGCGACTGACCTGTTCGACGCGGACACCGTGGCGAGCCTCATCCGCCACGTCGAGGCCCTGCTGACCCTGGCGGCCGATTTGCCGGAGACCCCGCTGGAGGAGCTGCCGGAAGCGCTGCAAAGGCACCGCGCAATCCCCTCGTCCGCCGCCGCTCGGCCCGCCGCCGGGGAACGCGTGCCGCCACGCAACCCGCTGGAGGCGAACCTCGTCGGGGCCGCCGCCGAGGTGCTGGAGCGCGAGCCGGACGGGATCGGCGTCTTCGACAACTTCTTCGACCTGGGCGGCCACTCGCTCCTGGCCACCCGGTTCGTGTCGCGGCTCGAATCGTGGTGGGGAATCGAGGTGCCGCTGCAGCTCGTCTTCGACACTCCCCACTTCGCCGGGCTGGCTGACGCGATCGTGGAGAGCGCGCTGGGAGAGGCGGACGACGAGCTGATGGAAAGCCTGCTGGCCGAGATGAGGGAAGACCAGTGACGACCGACCGCCTGGCTGGCCTCTCCCGCGAGCAGCGGGCAGCCCTCTTCGAGCAGCTCCGCAAACGCAAGGAGCGCGCCCGCCCCGAGGATAGCCCGCCGGACCGCATCCCGCGCCGCGCCAGGGATCTCGATCCCGTCCCTGCCTCTCATGCCCAGGAACGGCTCTGGTTCCTCGACCGCCTGGCCCCGGGCAACCCGGCCTACAACATGCCGCTCGCCCTGCGCATCCAGGGCGATGCGTCGCCGGCCACGCTGGAGCGGGTCCTGGGCGAGGTGGTGCGCCGCCACGAGAGCCTGCGCACCACCTTCGGTGAGCGTGACGGCCAGCCGGTCCAGGTCATCACGCCCCCGAGCCCATGGACCCTGCCGCTCGTGGACCTTGCGGCCCTGTCCGCGGAGGATCAGGTCGCCGAGTCGCAGCGCCTGGCCCGGCAGGAGGCCGACCGTCCCTTCGACCTTCAGCGCGGCCCGGTCCTGCATGCCGCGCTGCTGCGGCTCGGCGAGGCGGATCATGTCCTGCTGCTCACCCTGCACCACATCGTCTCGGACGGCTGGTCCCTGGGCGTGCTCGTCCGCGACATCACGGCGCTCTACGGCCGCTCGCCTCTCCCTGAGCTTCCCATCCAATACGCCGACTTCGCGGTCT
This sequence comes from Thermoanaerobaculia bacterium, assembly GCA_035536935.1. GTDB lineage: Bacteria > Acidobacteriota > Thermoanaerobaculia > Multivoradales > UBA5704 > DATMER01. The sequence continues at coordinate 1,321 of DATLNC010000118.1, forward strand.
GGCAGAGGGGCTGGCTCACGGGCGAGGTTCTGGAGCGGCAGGTCTCCTACTGGCGGGAGCGTTTGGCAGGCGCGCCCGCCCAGCTCGACCTCCCCACGGACCGGCCGCGCTCCGCGGCGCAGACCTACCGTGGCACGCACCTGAACCTCCCGTTCGGCCCCGGCTTCGGCCGCGAGATGACGCAGCTCGCCCGGCGCTTCGAGGCGACCCCGTACATGGTCCTCCTCGCCGGGTTCCAGGCCCTGCTCGGCCGGCTCTCCGGGCAGGAAGACCTCACGGTCGGCTCGCCCATCGCGAACCGCAACCGGGCCGAGATCGAGCCCTTGATCGGCTTCTTCGTGAACACCCTCGTGATGCGCGGCGACCTGAGCGGCGATCCTGCGTTTGGAGAGATGCTGGCACGGGTACGCAAGAGCACGCTGGAGGCCTACGCCCACCAGGACCTGCCGTTCGAGCATCTGGTGCACGAGCTGCGGCCCGAGCGGCACCTGGCGGTGACGCCGCTCTTCCAGGCCGTCTGCGCCATGCAGAACGCGCCTCTGGGCCGCATGGACCTCCCCGGCCTCACCCTGGCGCCCGTGGACCTCGTGGCCACCACGACCCGCTTCGACTTGGAGCTGCATGGCTGGGAGGTGGAGGGCGGCCTGCTCGCCCAGGTTTCCTACAGCACGGAGCTGTTCGACGCCACGACGGTGCGGCGGCTGGTCGACCAGCTCGAGACCCTGCTCCGCGCCGCCATGGCCGACCCCGCAAGGCGCCTCTCGGAGCTGCCTCTGCTCGCCGAGGCCGAGCGGCACCAGCTTCTAAGGGAGTGGAACGACACCGCCGTCCCGGAGGGAGGGATCGTCGAGCTCGTAGCCGCGCACGACCCTGACGCGCCCGCCGTCGTTCAGGGTGGCACGGTGCTGACTTACGGAGAGCTGCTGGACCGGGCCTCCCGTCTGGCGGCCGGGCTGCGGTCTCTGGACTTCGACGCTCCAATCGGCCTCTGTGTGGAGCGCTCGCCGGAGCTGGTCATCGGCGCACTCGCGGTGCTCCTGGCCGGCAGCGCCTACCTGCCGCTCGATCCCTCCTACCCCGAGGACCGGCTGGCCTTCGTCGCCCGCGAGAGCCGGATGCCCGCGCTGCTCGTCCGTGGGGACGGCATCCCCTCCTGGGCGGGAGACGCGCGAGTGATCCGTCTGGACCAGCCCTCCGCCTCCGCTCCCATCCGCCCTCTGCCGGTGGACCCGGACCGGCTCGCCTACGTCATCTACACCTCGGGATCGACAGGCAGGCCGAAGGGCGTGCAGGTTCCGCACGGTGGTCTGATGAGCCTGGTTCGCTGGCACCTGCGTACCTACGGCGTGACCGCGGACGACCGGGCCACGCTGGTGGCCTCGCCGGCCTTCGACGCCTCGGTGTGGGAGATCTGGCCCTACCTCGCGGCGGGAGCGAGTCTCCACGTCCCGGACGAGGATGCCAGGCTCGACCCCGAGCGCCTCCTGGAGTGGATGGTCCAGGAGGGAATCACAATCGCCTTCCTGCCCACACCGCTGGCCGAGCAGGTGATCGACCTGGAGATGCCGGAGGGCCTGGGGCTTCGTGCCCTGCTCACTGGCGGCGACCGTCTTCAGAGAGCACCCCGGAAGCCGCTCCCGTTCGCACTGGTCAACCACTACGGCCCGACCGAGAGCAGTGTGGTGGCAACTCGCTCCGAGGTCGAGCCCTTGGCGAGCCGCCCTCCCTCCATCGGAAGGCCGATCGACGGCACCCGCGCCTACGTGGTCGATGCGCGGCTCGATCCCGTGCCCATGGGCACCCCCGGCGAGCTGCTCCTGGGCGGCGCCAGCCTGGCCCGTGGCTACCTGGGCCGTCCGGATCTGACCGCGGAGCGCTTCGTGCCCGATCCCTTTGGAATCGGGCGGCTGTATCGCACGGGCGACCTCGTCCGCCTCCTGCCGGACGGCGAGCTGGACTTTCTCGGCCGGGTGGACACCCAGGTCAAGCTGCGTGGCTTCCGCATCGAGCTGGGGGAGATCGAGAGCGTGCTGCTGCGCCATCCGGCGGTGCGCGAAGCCGTCGTCGCCCTGCGCGGCGACCGTCTGGCCGCCTACGTGGTCCATCATCCCGAGGCACGTTCTCAGGTAAAAACGGGCGAGGTCTCAGAACACGTGGCTCAATGGCAGACGCTCTACGACGAGACCTACGCCCGCAGCCAGGCGTCAGATGCGACGTTCGACATCGAGGGCTGGAACAGCAGCTATACCGGCCAGCCGATCCCCCCTCAAGAGATGCGCGAGTGGGTGGAGGGCACGGTGGACAGGATTCTCGCCCTTCATCCCCGCCGTGTCGTTGAGGTCGGCTGCGGCACAGGCCTTCTCCTCTTCCGCGTGGCGCCGGAGACCGAGAGCTACATAGGCTCCGACTTCTCCCGGGTAGCGCTCGAAGGCATCCACCGCCGATTGGACGGGTTGCCCCAGGTCGCGCTCCGGCAGGCCGAGGCAGACGACTGGACCGGCGTGAAGCCCGGCGAAGCCGACCTCGTCATCCTCAACTCCGTGGCCCAGTACTTCCCCGGGATCGACTACCTGGCGCGCGTCCTCGAAGGAGCTGTAAGAGCCGTGGCACCGGGAGGGGCGGTCTTCGTGGGCGATGTACGAAGCCGGCCGCTCCTGGAAGCCATGGCCGCTTCCGTCGAGCTGTTCCAATCGCCGCCTTCGCGGACGGTCGAAGAGCTGCGGCATCGGGTGAGACGGCGGGTGGCGGACGAGGAGGAGCTGGTCATCGATCCCGCGTTCTTCCTGGCTTTGGCGAAGCGGCTGTCCGTGAGCCGGGTGGACCTGAGGGTGAAGCGGGGGCGGTGGCACAACGAGCTGACGCGGTTCCGGTACGACGTCGTCCTTCACATCGGGGCTCCGGCCCCCTCTCCTGCGAAGCAGGGGAGGGTAGGGGAGGGGTCTTCACTCTCCGAAATCGAGGACCGGCTCTCGGCGGCCCCCGAGACCCTCGTCCTCTCCGGCCTCCTGAACGCCCGCCTGGCCGAGGCCAGCGTCCTGGATCTCCTCGGTATCGACGTGCCCGGCTCCTCGATCGATCCCGAAGACCTCTGGCACCTGGGCGACCGTCTCGGCTACGACGTCGAGCTGACCCTCGATCCCGCGGAGCCCTTCCGCTTCGGCGCGCTCCTGCGGAAGCGGGGGAGCGCGGCGCCGTTCCCCCACCCCGAGGACACCGCTCTGCCGGAGGTGCCCGACCTCCCCTGGAGCGCCTTCGCCAACGATCCTCTCGCCGCGAAGACGGCCCGGCGGCTGACTCCCGAGCTGCGCCACTTCGTCCAGGCTGAGCTGCCGGACTACATGGTGCCGTCGGCTTTCGTGCTCCTCGACGAGCTGCCGGTCACCCCGAACGGCAAGGTAGACCGCGCGGCCCTGCCCGAGCCGGAGCCGCCGCGCACCGAGGACGGCACTCCGCCGCGTGCTCCGGCCGAGATCCGGATGGCCGCGCTCTGGAAAGAAGTTCTCGGCGTTGAGGAGGTCCGGCTGGAAGACAACTTCTTCGATCTCGGCGGCCACTCCCTTCTCGCCACGCAGCTCGTCTCGCGCATTCGCGCCGCGTCCGGCATCGACTTCCCCCTGCGTCGACTGTTCGAGCAGCCGACCCTGGGCGAGCTCTCCACGGCCCTCGAACGAGAGGCCCCGGCCGCCGCGCCGGCCCCCATGCGGCAGCGGCGGACGGAAGCGCCGCTCTCCTTCGCGCAGGAGCGCTTCTGGGTCTTCGGCCGCAACCGCAACACGGCCTACAACGTGCCGTCGCCGCTGCGCATCCGCGGGCCGCTCGACAGCTGCGTCCTGGAGCGCTGCTTCCAGGAAGTCCTGCGCCGCCACGACTCCCTGCGCACCCGCTTCCTGGAGAGAGAAGGCGTCCCGGTCCAAGTGGTCGATCCGCCCGCCCCGTGGACGCTGCCGCGGATCGACCTCCTGGGCCTGCCTGGGCCCCTTCGCCAGGGCGAGGCCCTGCGGCTGGTAAGAGAGGATACACAACAGCCGTTTGACATCGTTCACGGGCCGCTGATCCGCGTGGCGCTGGCGCGGCTCGCGCACGACGACCACGTCCTGATCCTGGACTGCCACCACATCGTCATGGACGGCTGGGCCCTGACGCTGCTGGTGAGCGAGCTCCTGCGGCTCTATCAGGCCTTCGCCGCGGGCGAGCCCTCGCCCCTGCCCGAGCTGCCGGTACAGTACCCGGACCTGGCAGCCTGGCAGCGCGAGCGGATGTCCGAGACCGAGGTCCGGGAGCGGCTCGACTGGTGGCGGCGTACGCTGGAAGGCGCGCCGCGGCTCTGGAGCTTCCCCACGGACCGTCCGCGTCCGGCCGAGGCGAGCCACTGCGGCGCCTGGGTCTACCGCACGCTCTCCCCGGACCTGACCGGCCTCCTCCGAGACCTCGGGGTCGCCGAAGGCGCCTCGCTCTACATGGTCCTGCTCGCCGGGCTCTCGCTGCTGGTCCACCACTGGAGCGGGCAGGACGACCTGATACTGGGCTCGCCGCTGGCGGGGCGCCAGCAGCAGGAATCCGAGGGCATCTTGGGCGTTTTCCTGAACCTGCTCCCCATGCGGGTGAACCTCGCGGGCCGACCGACCTTCGCGGAGCTGCTGAGGCGCGCCCGCCAGACCGCTCTGGACGCCTTCTCGCACCAGGAAGTCTCCTTCGAGCAGCTCATCGAGGCTATGGGGCTGAAGCGCGAGGCCTCGCACTACCCGATCTTCCAGGCGACCCTGAACGTGATGAACTTCCCGCGCATGGGGGGAGAGATCCCCGGCGGCACCGAAGTCGAGCGGATCGAGATAGGGGAGTCCGGGTCCAAGTACGACTTCACGCTCTACGCAACGGAGACGGACGAAGGCCTCGCGCTGAACCTGCTCTACGCCGTAGACCTCTTTGACCGTCCGCGGATGGAAGCGCTGTTGGACCAGTTCGAGGCGGTGCTGGAGCTAGCGGTGGAGCATCCAAACACCCCGATCGACCGGTTTCCCGTACCATCGCTGGTGGATGTGATAACCTAGGGATGTTCGAGGCGAGGTCTTTTGATCCCGTTTCCGCCCGGCGGCCTCCGAGACGCGCAACCTGGAGAGCCCCCGGGCGTACATCGAGCAACCCTCCAAGTCCCCATCGTCTAGTGGTTAGGACTCCGCCCTTTCAAGGCGGCAACACGGGTTCGAATCCCGTTGGGGATACCAAACGTTCATAGGTGGGTACGAAGTGCCCTAAGTCTCGAAGAATGAGGGGCTCACGGGAGTTCGAACCTCTCCTTTTTCGATTTGCAGACTTCCGGGAACAGGAGCGACTGGAATCTCTGGCGCTGGTCCAGGTTGGCTTCGAGCCACATCCGGGAGGCGTTCAGGGAGACTCGCTCCGCGAAGGCGAGCACGGCTTCCACATCGAGCTCTTCGAACCTCTGCCCGTGTTGCTCGAGTTCTGCCAGGGCGAGGCCCTCGTTGAGCTTGTCTAGCTGATCCTTGTAGGTCTGCTGGTCGATGGCCTTCTCGTAGACGAAGGCTTCGAGGAGCTGGTCTTTGCGGCGCTTCAGCTCGGCGAGATTGCGCTCGGCGGCGGCTCTCTGGGCCGCGATGTCTTGCCTGCGGGTTTCCCAAACATCTAGGACAATCCTCCGGAATAGGGCCAGGAGCTCGGGGCGGGGACGGAGGTTCTCGAGGAGGCCGAGGAAGCATGCCTCCAACTCTTGCCGCGGGATGTTCGTCCGGCGGCAGTGGGCCTTGGATGGACAGTGGTAGTAGGCGTGGCGCCTCGTCTTGCCTTGGGACCAGGAAGCGGTGAGTGGCTTCCGGCAGTGGCCGCAGGTCACGAAACCGCGGAGCGGGAAGTCCGGGTTGTTGCGCTCCTTGGCCACAATCAGGCCATCGGTGCGGAGGAGGCTCCGGCAGCGCCAGAAGACGTCTTCCTCGACCAGCGGCGGCCAGTTGCCGGCCGTGTCGATGTCCCAGCCAGCCTGGTAGATCCTCGCGATGTAAAACCGGTTCGAGAGCAGTTCTCCCCATCTCTGCGGCGTCAGCTCGCGTCCCTTCCGCGTCCGGAGGCCTCGCGTGGTCAGATCTTCGAGAACCTGCGCCCGAGTGTAGAGCCCCGTAGCGAAGCGCTCGAAGCCGAGCCGCACGAGCGGTGCCCTCTCGGGATCGGGCTGCAGGGTCTTGCCGTCCAGCAGGTAGCCCAGCGGCGGCTTCCAGACCCACTGGCCTCGGCGCAGGGCCTCCTGCATGCCGGCTTTCGTCCGGCAGCCGCGAACTTCATTGTCGAGCTGCGAGAGGGCTGCGAAAATGCCTTCCATGAACTTGCCGGCCGGCGTCTCGTCGATCGGCTGGCTCACGGACCTCAACGTGACACCGAGCCCGGCCAAGTGCCGCCGGATGATCGCGTGATCGAACGAGTCGCGGGCAAACCGGTCCACGTTTGTGACCACGAAGACGTGGATTCGCTCGGAGCGCTTGTTCTGCTCGCGCAGGTAGGTCAGCGCGGCCTGAAGCTCGGTGCGGTCGGCCGTCTTGGCGGATCCCCGCTCCATGAAAACCTTTTCAACTTCCCAGCCGTTCTGGCTGCAGAGGGTTCGGCACTGGTCTTCCTGGACAGGGAGGGAAAGGTTGAGGGTCTGCTCTTTGCTGCTGACGCGACAATAGATGATTGCCCGGAGAGAGGTCATCCCGAAGGCTCCTTGGACGGGAGGGTAGCAGCCTTGTCCCTCTTGGTCAGATAGCACGATACGGCGATGTCGGCGAGGCCGTAGAGCTGCTGACGGAGGCGGTCGAGCTCGGCATCGGAGAGCGGACACCGATCGGGGTGAGCGGGGCCCTGGATGCCCTGGAAAACCGGCTCGGGCACGGCCCAGAGGCGGCACTCGGAGAGCCAGGCGAGCAGCCGGGCTCCGAGGTCGGTTGGCAGAACCGCGGTCCAGGTGACGCCGTGGCGGCGGACCGAGACGACGAGACGGCAACCCTCCATAGTGACTGCTGAGGCTTTCAGACCGGCGATCTCTACGGCGCTCAGGCCGGCGGCGACCAAGGCGAGGAGAGCGCCGTCGCGCAGCCCCACAGACAGGCCCGAACGCAGCCGGCCTGGATCGACCTGGGGGAGGACCGCGTGTGCTTGCTCGGGACGGAGGCGCATCAGATCGGCTCCTCCGGCTCCGGGCGGTTGCGGAAGGAGGTGGTTGCGCCCGCCCAGATCAGCTCGACGGTGCCTGTCTCGCCGTGGCGGTGCTTGGCGACGATGATCTCCGCGAGGCCGCGGAGGGTGTCGTCCTCAGGTGCGAACACCTCGGGACGGTGGACGAAGGCGACCTGGTCGGCGTGTTGCCCGATCGCGTCGGATTCGGCGAGGTCGGCGAGTTGCGGACGCGGATCGCTCCGGCGGGTCAGCTCGCGGTTGAGCTGGGAGAGGGCGATCAGCGGAAGGCCATTCGTAGGCTTCGTCCACGAAGGGCACGGCAGAACAGTCGCTTGGCACCGATTCCGGACCGGCCACCACGACCGGAGAGGACCGCCTCTCAAGAGGAAGTGTGCGGTGACTTCCCTGGAACAGAGCTGAGCTGTGGTGAAGGATACGGAGGTTCGCCGAGCGAAGCTGAGAGATGCCGGCGTGGCTCTACAGCCTCCACTGCCCGTCTGTACGGGGGAGTGGCCGAGGGGGGCGAAGGGCCGCCTTGGCGGGTGGGGGGCACCTACCGCGCTTTGAATTAGCCTTCCGGCTCCCCGATCCGGATCATCTCCTGACAGTAGGCATAGAGGGCGTCGTAGATGATCCACTCAGCGCGGTTGATCTCGTGGTCGTCGCGGAAGCCGAGATGGCAAAAGCCTTCGGCGATGGCTTCCAGGCCAGGTCCCTCCGGCTGCCGCCAGAGCTGGTTGTCGGTGTCCGCGCCGTTGACGATCTTGCCGAGCAGCGCCAGCGCCGGATCGCCGGCCAGCCCGTACTTGTGGAGGATGGCCTCAAACGCGGGTGATCCATTTCATAAGAGGTCTCCTTTGAGGGTCCTCAGGCACCAAGGTCGATCACCGTGCCGGCGCCGACGGCTCGCGCCCGCTGTTCCACCGCAATCGCCGCAGCGAGGTCCTGGAGGGCCGTGCCGGTGGAATCGAAGATGGTGATCTCCTCTTTCGCTTTGCGTCCCGGCCGCACGCCGCTCACGATGTCGCCGAGCTCTGCATGGACCTGGTCGGGGGCGATCAGGCTCTGGGCGATCGCATGCTGGAGCTCTCCGATTTCGACGCACTGCGCGAGCGAGTCGACAACGAGCGTCGCACGGGCGACGAGGCGGGGGTCCAACTCCTGCTTGCCCTGATCGTCCGCGCCCACGGCGGCGATGAAGGTCCCTGGCCGCACGTCTTCGGCGCGGATGAAGAAGGAGCGGGCGGGGGTGCAGGTCGCGCAGACGTCGGTCTCGGCGAGGGCCTCCCCGAGATCATCCACCCGCCGCAGCTCGACACCGGAGAGCTCCGGTGCGAGCTCGTCGGCCAGCCGGTCGGCGCGGCCGGGATCGGAGTCCCAGAGCAATACCCGCGCGATGGGCAGCTCGATGCATAGCGCGTGAGCGTGAATCGCTCCCTGTCGACCACAGCCGCAGATCGTGAGGGTGGCAGCGTCGGGACGCGCGAGGTACCGCGCCGCCAGAGCGCTCGTCGCCGCCGTACGCAGGGCAGTGATCATCATTGAGTCGAGCACCGCGAGCGGCCGGCCGTTCGCGCCGTCGAAAAGCACCAGCACGCCTTGGATCGTCGGCAACCCGAAGCGCTGCGGGTTGGCAGGGAAGTTGGCGTTCAGCTTGACCGCGAGGCGCGGCTCGGCGCCTAGCAAACCGGCGCCCTTGACGTGAAGTCCGCCTTCGGCCGCCCGCAGTCCCAGGACGCGTGGCGGCACCGTTTCGCCGGCGGCGTGACGGTGCAGAACGTCCGCAATCGCCGCGAGGCAAGTGGGCAGGTCGAGCAGCGCCGCGACATCGCTTGCGGTGAGAAGCAATGTGCGGGCGAACTCCTCTCGGTCGCTCACCGGGCACCCGGCGCTGCCAGCTCTTGCAGGAGCCGCTCGATCTGCAGGCGCATAGCCTCTCGCGAGGCCGCGTACTCGGTGCTGACAGGGGGCACCTCCCACTGTTCGATCGGTGACCTCGCCTGGAGCCCAGGCGGGAGGGAGCAGAAGGTGACGACCCGGACGGCGGCATCCAGGTCCGCCTGCTCGAGCTTCGATGGAGTCAGATCGTCCGGCTTCAACCCGTCTCCGCGCAGGCCTTCGACCGCCGCGGGAGCCATTTCGGAGTCCGGCTCCGTGCCTCGCGAGATGGCGCGGAACGGGAGCCCTCGAGTCGCCGCGAGCCGGTTGAAGTGGGCCGCAGCAACCACGCTCTTGGCAGAGCCGTGCTCGCAGACGAACAGGACAGTAGCGGCAGGCTTAGGCTCGGGTGCGCCCATCAAGGCACCGAGGGTCAAGGCTACAAGCGTCAGGGTCATTTCATCCTCCCGGCCAGAGAGCTGTCTAGCCATTGAGAAACGAATGTTCCTATACATTGTAGCATGTGTTGCGCGATCCTTATCATATGCCCTCCCTGTGGTCCCGAGCTCAAAAGCAGTCGCAGAGACCTCTATCCTTGTAGCAAAGATCCTGTATGGCACTGACCTGATCGCTCACTATGTAGCACGTCGTGCAGGGATTGCGACTTTCCCTCTACAACGAACCGTCCGTCCAATCATCCTCGCTTGAATGACGATGCCAAATGGCGCAGAGATCTCCCTGCGGTTCGTGACGCTCTCAATTCATGTAGCGGTGACGGCGCAGAGTGCCTCCAAGAGGCAAGTCAATGTCGCACAGCGTTCTCAGTTTGTCGCTACGGTAAAGCGGAATGTCGCACTGATCTCGATCGGCGTAACTGGTTTCCTTGTATCAGGCCCTTGGTTCTTCTTCTTTGTCGCAGATGGCTGCTGGCTGGTTCGCAGGCATTATCTGTTTGCAGGAAAGAGCGTAGTCGTTGCGACAAGGAGGGGCTCTCTGCGACGCCTCGCGCGTGTTTGGAGATGCGGAGGGTATCCATGGCGCAACGAAGTCCAGCACTGCGACAAAGGAGGGGGCTCGGGTGGCTCCGCGGATGTGTGGGGAGGTTTCGAGTAGAATCAGCCGCCGTCGGCCCCTGAGCCAGCTCGCCGCCGCCGCAACTCGGCCGGCCGGACATCCGGAGCCAGTCGGCGCTATTCCGATCCCCATCGATCCGGGTGTTCGGCTTCTTGGAGTGTCCACTTTGAGCGCGGAAAGAAAGCACCTCCTGATCATTCCGGACGGGGCCGCGGACCTGCACCAGGTCGCGGGCCTCTCTCCGCTCGCCGAAGCCTCGATACCCTGTTGGGACTGGCTCGCTTCCGAGGGCGTTTGCGGCCTCATGCAGACACTGTACGATGACCTCCCCCGGGGGAGCATCGTCGCGCAGCTCGGCATGCTGGGATGGGATCCCTACCTCTACGCGGGCCACGGCCGCGCGAGCTGGGAGCTGCTGGCCCTGACAGACGTCGAGCTTGGCCGCGCCGACCTGGTCTTGCGGGCCAACTTCGTCCAGATGGCGGAGCGCCGGCTGATCAGCTACAACGCCGGCTTCATCCAGACCGAGACGGCCGTCCGGCTGGTGGAGCGCGTCAACTCCGTGCTCAGGCGCGAGCTCCCGGAAATCGAGCTGCACCACAACTGCGACTTCCGCAACACACTGGTGCTGCGGGACGCCGGGATCGATCCGGCGCTCCTCGTATGCCCGGAGCCGCACGACCACGAGGGGACCGAGTTCGAAATCGGCCGGCTGATCGCCGGCCGGGACGTGGCCAGCGAGGCAGTGGCCGCCTGCCTGAACCGATATCTGGTGCGCGTCGCGGAGGTGCTGGCCGGCGAACCCGCCAACATGATCTTCCCTTGGAGCGCCTCTCGTTCCGTCGCCCTGCCATCGTTCCGTGACAGCACGGGATTCACGGGCCGGTGCGCCATCGTGGGGTGCATGGACTTCCTCAAGGGAATCGCCAAGGCGGGCGGCATCGACTTCTTCGAGGTAGGCAACGGGCGCCCTGATACCGATTATGCGGGCAAAGGGGCGAAGGTCCTGGAGCTGCTCGAGGCGGGCTACTCGTTCGTCGTCTGCCACATCAACTCTCCCGACGAGGCGGCCCACATGCACGATCGAGAGCTGAAGATCCAGTGCCTCGAGGCCATCGACCGGCATGTCCTCACCCCCGTCGTGGAATACCTGCGGTCTCGTCCCGGGGAGCTGGGCGGCCTGATGGTCGCGCCCGACCACTACACGAACCTGCTCCTCGGACCGGTGCGGGCTGATGCCCATTCCGTCCATCCAGTGCCGTTCGTGATCTGGAACGGCCGCGACCGCGACGGGGTGAGCCGGTTCGACGAGGAATCGGCGCGCGAGGGCCGATTCGGGGCGAGCCCGGTCAACCATCTGAACCTGCTGCAATTTCTGGGGGTGGTATCCCTCTGTAGGGGCACCTCTTGTGGGTGCCCTTCCGGAGGGCGGCCACAAGGGCCGCCCCTACATGAAACGCAGGAGCCCCGTTGAGCGACAGTGTGTTCAAGCAATCTGGCCGGACGGTGGGCATGGGCCGGCTGACGGCGGACCCCCACCCTGTTTTGTTCGACCTTCTCTATGACCCCCAGTTCGCGCGCGATCTGGCGGAGGTCCTGCCCTGGCTCCTGCAGATCGATGCGGCCCATGTGGTGATGCTGGCGGAGCGCGGTGTTCTGCCGCGCGCGGCAGCGGCCGGCCTCCTGCGGGTGAACCGGGAGCTCGCAGCGCGCGGACAGGCGGAGGAGCCGGTGATCGAGCCGCCGCAGGTCCATCGCGGTCTCTACATGGTCTACGAGCGCCACTACGTCGATCGGCTTGGGCCGGAGGTCGGCGGCGCCGCCCACGTCGCCCGCAGCCGCAACGACATCAATGCCACGATCGCGCGGATGCGCCTGCGCAACGAGCTGCTCGCCTTGCTCGAGGCCAGTGGGGCGCTGGTCGGCGCGGCGCTCGGGCTCGCCTGCGACCACGCAGGGACGGCAATGAGCGGCTTCACCCATTTCCAACCGGCGCAGCCGACGACGTTCGGGCATTACCTCGCGGGTGTCGCCTCCGAGCTGCTGCGCTCGCTCGATCTGCTCGCCGGCGCCTTCGACACCGTCAACCGTTCACCGCTGGGAGCCGGCGCGGGCCTGGGCACATCGTTTGCCATCGATCAGGAGCTGACGGCCTCTCTCCTGGGTTTCGACGGGGTCATCCTAAACTCGCTCGACGCTGTTGCCTCCCGGGACTATGCCGTGCAGGTGCTCGCCGCGCTGTCCATGGTCGGGACCACCCTGACGCGCCTGTCGTTCGACCTGCAGACCTGGGGCAGCCACGCCTACGGGTTCCTGCGCTGGCCCGACCACATGGTCAGCACCAGCTCGATGATGCCTCAGAAGCGAAACGCTTTCGTGCTGGAGAACATCCGCGGGCGGGCCGCGGGCCCCGCCGGGGCGCTGGCCGCGACACTGCTCGGCCTGAAGAACACCCCCTTCAGCAACAGCGTGGAGGTCGGCTCGGAGGCGACCTCCCATCTCTGGCCGGCGCTGGCGGCGGGGCGAACCATGGTCGGACTGACCGAGCTGATGCTGCGCGAAGTCGAGGTCGATTCCGGCCGGATGCTCGGGTTCCTGAAAGAGGGGGAGACGACGATGACCGCTCTGGCCGACCATCTGGTGGCGCGACATGGGCTGCCCTTCCGGACCGCGCATGACGCGGTGGGCCTTCTCCTCCAGCGTGGCATCTCCGGGGAGCCTGGAAAGCCCCTCTCGGCCGCAGCGGTCCGGGCAGGTCTCCAGGAGGCTCTCCGGCAGGTCGCCGGACGCGACGTGCTCCTCGTCGAAGGCGAGATCGCCCGCGCGCTCGACCCGCTCGCCAGCGTCCAGGCCTCCCGCCATGGAGGCGGCCCGGCACCGGAAGCGGTCCGGGCTCAACTGGCGGAGCTGGAGGCAGCGCGCCAGGGCCTCGCCGCGCGCGTCACCGCCTGGCGGCGAGGGCTCGAAGGGGCCGAGGCGCGTCTCGGCGCAGCCGTGGGCTCTCTGATGGAGATACAGGGATGAGGAAAGCGGCCTCTGTCCTGGAGCTCATGCAGGACTCCCCGCTCGTGGCTCTGCGCGGGCGCGGCGTGTCGGCGGTGTCGGCAGTATCGGCGGTGTCGGCGCGAGGGGCGCGCCTCTGGGGGAAGCTCGAGCTGGCGCTCCCCGGAGCCATGAAGGACCGGGTGGCGCGCGAGATCGTCGAGCGGGCCGAGGCCTGCGGTGAGCTGCGCCCCGGCGGGACGATCGTCGAGAGCTCCTCCGGCACGATGGCCGAGGGGCTGGCCCGGGTCGGAGCCCTCAAGGGCTACCGGGTGATCATCGTGACCGACCCCCGCATCGATGGGCTGACGCGGGCCAAACTGGAGGCGCTCGGGGCCACGCTCGACGTGGTCGATACCTACCATGCCAGCGGCGGCTGGCAGCGGTCGCGCCTGGAGCGCCTTCGCGAGGTGCTGGCGGCGAACC
>DATLNC010000119.1:0-2146 GCA_035536935.1 Thermoanaerobaculia bacterium
AAGCTTCTCCAGCTTGGCGAACCGCTCTCTGATATCGGCCTCGAGTGCCGCGGACGGCTCCAGGTTGTGGAACGCGATCTCGAGCGGCTCCTGCATCGGGCTTCCCTCCGGCCTCGCTGGTTGACACTCACCCCTAGGCCCGCTCGCAACGCGGCGACGGCGGGGCTTTCGCTCCCAACGTGCCCGCCAGCGGCCGGGTTCCGGTTCTCCAGGGCAATTGGATGAACGACTGGTAAGTTTCGGCGCGTGCTCGGTTCTGGTTGGTGGGGCTCCCAGCTTCGGAGAGGCCCATGGACCGTCCCGCCAGTACGAGCCTGCTCGACCATTTCGCCGCCTTGGAGGACCCTCGCCAGACGGCCAAGGTGCTCTATCCCTTGCCGGAAATCCTCCTTCTCCTGCTCGGCGCCACCCTGGCAGGCGCTGACGACTTCATCGAGATGGAGCTCTGGGGTAACGAGCAGCTGGCCTTCCTACGCCGGCTGCTGCCCTACCGGCACGGGATCCCCAGTCACGACACGCTGGGCGAGGTGGTGGCCGCGCTCGATCCTGCGCTGTTCAAGGCCTGCTTCATGAGCTGGGTCGAGGGCCTGCGCGAGACGGAGCCGGACCTGATCGCGATCGACGGCAAGACCTCCCGTCGCAGCCATGCCCGGAGCAAGGGACGCGAGCCTCTGCATCTGGTCTCGGCTTGGGCAAGCCGCCAGCGCCTGGTGCTCGGGCAGGAGGCGGTGAGCGGCAAGTCGAACGAGATCACCGCCATCCCGCTGCTCTTGGAGCGGCTGGCGCTCAAGGGGGGCCTGGTCACGATCGATGCCATCGGCACCCAGACCGAGATCGCCCGCACCATCCTCCGCTGTGGCGGCGACTATCTCCTGGCCTTGAAGGCGAACCGCCCGGCTACCTTCAAGGACGTGGAGACCTTCTTCGGCGACCAGCCGCCGGGCAGCATCGAGACCTGCACGACGACCGACGGCGACCACGGCCGGGTCGAGGTCCGCCGCCACGCCGTCTGCCACGATGTGGCCTGGCTGTTCTCGGACCGGCGCTACCCGGGCGAGGTCGCATTCCCCGGCCTCGCCATGATCGGGATGGTCGAGGCGGAGACCGAGCGCGACGGCGGGGCCACCCGCGAGCGGCGCTATTACCTGTGCTCGGCCAAGCTCGATGCGGCAACCTTCGCCCGTGCCGTCCGCGGCCATTGGGGAATCGAGAACCGCCTGCACTGGGTCCTGGACGTGGTCTTCAAGGACGATCTTTCACGCCTGCGCACCGGCCATGCGCCGGAGAACATGGCCGTGGTCAGGCACATGGCCCTGAACCTGCTGCACCAGTCCAAGCCCACAACCTCGCTCAAGAACCGCAGGAAGCGCGCGGGGTGGAACACGGTCTACCTCGAGAGCCTCATCCGCCAGAGCGCATGAACACGCGTTCATCCGTTTGCCCTGGAGCCCCGATGCGAGCTGATTGACTGAGCAGCGGCGGAAGGGCAGCCTTTGGTCGGTCGACCGAGCACCGTCGGGAAAGCTCAAGCCAGAGGTTCCGGCCCGCAAAGCCGGCACCGGACGCGGGAGGACGAGACACGATGCCCTGGCGCAATCTGCTATTTGCCGGCTTGGCCAGTCTCGCGGCAGTGGTGACGTCGGCATCCGAGGTGCTGGCGGAGACCACGCTTCGCGCCGTGATGCATTCGGACCTGAAGATCGTCGATCCGATCTGGACCACGGCCTACATCACCCGCAACCACGGATACATGATCTACGACACGCTTCTCGCGCTTGACGACAAGTTCGAGCCCCAGCCGCAGATGGTCGAGGGCTGGACCGTCAGCGACGACAAGCTCGCCTACACGTTCACCCTGCGCGACGGCCTGACGTTCCACGACGGTGCCTCCGTCACCGCCGAGGACGCGGTGGCCTCGATCCGGCGCTGGGCGTCCCGCGACACCATGGGCCAGATGCTCATGAGCTACGTCCAGGAAATCGCCGCGACCGACTCCGAGACCCTCCGCCTCACCCTCAGCAAACCCTACGGCCTCGTCCTGCTCTCGCTGGCCAAGCCCTCCTCGAACGTCCCCTTCGTCATGCCCAAGCGCGTCGCCGAGACGCCCGGCACCGAGCAGATCACGGACTACACCGGCTCCGGCCCG
>DATLNC010000120.1:0-25364 GCA_035536935.1 Thermoanaerobaculia bacterium
AACTGCCCGGAAAGTTCAGGCAGTTGCCCGGATCGTCCGGGAACTCTCCCGGAAGGCCCGGACGCGGACGGATATATTTATTAAATTTTCAGCAAAAGCTCTGGTTTTTCTCGCAACCTAAGAACTATTGACATCTTCAAAATCGTCGTGCCATAGTATCGATCCGAGCAGCCGAAGGACAGCCGCACTGCACTCGAAGGAATTGGAAGCGGCGACCTTGTGCTTGTTGAGGCGAGGCCAGGAGGTGGAGTGCGGACCCACAGCCACACGACGTGCAGAAATCTCACCGGATGCACTGGCTACCGGATTCTTTCAGTTTTCAATGGGAAACATTTCCGGGTGGTGCTCCGTATACGAGAGCGAGCGCGAGCGTTACGGTTCCTTGAACTGTTTAAAATAACGAAGCGAGCCAATGCTTGTCTTGGTGTCTCGGTCCGGGTCGCATTCTGCACTTGGTGTCTACTATGAAGCTGGTTCACGAAGAGAGCCCTGAAGAACTGAATGCCCACCTCTCTCTGGAGGCCGGCGACAGCCTGCCGGGGGGGCCAGTCAGACAATCCTGGACCGATATGCGAGTGGGAGGTGAGCATTCCTCGGCCGTGACTCGGCATGTATGCGACGGCATCCTCGATTCCGTCGGCGACACGCCGCTCATCCGGCTGCGCCGGTATCTTCCCTCGGCACGCTTCCAGCTCTTCGCAAAATTGGAGGCCCTCAACCCGGGCGGCAGCATCAAGGACCGTCCGGCGGTCCGGATCGTGGAGCATGCGCTGCGCGCGGGCGCACTCCGCGCCGGGACGGTCGTGATCGAATCCAGCTCCGGCAACATGGGGATCGGCTTGGCGCAGGCCTGCCGCTACCACGGACTGCGCTTCATCTGCGTGGTCGATCCCAAGACGACGGAGGCCAATCTCAAGGTGCTGCGCGTTTACGGCGCGGAGATCGACCTCGTCCGGGAGCCCGATCCGGAATCCGGCGAGTTCCTGCAGGCGCGGCTCAAGCGGGTCCAGGAGCTGCTCGGTATGATCGGCGGTGCCTTCTGGCCGAACCAGTACGCGAACACCCGCAACTCGGAGGCCCACTACCACTCGACGATGCACGAGGTGGCGACGGCGCTGGACGGGAAGATCGACTTCCTGTTCGTGCCGACCAGCACCTGTGGCACGCTGCGCGGCTGCTGCGAGTACGTGCGTGATCACGGGCTCGACACCCGCGTGATCGCGGTCGACGCCCATGGCAGCATGATCTTCGGCAGCGTCCCAGGGCAGCGGATGATCCCCGGTCTCGGAGCCGGCCTGCGGCCGCCGCTCTGCGATCCTTCGTTGATCGGCGGGTGCATGCACGTCACGGATCTCGACTGCGTGGTGGGCTGCCGCCGGCTGATGCAGCGGGAGGCGATCTTCGCCGGCGGCTCCTCGGGAGGCGTGCTTGCGGCGGTCGACGCCTGCGCGGAGCGTATCCCGGCGGGCGCCGTGGCGGTGGCGATCCTGCCCGACCGCGGCGAGCGCTACCTGGAGACGCTGTTCTCGGACGACTGGGTGCGCGAGCACCTGGGCGATGTCCATTCCCTCTGGCGGGAGGGAGCCTCCGCTTGAGCCGCGGCCTTCTGATGCTGGGCGGCAGCGAGGTGGAGGCCCTGCTCGCGGGCCGGGAGGAGGAGATCGTCTCCCTGATCGGGCGGGCCTATCTCGCGCATGGCGGGGGCAAGAGCTCGCTGCCGCACTCGACGTTCCTGCGCTTTCCGGACGACGACCTCAACCGCATCATCGCGCTGCCGGCTTTTCTCGGCGACGGGTTCGGCGTCGCCGGCGTGAAATGGATCTCGTCGTTCCCAGGCAACGTCCGGCGGGGCATGGCCCGCGCCTCGGCGATCCTGGTGCTCAACGACTGCGAGGACGGCTTTCCCGAGGTGGTTTTGGAGGGCTCGCTCATCAGCGCCAGCCGCACCGCCGCGAGCGCCGCGCTCGCCGCCCGGACGCTGCTCCAGGGGAAGAGCCCGGAGCGCGTGGGGCTGATCGGCACCGGGCTCATCAACTCCGGCATCGCCCGCTTCCTGCGCGCCGTCTGCGGTGCCGGACGGTTCCTCCTCTACGACCTCGATGCCGGGCGCGCCGAGCGCGCCGCCGCCGACCTCCGCGCAGCTCTCGGAGCCGTCGAAGCCGGGGTCGCGGAGAGCCTGGAGCAGGTGCTGTCCACCTGTCCCCTGGTCTCCTTCGCGACCACGGCCATCCGTCCGCACGTGCAGGATCTGGCGGCTTGCAGGCCCGGGGCGGTGATCCTGCACGTGTCGCTGCGCGATCTCGCACCCGAGGTGATCCTGGCCTGCGACAACGTGGTTGACGACCCGGACCACGTCTGCCGGGCGCAAACGTCGCTGCACCTGGCGGAGCAGGCCACCGGCGGACGGGGCTTCATCCGCTGCACCCTGGCGGACATCCTCGCCAATCGCGCGCCGGCAAGACGCGGAGACGGCTCGATCGCCGTGTTCAGTCCCTTTGGCTTGGGAGTCCTCGACGTCGCGCTCGGCCAGCTCGTGGTCGACAGGGCCCGGGCCGCGGGCGTGGGCATCCGGATCGATTCATTCTTCCCCATGACAGGAGACGCTTCCGCTTGAAGAAGCCATCCTGGCGAGCCTGCTGTAGAGGAGCCGAGCATGTCCGATGAAAGCCTCCATCCCGAAGCCCCGCCGCTCAAGAGCCTGGGTGCGGTCCGACGGCGCGCGGTCACCGTCTCGAGCGAGGCGCTCGTCCGCTTCGCAGCGCTGCCGGCGGGCGACCTCCCCCTGCTCGTGGAGCCCGCGACACCGGGGGTGGACCTCGCGGCCTGGGCGGCGTCCAACCGCGGCATTCTGGAAGAGAAGCTCCTCCGGCATGGCGGGATCCTGTTCCGCGGCTTCAACCTGCACGGCCCGGAAGACCTCTCGGCGATGATCCGGGCGGTTTCCGGCGAGCTGCTGGAGTACCGCGAGCGGTCTTCGCCGCGGACGCAGGTGAAGGGAAACATCTACACGTCGACGGACTATCCCGCCGATCAGCCGATCTTCCTCCACAACGAGAACTCCTATCAGAAGGAGTGGCCGTTGAAGATCTTCTTTCTCTGCCGGCAGGCGCCCCCGGAAGGCGGGGAGACGCCCATCGCCGACTGCCGCAGGGTCCTGGCGCGGATCTCCCCCGAGATCCGGGAGCGGTTCGCAGAGCGGCGCTGGATGTATGTCCGCAACTTCGGCGACGGCTTCGGGCTGTCCTGGCCGACCGTGTTCCAGACCACGGACAAGCAGGCCGTCGAGGAGCACTGCCGGGAGAAGGGCATCCAGGTCGAGTGGAAGGAGGGGGGCCGTCTGCGGACGCGCGCGGTCCGCTCCGCGCTCACCCGGCACCCGAAGACGGGCGAGCCGATCTGGTTCAATCATGCGACCTTCTTCCACGTTTCAACGCTGGAGCCGTCGGTGCGGGAAGCCCTGCTCACGGAGTTCGCGGACGGGGAGCTGCCGGCGAATACCTATTATGGCGACGGTACGCCGATCGAGCCCGAGGTGATGGACCATCTGCGCGAGGCGTACCGCAGCGAGACCGTGAGCTTTCGCTGGCAGAAGGGCGACCTCCTGATGCTCGACAACATGCTGGTCGCCCACGCCCGCGCTCCCTACTCGGGCCCGCGGGAGATCCTCGTGGGCATGGCGGAGCCGATCAGCCAGGAGCCGGAGAAGCAGGCGCAGGTACTCTCTTAAGGGAGCTCATGATGTTTCAGGATTTCCGGTTCGGGCTGCGTCTCTGGTCAAGGCGGCCGGGCTTCGTGCTCGCAGCCGTGGTTACGCTCGCGTTGGGGTTGGGCGGAGCCACGGCGCTGTTCAGCGTGATCAACGGCGTCTTCCTGAGCCCCCTGCCGTACCCTGAGCCGGACCGGCTGGTCATGGTCTGGGAGAAGGTCGTGCCGGCCGGCATGCTGCAGGTCCCGGCCTCCTATCCCAATTTCGCCGACTGGCGCGACCAGGCGAAGTCGTTCGAGAGCCTTGCGGCCATCGACCAGGAGGTCGCCACCATCACGGGTCCGCAGGGGCCGGAGCGGGTGAGGGCCTCCCTGGTGTCTTCGCCGATCTTCGGCATCCTGCGCTTGAAGCCGGCCCTGGGCAGCTTCTTCACGGCTGCCGAGGACCGTCCCGATGGGAGCCTCGTCGCGGTCCTCAGCCATGAGTTCTGGCAGCGCCGCTTCGGAGGCGATCCCCGGATCGTCGGCAAGACGCTCACGGTCGACGGCTTCCCGGTGGTTGTCGCCGGGGTGCTGCCGCAGGATTTCCATGCTCCCATGGGGATGCTGCGCACGGACCTTTGGGTGCCGCTCCAACTGTTCGTCGGAGAGCGTTCCCAGAAGCGGGAGGATGGCTTCCTGGGGGTCATGGGACGGCTCAAGGCGGGCGTGAGCCTGTCCCAGGCGAGGGCCGAGATGGACGGCCTGGCCAGCCAGCTCGAGAAAGCGTATCCGAAAGCCAACGAAAGCCACGGCATCACGCTGATCACGCTCCAGGATCAGATCTTCGGCCGCTACCGCCTCCTCCTGTTGATGCTGATGGCCGCGGTCGGATTCCTGCTGCTGATCAGTTGCACCAACGTCGCCAACCTGCTCCTGGCCCGCGCCGCCGAGCGTAGCGCGGAGATCGCGATCCGCTCCACGCTGGGGGCCGACCGGCGCCGCCTGGTCCGTCAGATGCTGGTGGAGAGTGTCCTGCTGGCCGGCTTCGGCGCGGCGCTCGGTCTCCTGTTCGCAGTCGTCGCCAAGGACCTGCTGGTCAAGCTCGGCTTCGAAGCCCTCCCGGTCTCGGGCGAGATCACCATCGACGGCCGGGTTCTGTTGTTCACGCTCCTGGTGAGCATCCTGACCGGCATCGCGTTCGGCCTGGTGCCGGCCCTGCGGGCCTCGTCGCCGCATTTGACCGCGGTCCTCAAGGAGGGCGGGAGGTCGACCGACAGCCTCGGCCGCTCGCGCGGGCGCAAGGCCCTCGTCGCCTTCGAGGTAGCCATGGCCCTCATCCTGCTCGTCGGCGCCGGCCTCATGGCCAACAGCCTGTTCCGGCTGCAGAAGGTCGACCTCGGATTCAACCCCGATCACCTGGTGACGCTCGACGTTTCGCTGCCCGCGGCCAAGTACTCCAGCCCCGAGCGCCAACTCTCCTTCTTCGAGCGGGCGGTCGAGCGGGTCGAGGGGCTCCCGGGCGTCGAGCGCGCCGCCTGGGTGAGCCATCCGCCGCTGACCAAGCGGAGCACCTCGTCGTCCTTCCATATCGACGGGCGACCGGCGCTCGGCCCGAGCGATCTCGCATCGGCGGCGTTCCGCGGCGTGAGCAAGGGGTACTTCGAGGCTCTGCGCATTCCGCTCCTGGGCGGGCGCATCTTCGGTCCTTCCGACACCGCGTCGAGCCCGCTGGTGGCGGTGATCGACGCCGCGTCGGCGCGCCAGTACTGGCCGGGCGAGAACCCGGTTGGCAAGCGCATCAGCCTGGAGGGCCCGCAGGGTCCGTGGGTCCTCATCGTCGGCCAGGTCGGGAGCGTCCGCTATGCGGCGCCTGGGGAGGAGGAGCGGCCGACCATCTACTACGACATAGCCCAGATGCCGGGAGATACGATGACTCTCGTCGCCCGCGCCGCCAACGACCCGGCGGCGGCGGTCCAGGCGATCCAGCGCGAGATCCAGGGCCTGGACCCCGATCAGCCGGTGGAGAACGTCGGCACCATGGAGCAGATCTTCGCGTCGTTGCTGCAGGGTCCGAAGGCCACCGTTCTGGTGCTCGGCGTCTTCGCCCTGCTCGCCTTGCTGCTCGCAGGGGTGGGGATCTACGGGGTCATCTCACAGTACGTGGCCCAGTACACCCAGGAGATCGGCATCCGCATGGCGCTCGGGGCCCAGCGCCGCGACATCTTCTCCCTGGTGCTCCGGCAAGGCATGGGGGCGGTGCTGGCAGGGATCGCCGGCGGAGTGCTGGGGGCGCTGGGGCTGACCCAGCTGATCACGCACCTGCTCTTCGGGGTCGAGCCGTACGACCCCGTTACCTTCTCGGCGGTGGCGCTGCTCCTGGCGACAGTGGCGCTGCTCGCCTGCTCCGTGCCGGCCGTTCGCGCCGTCCGGGTCGAACCAGTCCGGGCGATGCGCTACGACTAGCGACATCCGTAGGTGAAAGGCGATTTTGTGGCCCAGCCGTCTTCCCTGGTCGAGGTTCTTCAGATCCGGGCGGAGGAGTGCGCGGAGACCCGGGCCTACACCTTTCTCGCGAATGGTGAAGAAGAGTCGGCCAGCCTGAGTTTCGCGGAGCTCGACCGGCGGGCCCGCGCCATTGCGGCCGAGCTGCAGCAAGGCGGCGTCGAGCGGGAGCCGGTGCTGCTCCTCTATCCCTCCGGCCTGGAGTTCGTGGCGGCGTTCTGCGGCTGCCTCTATTCCGGCGCCGCCGCCGTGCCGGCCTATCCCCCGGGCTCGAGCCGCGGCCTGGGGCGTCTCCACGCGATCATCGACGACGCGCGTCCGCGCCGGGTGCTCACCGATTCGTCCCTGCTGCCGCGGGTGCGGGCCGGCCTGGCATCCTCGGCGGCAGGAGGCGCGCAGGTCCTCGCCACCGATGCGGTCCCGGACGAGGCGGGGGCGGACTGGCGCGACCCGGGCTGCGCCGGCGGCGACCTCGCCTTCCTGCAGTACACCTCGGGCTCGACCTCTACGCCGCGCGGGGTGATGGTCTCCCACGCCAACCTGGTGCACAACGAGCGGGCGATCCAGGAGGCCTTCGCCCAGGACGAGCAGAGCCTGGTCGTGAGCTGGCTGCCTCTCTACCATGACATGGGCCTGATCGGCGGCGTGCTCCAGCCGCTGTTCACGGGCGCCGGCTGCATCCTCATGCCGCCCGCGAGCTTCCTCCAGAAGCCGCGGCGCTGGCTGGATGCCATCTCGCGCTACCGCGCGGATACGAGCGGTGGACCCGACTTCGCCTACGACCTGTGCCTGCGGAAGATCGCCGTGGAGGAGCGGACCGGGCTCGACCTGTCGAGCTGGAGGGTGGCCTTCAACGGCGCGGAACCGGTGCGCTGCGACACGCTGCGGCGGTTCGCCGAGGCGTTCGCCCCCTCCGGCTTCCGCCGGCAGAGCTTCCATCCGTGCTACGGCCTGGCCGAGGCGACCCTGATGGTGTCCGGAAGCCGGGCCGCGGGCGAGCCGGCCGCTCTGGTGCTGGATGCCGCGGCCCTGACGCGCGGCGAAGTCGCCGAGCCGCAGCCCGGCGGTGCCACCACGACGCTGGCGGGGTGCGGCGGCATCGCGGGGGAGCAGGAGGTGCGGATCGCCGGGAGCGCTCCGGACCGGGTGGGGGAGATCTGGGTCTCGGGCCCCAGCGTGGCCGCGGGCTACTGGGGCCGGAGCGAGGAGAGCGAAGAGGTCTTCGGCGCGCGGCTCCCGGAGGATCCGGAGCGGCGTTTCCTGCGCACGGGCGATCTCGGTTTCGTCCGCGACGGCCAGCTCTTCGTGACCGGCCGCCTGAAGGACCTCCTCATCCTGCGCGGGCGCAACCACTACCCCCAGGACCTCGAGCTCGCTGCCGAGCGCAGCCATCCGGCCCTGCGGCCCGGGTGTGGAGCGGCCTTCCCTCTGAGCGTGGACGGGGAGGAGCGCGCGGTGATCGTCCACGAGCTGGAGCGCGGGCGCGAGGCGGATGCCGCCGTGGCCGCCGGAGCGCTGCGCGCCGCCGTGGCCCTCGAGCACGACATCCACCTGCACGAGGTGGTGCTCATCCGGCGCGGCGGACTGCCCAAGACGACGAGCGGGAAGGTCCAGCGGCGGGCCTGCCGTGAGAGGTGGCTGGCGGGGGACCTCGCCGTGATCTGGAGCGACAGGGAGAGCCCGGACGCGCCTGCCCATGGCTCGCGCGCTCCGGACACTCCGCGGCTCACGGCCGAGATGCTCCTCGCGGCCGACCGCGGCGAGCAACCGCGGCTCCTGGAAACGGACCTGCGCTCGCGGATCGCCGGCCTGCTCGGGACCGGCCCGGAAGGCCTCCCGACCGCGGCGCCGCTCGCTGCGCTCGGCCTCGATTCCCTCCTGGTGATGGAGCTCCGGAACGGGATCGAGGAGTCGTTCGGCGTGCCTCTCGGAGTGGCCGACGTGCTCGAGTCACCGGGTCTGTCCGACCTGGCCGCCGTGGTTCTTCACGGGATGGAGGGCTCCCGCGCCGGCCTCTCCGTCGTGGCGGACGGCTCCGGGGAGCATCCGCTCTCGGCGGGCCAGAGGGCCCTCTGGTTCCTGCACCGCCTGGCGCCTGACAGCTCCTCCTACAACCTGGCCGCCGCGGTGCGCGTCTCCGGTCCGCTCTCGCGGATGGCGTTGCAGCGGGCGCTGCAGGCGCTCGTGGACCGGCACCCGATCTTGCGCTCGGAGATCGTGGAGCGATCCGGGGAGCCCGTCCAGCGAGTGCTCGAGAGGGCCGAGTCCCGTCTCTCCTGGGTGGAGGCGCCGGACTGGAGCGAGGAGCAGGTTCGCGACCATCTCGCCGGGGAGGCCTGGCGGCCCTTCGACCTCGGGAGCCCGCCGCTGCTACGTGTTGCCGTGGTGGCCGGCCGCGACGACCGGCGCCTGGTGCTCGCGGTCCACCACATCGCAGCCGATCTGTGGTCCATGGCGGTGCTGCTGCGCGAGCTCGAATTGCTCTACCGCGACGAGGACGATGCGCCGTTGCCGGGTCTCCCGGCGCCGGAGCTGTCCTACGGCGACTTCGTGGCCTGGCAGGAGGCGGTGCTGGCCGGCTCCGGCGGCGAGCGGCATTGGGACTACTGGCGGCAGGAGCTCGGCGGAGATCTGCCGGAGCTGGCTCTGCCGGTCGACCGTCCGCGGCCCCCGGTGCAGACCTTCCGCGGCGCGGCGCGGTCGCACTGGCTGGCCGCAGACACGGCCGAAGGGCTTGCGGCGCTGGCTCGCGGCCGCGGCGCGACGCTCTTCGCCGTGCTGCTGGCAGGCCTGCAGGCGCTGCTCCATCGCTACACTGGCGAAGACGACCTGCTGGTCGGATCTCCCGCGGCGGGCCGCCCCTCGGCCGCGTGGGCCGGCGTGGTCGGATACTTCGTGAACCCGGTGGTCCTGCGGGCGGCGCTCTCCCCGGACCTCGCCTTCACGGCGCTGGTCGATCAGGCGCGGCGCAAGGTACTGGAGGCGCTCCGGCACCAGGATTTGCCGTTCCCGTGGATCGTCGAGCGTCTCTGCCCGGAACGGGAGCCCAGCCGCAACCCCCTTTTCCAGGTGATGCTCGTGCTCCACCAGGCGCAGCTGCGCGATCAGCAGGGCCTCGGCGCGCTTGCGGCGGGCGTGCCCGGGGCCGTGCTGCGGGTCGGGCCGCTCGCCCTGCAAGCGCTCCCCCTGGAACAGCGGGCCGCGCAGCTCGACCTCACGCTCTCCGCTTCGGAGCTGGACGGTGGCCTGCTGCTGGCGCTCCAGTTCAGCACCGATCTGTTCGAGGGCGCCACGGTCGAGAGGATGCTGCGGCATTATGAGACGCTGGTGCGCGGCGCCCTGGAGGATCCGGGCCGGCCGCTCCAGGACCTGCCGCTGCTCGACCCTGCCGAGCGCGCGCAGCTCGTCGGCGAGTGGAACCCCACGTGGGCGGGGATTCCCGCGCCGCGCCGGATCGACGGCCTGTTCGAAGCGCAGGTCCGGCGGACGCCTGAGGCCCCCGCCCTTGTCTGCGACGACTACGTTTTGAGCTACGTCGAGCTCGACGCCCGGGCCAACCGCCTGGCGCGCCACCTGCGCGCCCTGGGCGTCGGCCCGGAGATCCCGGTCGGCGTCCTCCTCGATCGCACGCCGGACCTGGTGGTCGGGCTCCTGGCAGTGCTCAAGGCCGGCGGCGCCTACGTGCCGCTTGATCCGGCCTACCCGGGCGCGCGGCTCGCCTACTACCTGGAGGATTCGGGAGCTCCGGTGCTCCTCTCCCGGGCCGATCTCGCGTCCGCGGTGCCTGCCTCCACCGGCGGCACCGGCGTGCGGCGGGTCCTCCTCGACGAGGATGCGGCGGAAATCGGGAGCCGGCGGGACGAGCCCCTCCGCCGGAGCGCGGCGGAGCGCAACCTGGCCTACGTCATCTACACCTCGGGCTCGACCGGCCGGCCCAAGGGCGTGGCGATCGAGCACCGCAGCGCCGCCGTCCTGCTCCACTGGGCCAGCGAGGTCTTCCCTGCGGCCGATCTGCGGGCGGTGCTCGCGGCGACCTCGGTCTGCTTCGATCTCTCGGTCTTCGAGATCTTCGTCCCGCTGAGCTGGGGCGGGACGGTGGTCCTGGTGGACAGCGCGCTGCGGCTCGCGGCTCCATCTCCCCCGGACGTGTCGCTGGTCAACACTGTCCCGTCGGTGCTGGCGGAGGTGCTCCGCAACGCAGGACTGCCGGGCTCGGTGCGCGCTGTGAACCTCGCCGGCGAGCCGCTGCCGTCCGCTCTCGCAGAGCAGATTGCGCGCCTCGGCAGCGTGGAACGGCTCTTCAACCTCTATGGGCCCAGCGAGGCCACGACCTACTCGACCTTCGCGCTCGTGCCGTGGAACGGGAATCGGCAGCCTTCCATCGGCCGGCCCGTGACGGGTACCCGGGCCTATGTGGTCGACCCGCGGATGGAGCTGCTGCCGGTCGCAGTCCCAGGCCAGCTTTTCCTGGGCGGGGCGGGGCTGGCGCGAGGTTACCTGGGACGGCCGGATCTCACGGCGGAACGCTTCGTGCCGGACCCGTTCAGCGGCGAGCCGGGCGGCCGTCTCTACCGGACCGGCGATCGCTGCCGCTTTCGGGCGGACGGAGAGCTGGAGTTCCTGGGCCGCATCGATCATCAAGTCAAGATCCGCGGCTTCCGCATCGAGCTGGGGGAGGTCGAGGCGGCGGTCGAGGCGCACCCGGCCGTCGCCGAGGCAGTCGTGCTGGTCCGCGAGGACAGCCCCGGGGACCGCCGGCTGGTGGCCTATGTGGTGCCTGCCGGGGACTGCGCTCCCGAGGTCAGCGAGCTGCGCGAGGCCCTGCAGGGGCGGCTGCCGTCGTTCATGCTCCCCTCGGCCTGGGTCGTGCTCGGCAGCCTGCCGCAGACTCCGAGCGGCAAGATCGACCGCCGGTCCCTGCCGCCTCCCCGCGAGGCGGCGGCGCAGGAGCCCGCCATGCCGCAGTCGCCGCTCGAACGGTGGCTCGCGGAGGCCTGGAGCGACCTGCTCGGAACCGGAACGATCGGGCGCAACGACAGCTTCTTCCATCTCGGCGGCCACTCCCTGCTGGCCTTGCGCCTCGCGGCCCGGGTGCGCCAGGAGCTCGAGGTGGAGCTGCCGCTCGCGGCCGTCCTCGCCGAGCCCACGGTCGCCGGCCTGGCCCGCCGCATCGAGGCGCTCCGCGCGCCCCTGGACCTCGATCCCATCCTGCCGGCCCCGCGGACCGGGGACCTGCCGCTCTCGTTCGCGCAGCAGCGCCTCTGGTTCCTGCACCGGATGCGGCCGGAGAGCCCGGCGTACAACATGGCCGGCGCCATCCGCGTCACGGGTCCGCTGGACGCCGCCGCTCTACAGAGGGCTCTCGTCGAGATCGTCCGCCGTCACGAGGCGCTGCGCACCTGTTTCCCGGAGACCGGCGGCGCTGCGCGGCAGGTGATCGGGCCGGCCGGCGGCCCGCAGCCGGCCTTTCTCGACCTCAGGCCGCTCCCGCCGGCGACCCGCGTGGCCGAGCTCCTCCGCATGTCGACTGTCGAAGCGCGCCGCCCGTTCGACCTCGCGCAGGCGGCGCCGTTACGGGCGCTGTTCGTCCGGACGGCGGAGGACGAGCATGTCGTGCTCCTCGCCATGCACCACGTCGTCGCCGACGGATGGTCGGTCGAGATCCTGCTGCGCGAGCTGTCAGCGCTCTACGAGGCTTTTGCCGCCGGGCTCCCGTCGCCGCTTGCCGAGCTGCCGGTGCAGTACGCGGACTTCGCCCTGTGGCAGCGGACCCGGCTCGCGGGTCCTGCTCTCGATTCCGACCTGGCCTGGTGGCGGGAGCATCTGGCCGGGGCTCCGACGGCGCTCGAGCTGCCGCTCGACAGGCCGCGTCCGGCGGTGCAGAGCCTGCGCGGCAGCGCCTGCCGGTCGGCCTTCCCGAACGGGCTGCGCGAGGTCGGCCGGGAGCACGGGGTCACGCTGTTCATGACGGTGCTCGCGGGGCTCGGTGCCCTCCTCGGGCGCTACACTGGTGAAGAGGATCTTCTGATTGGCTCGCCGGTCGCGAACCGCGGCCGGGCCGAGGTGCAGGACCTCGTCGGCTGCTTCGTCAACGTCCTGGCGCTGCGCATCGGGCTCGGCGGCCGGCCCGGCTTCACGGAGCTGCTGCAACGGGTCCGCGAAGAGGCGCTCGTGGCCTGCGCGCACCAGGAGCTGCCGTTCGAGAGGCTCGTCGAGAGCCTCGGCCTGCCCCAGGACACGAGCCGGCCTCCCCTCGTGCAGGTGGTCCTGGCGGTGGAGCACGCCGCGGTTTCGCCGCGGCTCGCGGACCTGCAGGTGGAGCGGATGGCGGTCGATCTCGGCGCCGCCCGCTTCGACCTCACGCTTTTTGCCGAAGACCGGCAGGACGGCCTGGAGCTCACCCTGGAGTACGGCTCCGACCTGTTCGACGAAGGCACGGCACGGCGCTTCCTCGACCACTTCCAGACGCTGCTCGCGGCAGCGGCCATGGATCCCGCACGGCCCTTGGCGGACCTGCCGCTGGTGACTGACGCCGAGGCCCGGCAGCTCCTGGTCGACTGCAACTGCACCGACGCCGATCTGCCCGACGATGCGGTCGTCCACGCGTGGGTGGAGAAATGGGCGGAGCGGACGCCGGCGGCCCCCGCCGTCGTCGCCGATGACGTCGTCCTGAGCTATGCCGAGCTGAACCGCCGCGCCAACCGTCTCGCGCATCACCTGCTCGCGCTGGGGATCGGGCCGGAGAGCGTCGTGGCGGTCTGCTCCGAACGCTCGCCCGCCATGGTGGCTGCCGAGCTCGCCGTGCTCAAGGCGGGCGCGGCCTACCTGCCTCTGGATCCCGCGAATCCGGAGGAGAGGCTGGCGTTCATGGTGCGAGATTCCAGGGCGGCGCTGCTGCTGGCCGGACCTTCGGCCCCGGCCGGCATCGCTCCGCCCGCGGTCTCCGCGTTTCCCCTGGAGCTTGCGGAGCTCGCCGCCTGCCCGGACTGGAACCCAGGCATCCCCGTCGATCCGGGCCAACTGGCCTACGTCATCTACACCTCGGGCTCGACCGGCCGGCCCAAGGGGGTTGAGACCGAGCATCGCGGGCTGCTCAACCTGGTGCTCTGGCATCTCAGGACCTACGGCATGTCCCCTGATGACCGGGCCACCCATCTGGCGGCGCCCGGGTTCGACGCCGCGGTCTGGGAGATCTGGAGCTGCCTGGCGTCCGGAGCGAGCCTCCACCTGCCGGACGAGGCCGTGCGCAGCTCGCCGGCCGACCTCGTGCGCTGGCTGAGCCGCGAGGGGATCACCGTGAGCTTCCTGCCGACGCCGCTCGCCGAGGCCGTGCTGCGGGAGCGCTGGCCGGCCGGCGCGCCGCTGCGCGTCCTGCTCACCGGCGGCGACCGCCTGCGCGCAACGCCCGCGGCCGGTCTGCCGTTCCGCCTCGTCAATCACTATGGCCCGACGGAGAACAGCGTCGTCTCGACCTGCGCGGGCGTCGGCGCCGGCGAGCCGGGACCGCCTCCGATCGGCTTCCCGATCGACAACGTCCGGGCCTATGTGCTCGACGGCGCCCTGGGCCCGGTGCCGGCGGGCGTCGCGGGCGAGCTCTGCGTGGGCGGGCTCGGCCTGGCGCGCGGCTATCGGAGCCGGCCGGACCTGACCGCCGCGCGCTTCGTGCCCGACGCCTGGAGCGGCCGGCCAGGGCGGCGGATCTACCGCACGGGCGACCGGGTGCTGCGGCACGCGGACGGCTGCCTCCGGTTCCTGGGCCGCGCCGATCATCAGGTCAAGCTGCGCGGCTTCCGTGTCGAGCTCGGCGAGATCGAGGCCGTTCTCCGCCAGCATCCAGACGTGGCGCAGGCGGTGGTCGAGGTGCGCGGCGATGCGCTCGTGGCATGGGTGGTCGTGGAAGAGGGTCGCGCTCCCGGGGATCTGCGAGCCTTCCTCAAGGCCCGGCTGCCTGACTACATGATCCCGGCGGTCTTCGCGCGGCTCGACGCCCTGCCCCTCACCCGCAACGGCAAGATCGACCGGCGGGCGCTGCCCCATCCGGGCAGTGTCGCGCGCCCGGACAACGGCTTCGTGGCGCCGCGCAATCCCGTGGAGGAGCTCCTCGCGGAGGTCTATGCGGAGCTTCTGCGGCTGGACCGCGTCAGCGTGGAGGACAGCTTCTTCGAGCTGGGGGGCAACTCGCTCCTGGCGGCCCAGCTCGTCTCGCGGGTGCGCGACGAGCTGGGCATGGAGGTGCCGCTGCACGCCCTGTTCGAAGGGCCTTCCGTGGGCGAGCTCACGGCTGCCCTGAGCCGCATCGCCGCGACGCAGGAGATCCTGGAGGCCGTGCATGAGTGAGCCGGCGAACCGCCTCGGCGAGGCCTCGCCGGAGGGGCTGCAGATCCTGCTGCGGCGGATGGAATCCCGCCGCGAGCGCAGAGAGCCCGCGCGCATCCCGGCCCTGCCCGCAGACGGCTCGCCCCGCCCGCTGTCGTTCGCCCAGGAGCGCCTCTGGTTCCTCGACCAGCTCCAGCCCGGCTCACCGGTCTACAACATCGCGGCAGCGGTCCGGATGCAGGGTCCGCTGAGCCCGGCGGCCCTCGCCGCCGCCCTGGCCGCGGTGGTGAGCCGCCACGAGGCGCTGCGCACGACCTTCGTGGACACCGACGCGGGCCCGGTCCAGATCGCCGACGAGCCGTTCGGGCCCGCGCTGCCCGTGATCGATCTGCAATCCCTGCCGCGGGCCGCGCGCGAAGACGAGCTGCAGAGGCGGACGGTCGAAGAGTCCCGGCGCGGCTTTGACCTCGCCCAGGGCCCCCTGCTGCGCACCCGGCTGCTGCACGCGGCTCCGGACGATCACGTCCTCCTCTTCGTCCTGCACCACATCGTGGCGGACGGCGAGTCCGTCCGGGTGCTCCTCGGCGAGGTGGCGAAGCTCTACCCGGCGGCGCTCGCGGGCCGCGAGGCGGAGCTGCCCGATCTGCCGTTGCAGTACTCGGACTACGCCGTCTGGCAGCGCGGCCGGCTGCAGGGCGAGGCGCTCGAAACCCGGGTCGCCGACTGGAAGAGCCGTCTCGCGGATCTGCCCCCGCTCGACCTGCCGGCGGACCGCCCCCGGCCTCGCGTGGCCAGCTCGCGGGGCAGCCGGGTCCCGGTCGCTCTCCCGCGGAGCGCCGCGGCGGCGCTGCGGCGCTTCGGCGAGCTCCAGCGCGCGACGCCGTTCATGAAGCTCCTGACCGGGTTCGCCGTCTTCCTGCAGCGCCACAGCGCAGCGGAGGACTTCGCGATCGCGTTCCCGGTCGCGAACCGCAACCGCTCGGAGCTCGAGCCGCTGATCGGCTATTTCGCCGGCACCGTGATCGTGCGCGTCGACGGCACCGGCGATCCCGCGCCGGAGATGCTTCTGGCGCGCGTGCGGGATGCGGTGATCGACGCGCTCGCGCATCAGGATCTGCCGTTCGAAAAGCTCGTGGCGGCTCTCGAGCCGGACCGGGACCCCGGCCGGCCGCCGCTGGCGCAGGTGATGCTGGCCTCCGGGGACATTCCTTTCGATTTCCATCTGCCCGGCTTGAGCCTGCGCCTCGCCGAGCCGGACACCGGGACGGCGAAGTTCGATCTCCTGCTCTCGTTGGCGGACGGAGGCGCGGGGCTCGCGGGCTACCTGGAGTACAGCTCCGACCTGTTCGACCGCACGACCGCCCAGCGGATGGCGCGCCGGCTGGAGATCGTGCTGGGCGAGATGGTGTCGCATCCCGCACGGCCCATCTCGGAGCTGGAGGCCTGGAGCGAGGCGGAGCGCCACCAGGTCCTGGTGGAGTGGAACGACACCTGGATGCGGGGTGAGGGCCCGCGGCGCCTGGATCGGCTGTTCGCGGCGCAGGCCGCGCGCACGCCGCGGGCCGAGGCACTGGTGTGCGGCGGCGTAAGGCTGACCTACCAGGGGCTGGACGAGCGGTCGAACCGCCTGGCGCGCCACCTGCGGCGTCTCGGAGTCGGGCCGGAGGTGCCGGTGGGGGTGCTGCTGGGCCGCTCGGCGGACCTGGTGGTCGCTCTGCTGGCGGTGCTCAAGGCCGGCGGCGCCTACGTGCCCCTGGACCCGTCCTATCCGCGGGAACGGGTGACGCTGGTGCTGGAGGACACGGGCCTGCCGGTGCTGCTCGCCGAGAGCCGCTGGCGCGACCGGGTCTCGGCGCTGCCGGGCCTGCGGCCTGTCTGGCTCGACGAGCTGGATGTGACGGGAGAGAGCGCCGAGGCGCTCGATCCCGTGGGCGACGAGCGGTCCCTGGCCTACGTCATCTACACCTCGGGCTCGACCGGCCGGCCGAAAGGCGTGGCTATCGAGCACGCCAGCGCCGCGGCGCTGGTGGAGTGGTCCCGGCAGGCGTTCGCGCCGGACGAGCTGGCGGGAGTGCTGGCTTCGACGTCGGTCTGCTTCGATCTGTCGGTGTACGAGATGTTCGTGCCGCTGTCGTGCGGCGGCCGGGTGGTGGTGGTGGAGAACGTGCTGGAGCTGGCCGAGCCGGGCTGGTCGGAGGAGCTGACGCTCCTCAACACCGTGCCCTCCGCCATGGCGGAGCTGGTGCGGCTGGAACGGGTGCCGGCGGGCTTGAGGACGGTGAACCTCGCGGGCGAGCCGCTGCGGCGGGACCTGGCCCGTCAGGTGCTGGGCTCGGGCTCGGTGCGCCGGCTGCTGAACCTGTACGGTCCCTCGGAGGACACGACCTACTCGACGGTGGCGCGGGTGGACGGGGCGAGGGAGCGGCCCGTCACCATCGGCCGGCCGGTGGGCTCGACGCGGGTCTACCTGCTCGACCGGGAGCTGCAGCCAGTGCCCATGGGAGCGCTCGGCGAGCTCTGCCTGACCGGCCGGGGGCTGGCGCGGGGCTACCTGGGGCGGCCGGAGCTGACCGCCGAACGGTTCGTGCCCGATGCCCTTTCCGGGGTCCCTGGGGCGCGGCTGTACCGGACAGGCGACCTGGCGCGGTACCGCTCCGACGGCGAGCTCGAGTTCCTGGGGCGGCTGGACCATCAAGTCAAGATCCGGGGGTTCCGCATCGAGCCGGGCGAGGTGGAGGCGGTGCTGGCGGACCACTCCGGTGTGCGCTCCTGCGCGGTGCTGGCGCGGGAGGACGGGGCGGGCTCCAAGCGCCTGGTGGCCTACGTGGTGCCGGACCGGGCGGTCGAGGTGCGGGAGCTGCGCGAGCACCTGCGCGGCCGCCTGCCCGAGTACATGGTGCCGTCCGCATTCGTGATGCTGGACGAGCTGCCGCTGACCCCCAACGGCAAGCTCGACCGCAAGCGGTTGCCTGCCCCCGAGGAGGCGGAGCGGGGCGCGGCCGCCGGCGTTGCGGCGCCGCCGCGCACGCCCGTGGAAGAGGTCGTCGCCGCGGTGATGGCGGGCGCGTTGGGCCTGGAGCGGGTGGGTCGCGAGGAGGATTTCTTCGCGCTCGGAGGGCACTCGCTGCTCGCGCCGCGCGTGGTGGCGCGCCTGCGGCAGGCGTTCTCAGTGGAGCTGACACTCCGGCAGCTCTTCGACACGCCGACGGTGGCGGGCCTGGCCGGGGCGGTGGAGGCGGCGCTCGCCGCAGGCGACGCGCTGCGGCTGTCGCCTGTCGAGCCCGCTCCCCGCGACGGCGACCTGCCGCTGTCCTACGCGCAGGAGCGGCTCTGGCTCCTGGAGCAGCTCGAGCCGGAGACCGGCCTCTACAACATTCCGCTGGCCCTGCGTTGCCGGGGAGACCTGGATACGGAGGCCTTGCTCCAGGTTCTCGCCCGGATCGTCCAGCGTCACGAGGTGTTGCGGACCTCCTTCCCCGCGGTTGACGGGCGCCCGCGCCAAGTGGTGGGAGACGCAGGCCCGTTCATCCTGGATCGGGTGGACCTCTCGGCTCTGCCAGAGGCCGAGCAGGAGGAGCGCTGGCGGGAGATGGTCCGGGAGGAGGCGAGGAGGCCGTTTGATCTGACGCGCGGGTCGTTGCTGCGGGCCACCCTGGCGCGGCGGTCGCCGCAGGATCACGGGCTCCTGCTGGTGGTGCATCACATCGCGGCGGACGGCCACTCCATCGAGCTGCTGGTCGGCGAGATTGCATCGCTGTACGCTGACATCGCAGCGGGTGGGGCCGGCGCGCTCCCCGAGCTGCCGATCCAGTATGCCGACTATACGGTCTGGCAGCGGCGCCACCTGGAGGACGGGGATTTCGCGGACCAGCTCGCGTACTGGCGGCAGCGCCTGGAGGGCGTCCCGCCCCTGGAGCTGCCGGCCGACCGCGAGCCCGCCGAGGTCTCGTCCGCGGGCGCGGTGCGCAGGCTGGCCTTGAGCGCCGAGCTGTCGCACCGGCTGCGGGCGCAGGCGCGCGAGGAGAGGGTGAGCCTCTTCATGGTGCTCCTCGCCGGCTTCGCGGCGCTCCTGCGGGAGGAGAGCGGGCAGTCCGACATCCCGGTCGGCGTGCCCGCGGCAAACCGCGTCCGGCCGGAGCTCGAGAGCCTCGTCGGGCTCTTCGTCAACACGCTCGTGCTGCGCATCGATCTCGCGGGCGATCCGACGGTCCGCGAGCTGCTGGCCGGCGTGCGGCGCCTCGCGGTGGAGGCCTACTCCAACCAGGACCTGCCGTTCGAGAAGGTCGTCGAAGACCTGCAGCCGAAGCGCAGCCTGTCGCGCAATCCGCTGTTCCAGGTCATGCTGAACCTGCAGACCGGCATACCCGGGCACTGCGTGGGGAGCCTCGCGCTGGAGCCGGAGGCGATCGAGTCCGGCTCGTCGAAGTTCGACCTGACGCTCCTCGCCGTAGATCGCTCTCCGCTCCTGGATCTCTTCCTCGAATACCGGAGCGACCTCTTCGAAGCCGTAACCGTGGACCGGCTGTTGCGCCGGCTGGAGGCGCTGCTCGCGACGTTCGCCCTGCATCCGAAGCGCCGGATCTCCGAGCTGATGACGGAGCGGGGAGCGCCTGCTCCGGTGCGGGGCCCGGGACCGCAGCGTCCGCACCGGCCGTCCACCCTCCAGGCACCGCGCACGCCCATGGAAGAGGTGGTGGCGTCGGTGCTGGCGTCGGTGCTCGGCCGGGAGCGGATCGGGCGCGAGGAGGACTTCTTCGAGCTGGGAGGCCACTCGCTGCTCGCGGCGCAGGCGGTGGCACGCTTGCGCCAGGCCTTCTCGGTGGAGCTGGGGCTGCGCCGGCTGTTCGAGACGCCGACGGTCGCCGGATTGGCGATGGCCGTGGAGCGGACCCTCGCCGCAGGCGGCGCCCTGCGGCTGCCGCCTGTCCGGCCCGCGCCGCGCGACGGCGAGCTGCCGCTGTCGTTCGCCCAGGAACGGCTCTGGTTCCTGAGCCAGATGGAGGGAGAGAGCGCCACCCTAAACCTGCCGGCCTCCGTCTCCCTGAGCGGCGACCTCGATCTGGGGGCGCTGGCGGCCGCCCTGCGCGCGCTCGTGGAACGGCACGAGTCTCTGCGCACGCGTTTCGGCAGCCTCTCCGGCCGCCCCCATCAGACGATCGCTCCGCGCATGGTGCCTTCCCTGCCCCTGATCGACCTCCAGGGGCTGGAGGGCTCCCGCAAGGAAGAGGAGCTGGCGCGGCTCGAAGAGGCCGAGGCACGCAAGGTGTTCGACCTGGAGACCGGCCCCCTGTTCAGCTTCCGCCTCGCGCGACGGGCGCGCTCCGAGCACACCCTCCTGCTCTGCCTCCACCACATCATCGCCGACGGCTGGTCCATCGGCGTGCTCACCCGCGACTTGGCGGCCTTCTACGAGGCCTTCCGCGGCGGCGGCGCTCCCTCCCTGCCCGCGCTCGCCGTGCAGTATGCGGATTACGCGAGCTGGCAGCGGCGGCAGCTCCAGGAGACGGCGCTCGCGGAGCAGCTCGCCTACTGGCGCAGCCGCCTGGCGGGCGCGCCCCCGACGCTCGACCTGCCCACGGACCGGCCGCGCCCGGCGATCCAGAGCTACCGTGGCGCCAGGCAGGAGCTGGCCGTGCCGGCCGGGCTGGCGTCGCGTCTCCGGTCGCTCGGAACGGAGCAGGGGGCCACCCTGTTCATGACCCTGCTGTCCGCCTTCGCCGCCCTGCTGGGGAGGTGGAGCGGACAGCAAGACGTGGTCATCGGCTCTCCAATCGCCGGCCGCCCCGATCCCGGGCTCGACCCCCTGATCGGGCTTTTCCTCAACAACCTGGTGCTGCGCATCGACCTGTCGGGCGAGCCGTCGTTCCAGGAGCTCCTGGGCCGGGCTCGCCGCGTGGCGGTGGAGGCCTACTCGCACCAGGACGTACCGTTCGAGAAGCTCCTCCAGGAATTGCAGCCGGAGCGCGATTTCAGCCGCACGCCGCTGTTCCAGGTCTTCTTCAACATGCTCAGCTTCCCGGTCGATCCGGTCGAGGTCCCCGGCCTGCGGATCGAGCCGGCCTCGTCCGTCGAGACGCCGGCGAAGTTCGACCTCACGCTCTACGTCCAGGAGCGCGGCGCGGGTGTGCACCTGGATCTCGTCTACAACTCCGACCTCTTCGATCCCGCGACCGTCGCCGAGCTGGCGGGCCAGCTCGCGGGACTGCTGGACCAGATCGCGAGCCGGCCGCAGGAGAAGATCGGCCGCTTCTCCCTCGTGACTCCGCCGGCCCTCGGCGTGCTCCCGGACCCGCGGCGGGAGCTGTCGGCGCGGTGGCAGGGCGCGGTCCACGAAGTCTTCTCGGATCGGGCGCAGCGGGCTCCGGAGCGCCTGGCCGTCACCGATCCCGAGGAGACCTGGACCTACGGGGAGCTGGAGGCGCAGAGCAACCGGCTTGCCCGCTTCCTGCTCGAGGGCGGGATCTCGCGCGGCGACGTGGTCGCGATCTTCGCTCACCGCAGCGCCGCCCTGGTGTGGAGCGTCCTCGGCGTGATGAAGGCCGGGGGGACCTTCGTCATCCTGGACCCCTCGTATCCCGAGGGCCGGCTCCTCGACTGCCTGCGGCTGGCGGAGCCGCGCGCGTGGATCGATGTCGCAGCCTCGGGTCCCGCTCCGGCCCTGGTCGAGGCGTTCCTGGGCAGGCTTCCTTCTTGCCTCCGCTTCCGGGCGGCGCGGCGCGGCGACGAGGGGGGCGAGGAGCTGTTCCGCTTCCCCGGCACGAGCCCGGGCGTGCCCCTGGGGCCCGACGACGTGGCCCTGATTGCGTTCACCTCGGGTTCCACGGGCCTGCCCAAGGGAATCCAGGGGCGGCACGGACCCCTGTCGCACTTCGTGCCCTGGCAGTGCCGCGAGTTCGGGCTGGACGAGAGCGACCGCTTCAGCGCGCTGTCGGGCCTGGCCCACGATCCCCTGCAGCGGGACATGTTCACGCCGCTGCAGATCGGGGCCGCGGTCTGCTTCCCCGATCCCGAGCAGATGGGGGCGCCGGGCTGGCTGGCCGAGTGGATGGCGCGGGAGCGGCTGACCGTGGCACACCTGACGCCGGCCATGGGCCAGCTCCTGACCGAAACCGCCGCCGAAGCCAGGATCCCCTCCTTGCGCTACGCGTTCTTCGTCGGCGACGTGCTCACCTGGTTCGACGTGGAGCGGCTGCGCGGGGTCGCGCCCGCCGTCACCTGCGTGAACTTCTACGGCTCCACCGAGACGCAGAGGGCGGTCGGCTACTACGCGGCATCGCCGTGGCCGCCGGAGGGGGCGATCCGGGAGCGCCAGGTGCTGCCGCTCGGCCGTGGCATGGAGGACGTGCAATTGCTCGTCCTGAACGCGGCCGGCGGGCTGGCCGGGGTGGGAGAGCTGGGCGAGATCTGCGTCCGCAGCCCCCATCTCGCTCGGGGATACCTCGGCGACCTCGAGCTAACGCGCGCGAAGTTCCTGGTCAACCCATTCACAGGCTACGCCGAGGACCGGATGTACCGCACCGGCGACCTCGGCCGGTATCGCCATGACGGCGACGTACGCTTCGCGGGCCGGGCGGACCAGCAGGTCAAGATCCGCGGCTTCCGGGTCGAGCCAGGAGAGATCCAGGCGATCCTCGGCCGCCACCCGGCGGTCCAGGAGTCGGTCGTGATCGTCCGTGAGGACGTACCCGGCGAGCGGCGGCTGGTCGGCTACTACCTCAGCCGGCAGGGCGAGCAATCCGCGGCGGACCTGCGCGGCTACCTGCGCAGGCACCTCCCGGACTACATGGTCCCCACCACCTTCGTGCACCTGGCCACGCTGCCACTGACGCCGAACCGCAAGCTGGACCGGCGGGCCCTGCCGCCGCCGTCGTCCGTTCCTGGAGAGAGCGCTGCCAGGCCCTCCTCTCCGCCGCAGAGCGCCCTGGAGCAGGAGATGGCCCTCCTCTGGGGGGAGGTCCTGCGCGTCAAGGGGATCGGCCGCGACGACAACTTCTTCGAGCGCGGCGGCCACTCGCTGCTGGCGACGCAGCTCGCGGCGCGCATCCACGACGCGCTCCACGTCGAGCTGCCGCTGCGCACACTATTCGAGGCGCCCACCATGGCCGGAATGGCCGCCGCCGTGGCCGGGGCGGCGGGCCGGAGGGGGGCGGCGATTGCGGACGCGCTGCCGGCGATCGTGCCCGACCTCGAGGGGCGCCAGCTGCCGTTCGCGCTCACCGACGTGCAGGAAGCCTACTGGATCGGCCGCAGCGGCGCCTACGAGCTCGGCAGCGTCTCGACGCATCTGTACTTCGAGTTCGAGGCCGCGGGGCTCGACCTGCGGCGCCTGACCGGGGCTTTGCGGCGTGCGATCGAGCGCCACGACATGCTGCGCGCGGTCTTCCTGCCCGACGGCAGGCAGCAGATCCTCGCGCAGGTGCCGCCCTATTCCGTCGCGGTGCTGGATCTCGCCGGACTGCCGCCGGAGACGCGCGAGCAGGCCCTGGCCGCCGTCCGCGAGGAGATGTCGCACGAGGTCCTGCCCGCCGGGCACTGGCCCCTGTTCCATCTGCGCGCCTCCCTCCTGCCGGGCGGCCGGCTGCGCCTGCACGTGGGGCTCGACCTCCTCATCGCCGATGCCCTGAGCGTCCGCATCCTCGAACGGGAGCTGTTGCAGCTCATCGTTGACCCCGAGGCCCCGCTCGCTCCGCTCGAGCTCTCC
Source organism: Thermoanaerobaculia bacterium (assembly GCA_035536935.1). GTDB lineage: Bacteria > Acidobacteriota > Thermoanaerobaculia > Multivoradales > UBA5704 > DATMER01. The sequence continues at coordinate 23,207 of DATLNC010000120.1, forward strand.
TTCCGCGATTACGTGCTGGCCGAGCGCGCCCTGGAGGAGACCGAAACTTTCCAGCGGGCGCTCGCCTACTGGCGGTCGCAGATGGCCACCATGCCGCCGGCCCCGGAACTGCCGCTGGCGGCGAATCCGGCCGCGCTCGGGCGTCCCCGCTTCGTCCGCCGCTCGACGATCCTGGAGGCGGAGCCCTGGCAGGGCCTCAAGCGCCGGGCCCATGGCATCGGGCTCACCCCCTCGGCCCTGCTGATCGCCGCGTTCTCGGAGGTGCTGGCCGCCTGGAGCAAATCGCCCCGTTTCACTCTCAACGTGACGCTGTTCAACCGCCTGCCGCTCCATCCCCAGGTCAACGAGATCGTCGGCGACTTCACCTCCCTGTTCCTCCTCGACGTGGACGCCGCGTCCGAGGCCACCTTCGAAGGCCGCGCGCGGCGCCTCCAGCAGCGGCTCTGGAGCCATCTGGAGCACCGGATGGTCAGCGGCGTCAGGGTGCTGCGCGAGCTGCGGCGAGCCGCCGGAGGCCAGACCGCGGCTATGCCGGTGGTCTTCACCAGCACCCTCGGGCTGCCGGAGAGGCAGGCGCAGAAGGCCCGCTCGGTCCTCGACGGCGAGACGGTGTACAGCATCAGCCAGACGCCCCAGGTCTGGCTCGACCACCAGGTGAGCGAGAACGGTGGCGCGCTGTCAATCGTCTGGGATGCCGTGGAAGGCCTCTTCCCGCAGGGGATGCTGGACGACGCCTTCGCGGTCTACCAGCGTTTCCTCCGGCTCCTCGCCGACGGCGAGGCGGTGCAGATCGCCCTGCCCGAGGAGCAGCTCCGCCGCAGGGAGGGGATCAACTCCACATCCGATGCGGTGCCGGCGGGTCTTCTGCACGAGGCTTTCCTGGATCAGTCGCTGCGTCATCCCGATCGTCCTGCGGTCCTCGGCTCGTCGCGGGAGGTCGGCTACGGCGAGCTGGCCTCGGCGGCGCTGCGGCTCGGCCGCCGCCTGCGCGAGCTGGGGGCGGGTCCGAACCGCCTAGTGGCGATGGTGATGGAGAAGGGCTGGGAGCAGGTGGCCGGGGTGCTGGGGGTGCTGTCGTCTGGCGCGGCGTACCTGCCGGTGGACGCTTCGCTGCCGCGGGAGCGGCGCTTCTATCTGCTCGAGCACGGCCAGGTCGAAATCGCGCTCACCCAGCGGCACCTCGACCGGGAGCTCGAATGGCCGCCCGGGGTGACGCGCCTGGTCGTGGATGCCGAGGATCTCGCCGGCGAGGCGGAGCCGGCTCTGCCGGCTGTGCAGTCGGCCGCGGACCTGGCCTACGTCATCTTCACCTCTGGCTCAACGGGCCTGCCCAAGGGCGTGATGATCGATCACCGCGGCGCTCTCAATACCGTTGTGGATGTCAACCGCCGCTTCGGGGTGGGGCCGCAGGACCGTGTGCTGTCGCTGTCGGCGCTGAACTTCGACCTGTCGGTCTGGGACGTGTTCGGGCTGCTGGCTGCCGGTGGCGGCGTGGTGGTTCCGGAACCCGCGGAGCTGCGCGACCCGGAGAGCTGGCTGCAGTCGATCCGGCGCTTTGGCGTGACGATCTGGAACACGGTACCTGCGCTGATGGAGATGCTGGCGGAGTATCTGGAGGGCCGCGGCGAGCCTCTTCCGTCCTCGCTGCGGCTGGTGCTCCTGAGCGGGGACTGGATTCCGGTGCGCCTTCCGGAGCGCATCCGGCGCCTGTCGGCGGAAGTGGAGATCGTGAGCCTGGGCGGCGCGACGGAGGCGTCGATCTGGTCGATCCTGTACCCGATCGAGCGGGTGGAGCCGGAGTGGAAGAGCATCCCGTACGGCCGGCCGATGGTCAACCAGCGGTTCTACGTGCTGGACGAGAGGCTCAACCCGCGTCCGGACTGGGTTCCCGGCCAGCTCTTCATCGGCGGCGTGGGTCTCGCCCTGGGCTACTGGCGGGACGAGGAGAAGACGCGTTCGAGCTTCATCGAGAATCCTTTGACGGGCGAGCGGCTGTACCGGACGGGGGATCTGGGCCGCTGGCTGCCGGACGGGACGATCGAGTTCCTGGGCCGGGAGGACTTCCAGGTCAAGGTGCAGGGCTATCGGATCGAGCTGGGGGAGATCGAGGCGGCTCTGAGCCAGTGTCCGGGAGTGCAGACCGCGGTAGTGACGGCCG
>DATLNC010000121.1:0-4482 GCA_035536935.1 Thermoanaerobaculia bacterium
TCCTCTGTGACCTCTGTGAGAGATTCTTTTGGATCTGCCGGTCGAATGCACGGTCGATCGGCCGAAACGGTATGACAGGAGATCAGGCGGGGAGCTTGAGCGTAAAGACGCTTCCCTCTCCAGGCGTGCTCTCGACCACCAGGTTGCCGCCCATTCCGCGCGCCAGCTGGCGGCTGATCGCGAGCCCCAGCCCGGTTCCCTCCTGCGTGCGCGTCAGGTCGGAGCGCACCTGGACGAAGGGCTCGAACACCGCCGCGACCTTGTCCGCCGGGATCCCCACCCCGGTGTCCCGCACCGAGAAGCAGACGCACTCCCCCGCGCGCTCGCAGCCCAGGTGGATCCGCCCGCCGGGACCCGTGAACTTCACCGCGTTGGACAGCAGGTTCACCAGGATCTGCCGCAGCTTGTCCGGGTCGGCGCGCACGGCCAGGAAGCGCTCCGTCCCGGTCGTGATCAGCTCGAGACCCTTCGCCCTGGCCTGCGGCACCACCAGCGCCTCGGCGGCGATGAACGCTTCACGCACCGGTACGTCCTGGATGTCGTACTCGACCGTGCCCGTCTCCAGCTTGGTGTAGTTGAGCACCTCGTTCACCAGCCCCAGCAGGTGCTTCTGGCTCAGCCGGATGCGCTCGAGGTCCGCCCGCTGCTGCGGGGTGACGGGGCCGCGGATCCCCATTTCGATCAGCTCCGTGTAACCGCCGATGGCGTTGAGCGGTGTTCTCAGCTCGTGGCTCATGACGGACAGGAACTCACCCTTCGCGCGGTTGGCCGCGTCCGCGTCGGCGCGCGCTTCCTCGTAGTGGCCCAGCAGGTCGCGGAGCGCGTACTGGCGGGCACGGTTGTGCAGCGCCGCCCGCATCACGGAGATGAGCGAGGCGGGGGGGACCGGGCGGTCCAGCAGCACCACGCTCCGCCCGGCACTCATGCCCGCCAGGGCGGCCAGGGGCGGCGAGGGAGTCTCCGAGTCCGCCACGAACACCTGCACGGAGCAGTCGGACCATGCCGGCTGCCCGGCGAGCGTGTCGGCCAGGAGCCGCACCGCCTCCATCGAGGAGAGCGCTTCCTCCACCAGGAGCGCGGCGCCGGCGCCCTGCCGGAGCCCGGCGCAGAACTCGTCCATCGCCACGCACACGGCGGCCGCGAGCCCGGCCTTCCGCAGCGTGTCGCGCGCCAGCTCCGCGGTGCGGCCCACCGGCGCGAAGATCAGGATGCGGAACTCGGGCGCGCCGAAATCCACGCCCACCGCGGCCTCGGCCTGCGCAGTGTCCGGAGCGGCGGCCTCAGCCGGCGGGCGGTGCATCGGCCAGCTCCATCAGGGAAGCGTCGGGGCCCTCGAACGTCGGGCTGCCCGAGAGCACCCCCCGGAAGCCGGTCAGCGGCTCCCCCACCTCGATCCCCCGAGGGGTGATCTGGAACTCGCGAATCCCGTGTCCGTGCCCGCCGTACCGCTTCTTGAACACGGAGATCGCCCGCCGGATCGCGCCGTCCGCCTCGAAGTGGCGGAGGAGGAGCACGGTGTCGGCGAGGTAGCTCACGTCCACGGGGCCGCCCAGCGTGGGCCCGAGCACGCCGTGCTGCGCCACGATCAGGATGGAGAGCACCGTCTGGCTGCTGAGGTAGGTGAGCAGCTCGTGCATCTGGGTGATCAGCATCCGCTCGTCGGGCATGGCGCTCATGTAGCCGGTCAGGCTGTCGATGACCACCATCCGGACCTCCCGCTCCTGCACCTGCGCCCGCACCATGTCCGCGAACTCGCCGGGCGACACCTCGCCCGTGTCGATCTCGCGAAGCGTGATCGTCCCCGACTCGAGGTGCGGGCGGATGCTCATCCCGATCCCTTCCGTCCGGTGGATGAAGGTCTCGGGGCGCTCGTCGAACAGGAAGATGATCGAGCGCTCGCCGCGCTCGGCGGCCGCGGACACGTAGTGCGAGGCGAGCGAGCTCTTGCCCGTGCCCGAAGGTCCCAGGAACAACGTCGAGCTGCCCTCGGCCAGGCCGCCGCCCAGCATCTTGTCGATCTCCTCGATGCCGCTCTCGTGGGCGCCCCATGCGTTGTGCAGCCGCTCGCCGGTCCGGAGCCGCGGGAATACCGTGACGCCGCCGGTGCAGATGCGGAAGTCGTGTACGCCGTCGTCGTACGGGATCCCCCTCACCTTCAGGACCCGGAGCTGACGACGCTCGTTGCCGTAGGAGGTGGGCGTGTGGCTGAGGAGGATGACGCCGAAGGCGAGATGCTGGAGCTCGCTGCGGCCGGGCATCACCGGCTGGTTGTCCAGGAACAGCACGGTCGCGCCGCGGTTGGCGAACAGCTCCTTGAGGATGAACAGCTGGCGCTGGTAGCGGCCCGCGTCGTTCGAGAGGAGGCGAAGCTCGGAAACGGCGTCGAACACCACGCGGGTGGGCCCGACCTCCTCGATGACGGCCCGTACGGCGCCCATCATCTCACCCAGCTCCACGTCGGCCGTGCGGAAGAGGACCTGCTCCGTGCCGAGACCGGGGACGAGGCTGTCCGCGGAGATCTCGTAGACCTCGATCCCGTCCAGCGTCCATCCGTGCGAAGCGACCAGTCGCTCGATGGCCTCCTTGCTCTGGCTCAGCGTGATCAGGATGCACTTCTCGCCCACCTCGGCGCCGGCACGCAGGAAGTGGAGCCCGACGAGAGACTTGCCGGTGCCCGGCTCTCCCTCGATCAGGTAGATTTCCTGGGTGGGATAGCCGCCTCCCAGGATCCGGTCCAGCCCCTCGATCCCCGTGGACGCGCGGGGCACCTCCGGGGGCACGATCTCGCTCACGTTCGCTCCTGGAAAAGCTGCGGTCCCAAGGGATTACTCGGGCGTTTTCGCGGGGCGCGTGGTGGAGTTCTCCAGCCAGAGAAAAAAGCTCGAGCCCACGCCGGCCACGCTCGTCGCGGTGAGGTCCCCGCCCATGAGCCTGGCGAGCCGCTGGCTGATCGCAAGCCCGAGACCCGCCCCCTCGGCACCGGCGTTCCCCAGCTGCTCATAGGGCTCGAAGATCGTGGCCAGCTGGTCCACCGGGATCCCGTTGCCATTGTCTTCGACCCGGATGTACACCCAGGGCCCCAGGGCGCCCAGCTGGGCATCGGGCGGCGCCTGCTGGGTCGACCCGGCGCTGACGGTGACGCGGCCCCCGCCCGGCGTGAACTTCACGGCGTTGGCCAGCAGGTTCACGAGGATCTGACGCACACGGACCTCGTCGCCCCAGTAGCAGAGATCCGCCGCCGAGCCGCTGATCTCGCTCGTCAGCGTCAGGCCCTTCGCGTCGGCCTGGGGCGCGACCAGCAACAGCGCCTCCTCGGCGGTGGTTCCGAGCCCGTGTGCCGCGGGCCTGACCGGCAGCCCTCCCACGTCCAGCCGCGAGAGGTCGAGCACCTCGGTGGCGAGCCCCAGCAGGTGCTTGCTGCTGACCCGGATTCGTCCGAGCTGCGTACGCTGCGTCTCGTTCAGCGGGCCCGCGATCTCCATGTCCAGGAGGTCGGCGTAGGCGATGATCGCCTGCAGCGGCGTGCGCAGCTCGTGCGACATGGCGGCCAGGAACGCGCCCCTCGCCCGGTTCTCCGCGACCACCTTCCTGCCGGTCTCCGTTGCCTCCTTCGCCGCCTTCAGCGCCGCCTCTACCGCATGCGCCGCCGTGAGATCGCGCGTGACCTTGGCAAAGCCCTGAAGCTCCCCGTTCGCGTCCCGCAGCGCCGTGAGCGTGGCGCCGGCCCAGAACGTGGAGCCGTCACTGCGAATGCGCTGGCCTTCGCTGACCGTCTCGCCGCGCCGTGCCGCCTCCGCCAGGTGGCCTTCGGCGGTCCCGTCCTCCGCCCCGCCGTCGGGGTAGAGCACACGAAAATGGGCACCCTCCACCTGCTCTCGCGTCCACCACTTGATCAGGCGTGCGCCCTCGCCCCAGTAGATGATGATCCCCTCGGGGTTCATCAGGAAGATGGCGTAGTCGCGCACGTTGTCGGCCAGCGCGACGAACGCTCGCTGCGCGATATCCGTGGCCTCGAAGATAGCATTGAGGTTCGGAGCATCGGCGCTGTCTTCGGCTCGCAGCCGCGCCCGCAGTTCCCCCCGTTCCCAGGCTTCCGCGCGTTCCCGGGATTCAGGGCCCGGTGGTTCCGACGCGCGGACGGTGGCTTCCACGACACCGCTCGGAACGACCGGGTCGGGCGCACGCGGATCGCCTGGTCTCTCCTCGGCCATCGCTTCGATCCTCCCGCTGAGAGTGGACGAGGATGCCTCGTCTCATGATACGGGCGCGCCGAAACCGGCCGTGACGGATGCCCCGGCGATCGCGACCCCGGGCCGCGCACTGCCGGTATCGTGCCTGCCGCTTCGGGCCTGGTCGGCCGAATGACTACGTCATGGCGCTGAAGCGCGCGATGTAGCTGTTGAGGCGGCTGGATACGTCGCCCAGCGCGGCGGCGGCGCGCTCGATCTCGGCCAGGGTGTCGGCCTGCTCGGTGGCGGCCTC
>DATLNC010000122.1:0-5439 GCA_035536935.1 Thermoanaerobaculia bacterium
CGCCAGCGCCGGGGGCAAGCTGTTGATTCGGGCCCCCGTGCCATTGGACAGCAAAGATGCCACGCGGCGCCTGAGTGTGGCACAATGAAGACCATGGATAAGCTGGCAAGCCCCGCAACCGTCACTGTAGGCCCGCAGGGCCGGCTGGTCATTCCTTCCGAGATCCGGCGCGAGATGGGGATCGGCCCCGGCGACGTCCTCCTTGCACTCGTCGAGGACCAGCGCCTGGTCCTGGAGAAGCGAGAGGCGGTCTTCAAGCGCCTGCTCCAGCGCTTCGAAAGCGTTCCCGCCGAAGTCAACCTCGCGGACGAGCTGATCGCCGAGAGGCGATCCGAGGGCCGGCGCGAGGAGGAGCGATGAGCCTGGAAGCTTCTCCGGGCGAGCCGGCAACCGTGCTGGACGCCTCGGCGCTCCTGGCGATGTTGCATGCCGAGCCGGGAGGAGACATCGTCAAGGACCTCTTGCAGACTGCTGCGATATCCACCGTCAACTGGTCGGAAGTGGTTCAGAAGGCGCTGTACCGCAACGTCAAGGTCCAAGGTCTCCGACAGGATCTTGAAGCTCTGGGGCTCAGGATTTTGCCCTTCACCGCGGATCAGGCCGAACGGACCGCCTCCCTCCGAGCGGAGACCCTACATCTCGGGTTATCTCTTGGAGATCGGGCCTGCCTCGCCCTCGCCGCCGAGCTCGGCCTGCCTGCTGTCACCACAGACAGAGTCTGGCGGGACCTCTCCATCGGCATCGAGATCCGGGCCGTCCGCTAAGGAGCGGACTTCACGCGCTCCAGGTCCCACGCCTTTACCAGTGTCTCGTCGTGGTGCATGACCGGGCTCTCGCGGAAGCCCTTGGTCAGGAACGGCCCGGTCCAGAACAGGAAGAGGATGAAGAACCGCGCCGCGCTGCGCTGGAGCCCCTGGCCGAGCAGGCCGCTCCGGGGTATCCACGGCCGGCCGATGGCCATCGCCACCCAGAGGAAGACGAACGGCAGCACCGGCAGCAGCCACCGGTTGAGGACGATCGGATCGTCGAGCCCCGCGGGAGAGAGCAGCAGGACGCCCGCGACGTACCCGGCTGCCGCAGCAAGGGTGTAGAGGCCGAGCCGGAGGTTCTTGCGCAGGAGCAGCACGAGCCCGGCGAGCGCCAGAACCCAGAACAGGACGGTCAGAGCCCACGACCGCGTACCGGCCTGGAGACGGAGGACATCGCCCACGGTCTCGAGCGGGATGTCGACCTTGGCAATGAAGGGCGCCGCCGCGACCGCAAGAATGGCCAGGGCTCCCACTGCCATCAACGCCCGCCGCTCGAGCCCCATGAGCACGACGAACGAGACGAGGGCCAGGGGCATGTACGGGAGGGCCATCCGGCTGTGGAGCACGAAAGCCGGCGAGAGGGCCACGAGCCAGCCCGACAGCTCCACCGGGAAGCGCTCCACCCGCCCGCTGAACATCCGCGGGAAGACGGCCAGGGCGAGCAGGCCGCAGATCACCGAGGGCAGGCGGGCTTCGAGCTCCGAGAGATTGAGCTCGGCGGCGAAGCGCAGCTCGGCGCTCCCCATCACCTGGTTGCGCAGGTTCCAGAGGCGCAACGTAGTCCCCGCCAGCACGAAGCCGACCATGGCGAGCCGGGGCAGGGGACGGGGACGATCGGCGTCCACTTCAAGCCACGCCGAGCACGAGCTTGCCGATCGTCCGGCCGGATTCGAGGCGAGCATGGGCCTCGCGCAGGTTCTCCGCGTTCAGCGGGCCGCCGACCTCGCGCAGCGTATGGCGCAGCGTGCCGTCTTCGAAGAGACTCGCCGTCCGGTCCAGGATCTCGTGCTGGGCCTCCATGTCCTGCGTCTCGAACATGGCCCGCGTGAACATGTACTCCCAGCAGATCGCCACGCTCTTGGGTTGGAAGAGGTTGATGGGCACGGGCCGGCCACCCTTGGCGCCCACGATGAGGCAGATCTTCCCCTGCGGCCGAACCACGTCCGCCATGTTCTGGAGGTGCTCCTCGGTGCTGGCGGCGCAGAGGATGTAGTCCGCCTCGCCGGCAATCTGGTCTTTCAGGGGCACTCGGTGATCGATCACCTCGTCCGCACCCAGCTCGCGGCACCAGGCCTCGGTCTCCGGGCGGGAGGCGGTGGCGATCACCCGCAGCCCGGCTACCCGCTTCGCGATCTGGATGGCGATCGAGCCGACCCCGCCGGCACCCGCGATGACGAGCAGGGTCTTATTCCGGTCCTCCACCACCATGCGGTCGAACCGCGCCTCCCAGGCCGTGAGCGTGGTGAGCGGCATGGCCGCGGCTTCCTCGAACGTCAGGTTGCGCGGCTTGCGGCCGACGATGCGCTCGTCGACCAGGTGGTACTCGCTGTCGCACCCCTGGCGGGCGATGCTTCCCGCGTAATAGACCTCATCGCCCGGGGAAAACAGCGAGGCGCCCTCGCCGGCCGCTTCGACGGTCCCCGCGGCATCCCAGCCGAGGATCTTGGGCTCGGCCTCCACCTTGTCCTTGGGTGCCCGCACCTTGGTATCCACGGGGTTGACCGACACCGCCCTGACCCGGACGAGCAGGTCCCGCCCCCGCGGCTCCGGCTTCGTGACCTCCAGGTCAACCAGGCTCTCCGGATCTTCGATCGGCAGGTATTTGTAGAGTCCGACGGCTCTCATGGCTCCCTCCTTTCAAGATCATAGGTGGTGATCTCGAGCCTGTGACCGTCGGGATCAGGAAAGTAGATGGATTCGCAGATCCCGTGGTGCTGCTCCGTGAATTCGATGCCGCGGCCGGAGAGCGCTGCCTTGGCTGCCGTGAAGTTGGCGCGATCGACTCGAAAGGCAAGGTGAAGCATGGCGATCGTGTCGCTGCCAGGGCGAGGCTTGGGTAGCTCGCCTTTGACTGGAAACAGGGCGACAGCCGTGGTGCCGTTGCCAACGATGGCCGGAGAGTCGCCCCAGGTTTCCTCGTGGAGGCGTTGAAGCCCGAGCACATCCACGTACCAGCGAGCGGAGGAACGTACGTCACGGACGGCCAGAGCGACGTGGTCGATGCCTTCTGTCCGAAACATGGGTCACCTTTCGTTGGCCGTCCTCACGGCAGTCAGCCATCCAGGAGATCCGCGGCCGTGATCAGCATAAGGCCTTCACCCTCGGCCGCAAGGTCAGGCTTCCCGGCTATCTCCGGCACAAAGAGTGCTCGAACGAGGCGTGCGCCTGCCAGCCGGGACGGCAGGGGTGGCGCGGGTTTCGCGGCCAGCTCCCTCAAGGCCGCTTCCACAGGCCTCCGATCAAACGGCTTGGCGCTCCACTTCGCCTCTCCGAGCAGAACCCTCGTGCCGTCGAGAGACTCGCTGACCACGTCCCACTCCGGTTGCGCTCCATGCCACCAGCGCGATGCCGGACCCCACTGTTCCGGCAGCCGCGGGATCTGCTGCCGGCACAGCTCTTCCCAGGCCTGCGCGCAGAGGCTGTCCCAGAAGCGGGTGAGGACTTGGCGGCGGGCGGCGGGCGTGCCGCTCGCGAGCTGGGCCCGATAGGGCGCCACCACGCGGAACCAGAGACGGAAGAAGGGGTCCGCGATCTTGTAGAGAGCGCGCTTGCTGCTCTTCTCATCCTCACCGAACGGCAGCTCGCGGCGCACCAGTCCGAGAGCGAGCAGGCGCTCCAGCGGTCGCGCCATCGAGGTGGCGGGACGTCCCAGGCGGCCCGCGATCTCCGAGACCCGGTGGGCGCCGGCTCCGATCGCATCGAGCAGAGGCCGGGTTTCGAGGGCGGATGGGATCTCTTCCAGGAGCAGCCGGTCGGGCTCGCGATGGAGGGGACCCAGCGGATCCAGCACCAGCCGGTCCACCTGGTCCTGCACGTCGTCGCCGGCGTCCAGAGCCAGCTCCCAGTAGCGCGGAATCCCGCCCCAGGCGGTGTGGAGCTCGACGTGACGCACTCCGTCCGGCACGGGGAAGACGTCGCGCAGGTAGGCGGGTGGCAGGGGCTGGATGTCCAGGATCTCCCGGGCGCGGCCGAAGAGCGGAGCGTCGCCGGCGAGGACAAAGCCCTGCATCATCCGCTGGCTGGAGCCGGCGACTGCCACTGCGAGACGCGCCGCCCGGGCGTCGTGGTCGACCCAGCGCTGGAGCACGCTCGGCAGCTCCGGCGAGGCGAGCACAAGGTAGGGAAGCTCGTCGAAGATCAGCGGCCCCCGCCAGCCCGCGAGCTGCGCCTCACGGGCCACCCGGGAGAGCAGAGAGCGCCAGTCGGGGTAGTCGACCTCGGCGAAACCGGACAGAACTCCACCGAGCGCCTCGGCGAAGTAGCGCCGCTGCAGCTCGGCCACGGATTGATCGGCCACCGTGTAGACGCCGGCATGCTTCTTCGTCCATTCGAGCAGGAGGCGCGTCTTCCCCACCCGCCGCCGGCCATAGACGACGACCAGGCCGCCCTCTTCCGAGGCGGCGACGCGGTCCAGCCGCGCAAGCTCCTCCTGGCGGTCGACGAAGATCATTATGCAGAGAAGCATAATGCCGTACGGCATAATGCTCAAGAGGCGGCATCACCCCCTCCAATAGGACCACAACCCGGCGAGCAGCACCACGAGCGCCGTGCCGCCGCAGACCATTCCCCAGAACCAGTAGGGCAGCAAGAGAAGCCGCTGCATCTGCATCACGTCCGAGGGGAAGGAGCCCTGGGGATTCGTCACGCCTTGGGTGAAGAGGTAGTCGGCGCGGGAGAAGACGCTCAGCGCGAGCTGCACCCCTATGAAGACGACCGCGAGCTGCGCGCCGTCCGGGGTGAGCCGGGAGGCGGCCAGGAGGCAGAGGGCCAGGACCGCGCCCACGAAGAAGAAGCCGAAGAGGTTGCGCACCACCAGCAGCTCGGCGAGCAGGAGGAGGGCTCCCAGCCCCCAGAGGCAGGCGCGGGCGCCGCGCCCGGTCCTCCCCAGCCCGAAGCAGATCGCCGCGGCCACGGCGGGGCCGACGAGCCCGCCCGCGATCGCCAGCCCCTCCCGGATGCGGCCGAAGCCCTCCAGGTCCATCTCCGCGACGCCGGCACCGTCCAGCCACATCCTGAAACGCAGGAATTCGCCGCCGAGGAGCACCGCGGTGAGCCCGTGCCCCATCTCGTGAGCCAGGGTCGAGAGCAGGATCAGCGGCCGGGCCAGGATCCGGCCAAGGAACGGCACGTTGTAGAGGAGGAGCGTGGCCGCGGCGCTCCCGACGAGCACCCCCCGGGCGCCGGGCCGCTCCCGCTGCTCGGGAGCAGGCGGCGGCGCCAGAGGGGCCAGCATAGGCTCTTCTTTCGGGATCATGAGTCTCCCTCCGGGAGCTCCCCTGACTTTATCGCAGGTAGGCCGGGCTTCAGCCCAGGCGAGAGCGCAGGCGCTCCAACTCGGCTTCGGCCGCGGCGGCGCGAGCCTCCGCGGCGTCCGCGCGCTGGCGCTCCGCCTCGGCTGGAGTGGGCACCA
>DATLNC010000123.1:0-15553 GCA_035536935.1 Thermoanaerobaculia bacterium
CCAGCGGTCGTGGAAGATCTGGCCGGGGTGGAGCTCGCGGGTGCCGAGGATGGTGGTCTTCGCCTCCCGCACCGCGCCGATCAGGGCGTGGAGCTGGGAGAGCGGATGGGGGGCCTGCTCGAAGACGATGTTCTCGGGCGCCCGGAACATCCAGTGCGAGAAATCCCCGGCGTCGAGCTGCGCGAGCGGCACCGAGAGGCAGATCCGCACGTGCTCGACGCGGCCGATCTTGCCCGCCTTCACCCAGTCCAGGAGGCGAGTGAAGGCCGGATGGTGAAGATTGTTGTGGTTGACCCCCAGGGGGATTCCGCGCGCCGCGGCCAGCTCGGCCAGCTCCCAGGCGTCGCTGCTCGCAAGGGCGAAGGGCTTCTCCACGAACGCGCCGATCCCGGCTTCCAGAAGCTCGCGGGTCACCCGCACGTGGAGGTCCGGCGGAGTGAGGACGTGCGCGACGTGGACGTCGAGGGCGGCCAGCTCCCCGATGGAGGCCACGGCCGCGGGGATGCTCCAGCGCTGCGCCAGGGCCCGCGCCCGCTCGAGGTCCGGATCGCACACCGCGGCGATCTCCAGGCCGGGGACGCCGGCCATGGCCTCGATATGGAAGGCAGCCACGTACCCCGCCCCTACGACCGCGGCGCGGATCTTGGGCACGGTGGGTGCCGCGGTTTTCTCCTGAGAGTGCTCCTGAGAGTGCTCCTGAGAGTGCTCCTGAGTGTGCATGGCAGGCTCCAGGCTGGCGGTCTTAGAGAGCGCCATAGCCATACCCCTTGTTGAGCTGTCCCACCCGGCTCTCGGCCACCGCCATCTGCTCGGGCTTGAGGGCCGTCTTCCAGCGGTCGTCGATGCGGATCTCCGAGGTGGACGACAGGCGCATGCGGTTGCCGATGACGTGGTGCTCGCCCGTTCGGAACTCGGGGACTCCATTATTGCCAGGCATATCGGGGGGCAGGCCGGAAAAGGTGTAGATCCGCGACAGGGTGCCGGCAGGGTCCGCACAGAGGTCCTCGTAGCGCAGGGTCATCCACCGGTCCTTGGGGAAATATCGCCGGGCCTGCTCGGCCGCCCGGTTGTCGGCGACCCAGGAATCCGCTGCTGCCTCGACGCCGACGCCCAGGTTCTTCATGTTCGACCAGGTGACGGCGCGGCCGTCCCGCACCAGGTGGAGCACCCGCATGTCGAAGCTCGGGATGCGGCGCATGAAGACCGCCCGCTCGGGCCGCTTGGAGCTATCCAGGAAGATGCGGCTGCCCTTGATGCCGGTGACGATCTCGGCCAGGGCCTCGATCCGGGACAGGATCCGGGCGAGCTCGCGCCGGGCTCCGGGGACGACCTGGACCCCGATGCTGCGCGCCGTCTCCAGGATCGGCCCGCGCTGGACCGCGCGCAAGATGACGTCCGAAATACCGCCGCCCTTCGCCCGAAAGTCCAGATCGGAATCCCAGACGTCGAAGGGAAGCCCGCGCTCCCCCATCTCCCGGCTGACGCGGCGCCAGAACTCGCACTCCCTCACCGGCGCGTGGCACGAGCACAGGAACTCTTCGGGCGTGGTCTGGCTCTTCGCCTGCTCGGCGATCCCCAGCTCCCCGATCGTGGCGATCTGGGGATGGGCATCCAGGAGAAAGGTCAGCAGCGTCGAGCCCGAATACCCATGGCCCGTTATGTAGAGGACGTCGGTCATTGCAAGAATCTCCGCACAGGTAAGCCCTTCTTGTTCTTTTTATCTTCCGGTCCCGGGGCGGTCCCCGTTATACTGCGGCCCGCTCCACTGGAGAAAACCACATGAAGAGAGCCGCCCGCCTGCTCCTGCCGTACCTGTTGCTCGCCGCCCTGACGGGCTGCGCGACGGCCAAGGTCCCCCAGTTCCAGGCCTTTGCCGCCGCCGGTACCGCCTACACCCAGGCAGTCACAGGCCTCATCACCCAGGTCGGCAACAGCGCCGTCGACGCCAACTCGGTAAAGCTGCTGCAAAGCCGGGCCCTCGCACCGGTTGCCCTGTCCGATATTCAAAAACAGGACCAGGACATGCGGGCCTACCTGGCAGAGCTGAATCGCATCCAGTTGCAGACCACTCTCCTGGGCAATTACTTCCAGGCTCTGGCCGGCCTGGCGGCGAGCAGCGCGCCGCAATCGTTCGCGGCCGAGGTGCAGAGCGTCGCCACCACCCTGGGCGGAGTCACGCAGGAGGTGCGCGGCACGGGCATCGCGCAGAGCACGCAGGCCGAGGCCGCCGCGGCAGGCAGCGTCGGGAATCTTGTCGTCAAGGAGATCCAGGGCAGGGAGCTGCAGCGCGAGCTCGAAGCGCGCAAGGAGACGATCGCCCAGATCCTGCAGCTCCAGCAGACCCTGCTCGCGGCGCTGAGCAGCCAGGCCGCGGCCAATGCCCGGTTCACCTCCGCCCAGGATTACGATCAGCAGGTCGTGGCTCCCCTGGTGGCCGGCCAGGTCAACGCAGCCACGCAGAAGGGCTGGATGTCCGAGCGCTACTCGCTGCTCTCCCAGCCGGAGCTGGTGGCACAGGTGAACACCGCGGCGCAGGCGGCGAGGGACCTGCAGCAGGCCTGGAACAAGCTGCTCACGAACGACCTCACCGTCGCGGAGGTCCAGGCCATCGCGGACGACCTCGCCCCGGTCCTCGCCAGCCTCGACGCCCTGAAGACTCAACCCAAGATGAGCACGGGAGCAACCCAGCCATGAGCGACGCCGACGATCCAGTAGCTGATGCCCAGGCCGATGCGGACCAGGCGCAGGCGCAGGCCGACAAGGCCCTCGCCGATCCCCAGGCCGACCTGGAGAAGCTTCTCGACGGCCTGCGGACGATCGAGGTCCAGCTCTACGGCATCGAGGTCGTGCAGCAGGTGCAGCAGCTTGCGGACGCCGACAAGCAGGCATTCGCGGCGGCGCGGCTCCACCTGACCTCGGTGATCAACCAGCTCGACACGGCGCAGCTCAGCGACATCGCGGACAGCCTGGAGAAGCACAGCGCCGAGCTGCAGACGGGGATCCGGGCGCTCGGGAAATCGCTCGGCGACCTCGACGGCGCCTCCACCTGGGCCTCGGCGGTCAACGGCATCATCGGAGTCGTCGGACAGATCATCCCCTTGATCTAGCCATGCCGCGGTCCGAAGAACGCAGGGTCATCTTCGCCTCGTCGCTCGGCACCGTCTTCGAGTGGTACGACTTCTACCTGTATGCCACGCTGGCGCCGTTCTTCGCGGCGCTGTTCTTTCCCAAGGGCAACGACACGGCGGCGCTGCTCGCGGCGTTCGCCACCTACGCCGCCGGCTTCCTGGTGCGGCCCTTCGGCGCCCTGGTGTTCGGGCGCCTGGGCGACCTGGTAGGCCGCAAGCACACGTTCCTGCTCACCATCGTCGTCATGGGCGCGGCGACCTTCGGCGTAGGGCTGCTGCCCACCTACGAGGCGATCGGCATGGCCGCCCCGGTCATCCTGGTTCTCCTCCGCCTGGTCCAGGGCCTCGCCCTGGGGGGGGAGTACGGCGGCGCCGCCACCTACGTCGCGGAGCATGCCACGGACCGCGACCGCGGCGCCGCCACGAGCTGGATCCAGACCACGGCCACGCTCGGCTTCTTCCTGTCGCTCCTGGTGATCGGCACCTGCCGCGGCCTGATGGCGCCGGAGACGTTCACGCGGTGGGGATGGCGCCTGCCGTTCCTGGTCTCTCTGGTGCTGCTGGTCTTCTCCATCTACATCCGCGTCAAGCTCCAGGAGTCGCCGGTCTTCCGCGAGATGAAGGCGCAGGGCAGGAGCTCCAAGGCGCCGCTGCGCGAGAGCTTCCTGCACTACCCGAACAACAAGTACGTGCTGCTCTCGCTGCTCGGCGCGACGGCGGGCCAGGGCGTGGTCTGGTACACGGGCCAGTTCTACGCGCTCTTCTTCCTGACCATCTCGCTCAAGCTCGACTACCTGACCGCGTACACCGTGGTCGGCATCTCGCTGGCTCTTGCGACCCCGTTCTTCATCGTCTTCGGAAGGCTGTCGGACCGCATCGGACGGCTGAAGATCATCCTGGCCGGCTGCCTGATCGCGGCTTTGACTTACTTCCCGCTGTTCAAGGGGCTCACCCATTTCGTCAACCCGGCCCTCGAGGAGTACAACGCGTCGAACCCGATCTCGGTCGCGGCGAGCGACTGCAACTTCCACGTCTTCATCGGACCGAACACGGAGTTCACCGATTGCGACCGCGCCAAGGATTTCCTCACCAAGGCCGGGCTCTCGTTCGAATCGCGGCCCGGACAGGAACTGGTCACCCGCATCGGCACGGTCGAGCTGGCCGGCTGGGACGAGGCGCGCTACAAGGAGGCGCTGGCGCAGACCGGCTATCCGGCGGCGGTGGACAAGTCGCGGATCAACTATCCGATGACGGTGCTGATCCTGTTCATCCTGGTCCTCTATGTGACGATGGTCTACGGGCCGATCGCCGCTTTCCTGGTGGAGCTCTTCCCCACCCGCATCCGCTACACCTCGATGTCTCTGCCCTACCACATCGGGAACGGCTGGTTCGGCGGCATGCTGCCGCTGCTCGCGACCGCCATGGTGGCCCGGGCGGGCAACATCTACGCCGGCCTCTGGTACCCGATCGCCGTCGCGCTCATGACAGTCGCCGTCGGCGCGCTCTTCCTGCGTGAGACAAAAGACCGTTCCATCGGCGAGTAGCTGTCCGGAAACTCCTCAGCGCTGTCCGGTTTTGTTCCTGCGTAGTCCGGAAACTCTTCGAAAATGTCCGGTTTTGCTCGTTCGTAGTCCGGAAACTCTCCGCTGATGTCCGGAAACTCTCGGGAAATGTCCGGAAACTCCGCGCCGTAGTCCGGAAACTCTTTGAAAATGTCCGGAAACTTCATGGTTTGGTCCGGTTCCTTCGCAGTTTTGTCCGATGGATTCGTTCCGTAGTCCGGTTTCTCTGCGGTTTTGTCCGAAAACTTCGCGGTTTGGTCCGGAAAGTTTACAATTTGTCCCGTTTCACCAGGTCGCGATCCCAGCGCGGCAGCGCATCAGCGGATATATCCCAGCGAGCGGAGGTGCTCCTCGGTCGTGGAGTCGAGGGAGACCGCCGGTGGGGCGCCGGCGGCGGCGCCGCCAGCCTTGATCCAGAGCCGGAGCCGGTTTTCCAGGAGGGCGGCCACCTTCGGCCGCTCGTCGACCAGGTTCCTCGTCTCGCCCGGGTCCGTCTCGAGGTCGTAGAGCTCGATCTCGCGGCCGCGCATGATGCGCCGGTCGTCGAGGTCGGGCACCCAGATGAGCTTGTAGCGCTCCGTCGTGATGGAGCGCTGGTAATTCTCGGCGTAGCCCGACTCCGCGAAGGCGTAGGCCCAGCGCGTGCCCCCCACTTTGTCCCCTTCGAGGAGGCGCCGGAGGCTCTTGCCCTGGGCATCGGGAGCGGGCTTCAGGCCCGCCAGGTCGAGCACCGTCGGGAGCATGTCGATCAGCTCGACCGGCGAGCGCACGGCCCGGCCCGGAGCCCCGGTGCCCGGTCCGCGCAGGATCAGCGGGACCCGCACACAGTCGTCGTACGGCAGCCGCCCATGATCGAAGAAGTAGTTATGGTCCCCCAGGCTCTCGCCATGGTCGGCCGTGAGGACGACGAGGGTCTTTCCGGCGAGCCCCCGCTCCTCCAGGCCCTTCAGGATGAGCCCTACCTGCTCGTCCACGTACCGGATCTCGGCGTCGTACTGCGCCACGTAGTAGGCGATCCGGTCCTCGCGGCCCAGGTTCGAGCGCGCGGGGATACCTCCGATGTCCTCTTCGATCTGATCGTTCAACGGGGCGCGCCGGGCCGGATCGAAGTGGCGGTCGCCCACGAACATTTCATTGAAACGCGCCGGCGGCTCGTAGCGCGCGTGGGGGTCGAGATAGTGCAGCCAGAGGAAGAAGGGGCGGCGGTGCGACGCCTTCTCCAGGAGGTCGAGGCCATGGCGGGTGACGAGCTCGGTCCGCAGCCGCTCGTCCTGGCCCTCGGTCCAGATCTCGACGTACTTGTCGAAGCCCTGGTCGAAGTTGAAGAGCCGGGCGAGGTTGATGTTGGCGACCGCGGCCGAGGTGTCGTAGCGGCCGGCCTTGAGGAGCTCGGCGAGAAGGAGGAAACGGTCCGGCATGCGCTGCGCCGTCGTGCGGATGAGCCCGTTCGTGTGGCCGTAGGTGCTCGACAGCATGGACGCGAAGCTCGGGCTCGTTTTGGGCCACTGCGCCTTGGCGCGCCGGAAGAGGACACCCTCCCGCGCCAGGCGATCGATGTTGGGCGAGGTCGGCCGCGCATAGCCGTAGGCCCCCAGGTGATCGGCCCGCAGGGTGTCGATCGTGATCAGGAGGACGTTGAGCGCGGGGCGGGGGCCGCGGTCGAAGGACCACCAGGCCGCGGCGTTCACCGCGGCGAGCAGGACGAGGGCGGTCCCTGCAACCGGCAGGCTGCCGAAAATGCCCGAGATTCTGCGCGCCCAGCCCGCCACCCGCTCCGACCTCCAGGCGGCGAGCGCCGCCAGGGCGACCCCTGTCAGCCCCGCGGCGCCGAAGAACAACAGGCCCGGGGCCGAGCGCACGGGGGGCGTCCACGGGGCGAAGCGCAGGCGCCAGAGCAGGACCGCGATGCCGGCGAGCAGCCAGAGGGCGGCGATCGGCAACCTGATCCGGATCCGGCCGGCGATCAGGGCCGTGATGCCGATCGCGAGGCAGAGGAGGCCCAGCCACAAGGCATGCCGGTTCAGGATGGCGCGCAGCGAAACCAGGGCGAGCCCCGGGAGGCCGGAGCCCAGATAGCGGTTGGCCGAGACGAAGAGCACCCCCCGCACGATTCCAACCACCGCTCCCAGCGTGATTCCCGCGAGGAGGCTCCTGCCGAGTACCCGGTTGATTTCTACGCTTTTGCGCAACTACTTCCCTCGCCACTACCGCCAGGCTTGCAACATTCCCGCGGCTGGTCTATAGATTGCTTTAAGTTTTCCCCAAAGGAAAGCAGAAAAAGAGATTTGAAAGAAGCCGTTCCAATGACCGCCTCTGAGTCCCGGGTTGCAGAGGCGGCCTCTCGCGCACAGGATCGGCGCCGCTACAGGGTGGCAATCGTCGGCGCGGGAGGGATCTCCCCCGAGCACCTGGCAGCCCTCAAGACCATTCCAGAAGCCGAGGTGGTGGCCGTCGCCGACCGCGCCGTGGCCCGGGCCCAGTCACGCGCGAGGGAAGCCGGTATTCCGCGGGTCTGCGAGGATGTGCGGGAGCTTTATGAGGGCAAAATCTGCGATGTCGCGCATGTCCTCGTCCCTCCCGACCTCCACCGGCGGGTAGCCGAGCCGCTCCTCGAGGCAGGCATCCATGTCCTGGTGGAAAAGCCGCTGGCCACGACCCATGAGGATTGTGAGGCCCTGATCGAGGCAGCCCGCCGGGGAGGCGCCCTGCTCGGCGTCAACCAGAACATGCTCTTCAATCCCGCCTACCTGGCCCTGAAGCGGCTCCTCGCGAACCGCGAGCTGGGGGGGCTCCGGCACCTGATCCAGGTCTGGAACGTGCCCCTGGCGGCGCTCACCGGACGCAAGTTCGACCTGTGGATGTTCCGCGAGCCGCAGAACATCCTCCTGGAGCAGGCGGTACATCCCTTTTCCCAGGTGGTGGACCTCGGAGGACGGACCCGGACCATGCGGTCTCTGCCGGGCGGGGCCGTCGAGACTCTGCCCGGCCGGCAGTTCTACCGCACCTGGCAGATCGCCCTGGAGCTCGAGCGGTGCTCGGCCCAGGTTCTCCTCTCCTTCGGCGAGCATCTCCGCAGCATTTCGCTGACGGCGGTCTGCGACGACGGCGTCGCCCGGGCCGACTTCGACACCGGCCGTCTCCGCGTCGAGCGGCGGAGCCGTTTCTTTCCCCCCTTCGGCCCCTTCTGGAGCGGGCTTGCCGAGGCGCGGTCGCTCAGCCTGCAGAGCCTGGGCACCCTGGCCAGCGGCGTGCTGTCGGGCCTGGCGCTGCGGCCGGCATCCGATCCCTTTCAGATGAGCATGCGGGAGAGCGTGAAGGCGTTCTACGCCGGGCTGGAAACGGGCAAGCTCCCCGTGAACGGCAGGTTCGGCGCGGAGGTGGTGGGTCTCTGCGAGGAGGCGGCCCGGGAGGTGATGGCATCGGGATCGCCCACATCGCCCACATCGCCGATATCGTCTATATCGCCCATACGGCTGGCCGCTCCGGCGCTCCGGCCTGCGCAGGTAACCGGCCCCTGCGAGGTGGCCCTCTTCGGCGGCGGCGGCCTGATCGGAAAGCAGGTGCTGCGCCGGCTCCTGAGCCAGGGCACGACGGTGCGGGTCCTCCTGCGGAGCACCGAGGCGCTGCCGGATCTCTTCCGCGAGCCCGGGGTCCAGGTCGTCCAAGGAGACGCCGAGCGCGATGAGGACGTGGACCGCGTGGTGCGCGGCGCGAAGACCGTCGCCGACCTCGTCTATCCCAAGGAGGGGGAGGAGGTCGACCGGCGGATGATCGAGGGTGCCCGGCGGGTCGCGGAGAGCTGCCTGCGCCATGGCGTCGAGAGGCTCGTCTACGTGAGCTCGATCGCCGCCCTCTTCCCCGGCCGGCCGCGGGAGGTGATCACCGGCGGGACCGGCTGCGACCCGCGGCTCTCGCAGCGCAACGAGTACTCCCGCGGCAAGGCCGAGAGCGAGCGGCTGCTCCTGGGGCTTCACCGCGAGCGGGGTCTGCCCGTGTCCATCCTGCGTCCCGCGATCGTGGTCGGCGGGGGCGCTCCGCCGTTCCACGGCGCGATCGGGCAGTTCGTCGACGAGCAGCACTGCCTGGGCTGGAGCCCGGGCACGGTGCCGCTCCCCTTCGTCCTGGCCGAGGACGTGGCCGAGGCGATCTGCCTCGCTCTGCGCACGGATGCCGCACTCGGCCGGACCTACAACCTGGTGGGCGACGTGCGGCTGAACGCCCGGGAGTACCTGGCGGAGGTGGGGCGCGCCCTGGGGAGGCCGCTCCGCTTCCATCCGCGCCGGGCGGTGCGGATCCAGGCCGTCGAGGTCGGGAAGTGGCTGATCAAGCGCCTCGCCGGCCGCCGGGACGCCTTCATCCCGAGCTACCGGGACCTGCGCGCCCTGGGCATGCAGGCCCGCTTCGACTGCGCGGACGTGCGGCGGGATCTGGGCTGGCAGCCGGTGGCCGACCGCGAGGAGTTCCTGCGCCGGACGCTCGGCTCGGAGTAGGAAATCAACGGGCGAGTGACAGGGCCAGCGCCGCCAGGCCGACAACCAGCGCTCCGCCGCCGAGCCAGAGGAGCATCTGCACCCGGGCGCCAAGAGCGTCGACGCTCCGCGTGAGGGTTTCGAGCTGGTTCGCGATGTCGGTGACGAGAGCCGCCTGCTCGGTCTCGTTCTCCTCCAGGCGGCGGATCCGCTTCTCCAGATCGGCGAGACGGCCGGGATCGGGGCCGGACGCCGAGCCGGCCGTGGCACCCGGGGCCTGCTGCTGGCGCTGCCGGCTGGTCTCGTAGAGGATGCGGGCGGCCTCGACGATCTTCGGGCCGTGCCGGACGACCTCTTCCCACTTCACCGACCGTCCGAGCAGCTCCCACCAGATCTTGCCTTTGTCCGCCATGGTCACATCTTACCCCGCGAGAGCCTCCAGCAGCCTTTCCGCCGCCCGCACCCCCCGCCCCTCCGGATCCTGGTCCGGGTCATAAGCGGTGATGCCCGCCGCGGCGATCTTCAGATGACGGCCCGTGGCGCGGACCACATCCTCTACCTGGGCGACCGTCAGCCCACCCGGCACAGCGTAGACGTTGGCTCTCAGCTCGGTCGGGTCGAGGACGTCCAGGTCCATGTGGATGTAGGCCTGGTCCACGCGGGTGGCGAGATCTGCGAGGGCAGCGTCGAGGCCATCCAGCTCCCCGGCTCCGATACGGGTGATGCCCGTGCTCTCGATCACCTCCAGCTCCGGGGGGTCGAAGTCGCGGGCTCCGACATGGACGACGTTGCGCGGGTCGAGCGGATGGAACCCCGGGAGCCTCGCGGTGAGGGTCGGCCACGCCGTCCCCATCGCGACCGAGATGGCCATGCCGTCGAAGAAACCGGAGGGCGAGGTGTCGGGCGTGTTCAGGTCGCCGTGGGCATCCATCCAGACCACCCCCGCCGGTCCCACTCCGGCCAGGCTACCCACGGCGGCGGCGTTGCAGTTGCCGGAGAGGACGACGGGCAGCCGCCCATCCTCCCGCGCCCGGGATACCTTTTCCGCTACCTGCCGGTGCAGGAGCGGCGCCGAGGTCACCTCGGTAAGGAAGCCCTCGAGCCGGATGGGGACCACCTCGACCTCGTGCCCGGAACGCTCCAGGGTGCCTGCCAGGCCCTGCTCGATCAGATGGAGCGGCCCGCGGCCCATCCGCGCTCCGAAGTGGCCCGAGTCGTACGGCACCTGGATCAGGGTCAGCCTCATCCCTGCTTCTCCCCGGTGTCGATCAGCCCGGCCACGGCGCCGGCCGGGTCCTGGATCACGCAGTACTTGCCGTCTCCCATCTTCTTGGGTCCGGCGATCACCTTGCCGCCCCGCTGCTCGCACTGGCGGATGCTCTCGTCCACGCTCTCGACCGTGATGTAGATCAGCCATTGCGGCGGCATGTCGGCGTTGGTTCCGCGCGCATGGCAGACGCCCGCGACCCCGGTGCCTTCCGGGGTGGACATGACGTAATCGTCGTAATCCCCCATGCTCAGGGCCTCGGGCTTCCAGCCGGTGACGGCGGCATAGAAATCGCGGACCTCGTCGGCATTCGGGATGGTCAGATCGGTCCATGCGACAGTTCCCACCTTGGGCTTCGGCATCTCACTCATGCGTGTGCTCCTCCTTTCACGATCCTATCAGGGCACATGCCTTGCACCTCCGTGGATTGGTGAGCTGATTCACCATCCCTTTCAGCGTCCATCGCGGCGCAGTACGAGGACGACGATGGAAAACCTTTCCCTTCAGAAGACGCCTTCCCCGATGACGAACACGACCCGGCAAGGCAAGGTCATGGATGTGGCTCCGGATGTCCAGGGCCTCAACTTCACGATCGTGAACGTCTACCTGGTAGGCACGGCCGGCTCGCCGGACCGCGGCTGGGCCCTGGTGGACGCGGGCATGCCCACTTCCCATGACGAGATCGTGGCGGCGGCCGAGCGGCGCTTCGGCGCCGGCTCCCGGCCCGCGGCCATCCTCCTGACCCACGGCCACTTCGACCACGTGGGCAGCCTCAAGAAGCTGGCCGAGCGCTGGGACGCGCCGGTCTACGCCCATACCCTGGAGCTGCCGTATCTGACCGGCCGCTCCGAATATCCGCCTCCGGACCCCACGGTCGGCGGCGGCACCATGGCCTCCGTGGCCTCGCGCACCTTCCCCAAGAAGCCGATCGATCTCGGCGCGCGGGTCCAGGCTCTGCCCGCGGACGGCAGCATCCCCGGAATGCCCGGCTGGCGGTGGATTCACACTCCCGGCCACGCGCCCGGCCATGTCTCGTTCTTCCGCGACACGGACCGCGTCCTGATCGTAGGCGATGCCTTCGTGACCGTGCGGCAGGAGTCCACGTCCGCGGTGCTCCGCCAGAAGGCGGAGGTCTGGCGTCCGCCGGCGTACTTCACCCCCGATTGGGTTTCCGCAAAGAGCTCGGTCCAGGAGCTGGCGAGCCTGCAGCCGTCCGTGGCCGCCACGGGGCATGGCGTCATCATGCGGGGAGAGGAGCTGCGGAGCGGGCTCGAAACCCTGTCGCGGGAATTCGACCGGTTCATCCCCAAGCAAGGGCGCTACGTGCGCCAGCCGGCCCGCATGGACGAGCAGGGGATCGTGACGATTCCGCCGAAGGGGCGGGATCCGCTGCCGATGATGCTCGCCGGGCTCGGCGCAACGGCGTTGCTGGGCGCGGCCATGCGCGGCAAGCGGAAGCGCGACAGCCAGGCCAAGGGCGAGCCGCTCACGTTCCGGCCGAAGAGGTAAGGCCGAGGCTATACTCCGCCTCATGTTGAAGACCCTGACCGCCGCGACCCTGCTCGCGGCGTTGACCCTCGTCGGCTGCGACCGGCACGATCCGAGCGCGGTGGTCGATCCCGTCTGTGGAATGGAAGTCGACCCGGCGACGGCAGCCGGCACGTCGCTCTACGCCGGCAAGACCTATTACTTCTGTTCCAAGGACGAGAAGGCTCAGTTTGACAAGGAACCGGAAAAGTACTTGAAGGATGGGTGAGAGGATTCCCCCGCCTCCCCCGCCACCCCCGCCACCCGAAACCGCCGCACCACCTCCGCGACCGGCAGGATCTCCTCTATCCCCTCCACGCTCTTTCCCGCCTGCAGATAGTCCTTGTAGGAGAAGGAGCGCGCCGAGGAGCGCTTCAGCTTCCAGAGCGACTGGAGGGAGTAGATCATCCGCATCCAGTGCTTGGTCTTGCGCCCCTTGAGCATCCAGCGGCCGAGGGGACCCGCCTTGGTCCCCAGCTTGTCGATGTAGGGCGTGCGGATCACCGAGACCGGCACCCCGGTCAAGCGCTCGGTCAGGACGACATCCTGCTCCCGCGCGTCGAGGATCGCCTTCTTGTAATCGGGGTGGGCCGTGCATTCCGCCGTGGCGATGAAGCGGGTGCCCATCTGGACCGCGGCATAGCCCATCCGCAGGGCCCGGACGAAGCCCTCCTCATCCCCCACCCCTCCGGCGCAGACCAGCGGCACGCCGAGGTCGTGCAACTCTTCGTACAGCTCCTCGGCGCTCTTCGGGCCGGCGTGGCCGCCCGCCCGGTTGTTGACCGCGATCAGGCCGTCCACCCCTGCCTCCAGCCCCTTGAGGCCCCAGCGGCGGTCGGTCACGTCGTGATAGACCCGGCCGCCCACGGCGTGCGCGCGCTCCACGACCCAGCGGGGATTCCCCAGCGAGGTCACGAAGAAGCGGACCCCCTCCTCCAGGGCCGTGTCCATGTAGAGCTGCATGCGCTCCAGGTAGACCTTGGAGGACTGCTCCACGATCACGTTCATCCCCACAGGCTTGGACGTCAGGCTGCGGATCAGCTTGAGGCCGGCGCGGAACTCGTGGCCATGGACGTAGACCAGGGAGAGCGGCTGGAGGATGCCCATGGCCCCCGCCTCGGAGGCGGCGGCCACCAGCTCCGGGTTGCTGCACGGGTACATCGCGCCGCAAAAGATCGGCACCTCGATCCCGAGCTGCTCGGTGACAGGCGTTGTGAGGAGGGTCATGAGACCCTCAGCTTACCGCTCCACCGTCACGCCGCGCCAGAAGGCGACATGGTCCTTGATGTTCGCGGCGTCCGGCTTGGGATCCGGGTAGTACCAGGCCGCATCCCGGTTCTCGTCGCCATCCACCACCACGTTGTAGTAGCTGGCGGTCCCCTTCCAGCCGCAGACCGTGTGCGTCGGGCTCGGCTTCAGATGCTCGTCGCGCACGGATCCGGGCGGGAAGTAGATGTTTCCCTCGACGGTCTCATAGGTGTCTGACTCGGCGATGACCTTCCCCTTCCACAACGCTCTCGGCATGACTTGCTCCTTCTTGCATGATCCCGGAGATCTGCTATTCTCTATTCAACAATTCGTCCGTAGGAGGTTATAACGATGTCCCGCAGGCTGTCTCTGCTCGTCGTGTCCACGCTTCTCCTGTCTGTTCCGGTGTTCGCTGAAGAGTTGAGCCAGCAGGTGACCCGGTTCGTCGAAGCCGGCGATGCCGACGGGCTCCGCGCTCTCGGGGACGAAGCCATCACCTCGATGGTGTGGCTCTACGAGCTGAGCGAGCAGCCGGAGCGGATCCAGCTCGCCAACCTCTTCTACCAGATGGGAACGCGTTCCCAGGTGGCCGAGCGCGCCCTCCTGCGGGACTTCCACTCCGAAAACGTCGAGCTGCGCCTGGCGGTCCAGTACGCCCTGGGCCGCGTCAGCGACGATCCCATGGTCATCGAGACGCTGCTCTACACGCTGGAGAACGACCGCGACCCCCTGTTCCGTGACAAGGCCGCCTGCGCACTGGCTTATGACCAGATCCATCTCGATGCGAAGCAGAAGGTGCGGGTCTATGAGGGGCTGATCGCGGCGCTGTCCAATCCCAAGTCCCAGGTGCGGGCCGTGTCGATCCAGGCCCTGAGCATCCTGACCGGCGAGACGAAGGGTTTCCACGCCCTCTTTCCCGAAGACAGACGGGAGCGGAGCATCGCCCTATGGCAGCAATGGCTCGAGGATTATCGCGCGCATCTCTAGCGCTCGCCCTGCTGGCGGGGGTTTCGTCCGGCGCTTCGACCGGTTCGAAACCCTCGCTCGTCCTAGCCTACTACCGCTTCGACGACCGCCTGGTCGACACCGGGCCTGACACCTTCGCCGTCTTCCGCAACGCCCGGGGCAATGTTCAGCTCTCCACCGACTTCCAGGTCAGCGGCCACCGCTCGGTGGAGATCCGCGACGTGGCCGGCGACGGCGACTTCCCCGAGCTCCAGGGCTATCTCCCGGAGCGCCGCGGCGGCTGGCTGATCATCCACTTCGCAATCCTCGTGGCCGATCCCAAGGAGGAGCTGAACGTCTCCTTTGCCGGTCCGGGCTGGTTCAATCTCGGCCCCGACGGCCATGCGCTCTGGCTCACCACCCGCGACGGCTGGCTCCATCACACCACGGGCAAGGCGTCGAAGCCTCTGCTCGCCCTGGAGCCCTACACCTGGTACGCCGTGGACGTCGATTACGACGTGACTCGCGGGCGATACGACCTGCGGGTGACCGCCGAAGGATCGGCGGAGCCCGCCGTGAGTCTGAAGGACCAGCCCAACGCCTCGGACCATCCGGGCTCGATCGTGAGTCTCTTCTCATTCGTGGGGAGCGTGTACGGAGACCGCTCCAACGTGCGCTTCTGGCTGGACGACCTCTGGATCGGCACCAGCCGCGAAGCCGTGCTGCCCCCGTTCGTCGCGCCGGGGCGCCGGAAGCTCTTCGCGGACCGCCTCGATCCCAGGTTCCAGGCGCTCCGGGATGCGGGCCGCCATGCCGAGGCCCGCGAGTACGCCCTGGAGCGCGTCCGCCAGCTCAAGGCCGAGGGCGCGCCTCCCGCGGCCTGGCTGGAACGCGCGGGCGACGCGGCCTTCGCGGCTTCCGACAATGGCGGTGCGCAGCGCCTCTACGAGCAGGCCCTCGAAACGGCCGAGAACAAGGTGCCCCTCCTCCTCAAGCTCTCGGACGTCCACCACCTGCTCGGCAATCCCGACAAGGAGAAGGCGTATCGCGAGCAGGTGTACGGCTCGCTCGATCCGCGAGAGTGATACGGGCGATACAATCGCCCGCATGAACCGCGAGCAACTCCTAGAGCGCTACCACTCCACCCGCAACCTGAGCGTCGGTCTCTGCCGCCCGTTGCGGGCCGAGGATTACCGTATCCAATCCATGCCCGACGTCAGCCCGCCGTGGTGGAACCTCGGGCACACTTCCTGGTTTTTCGCCAAGAACGTCCTGGAGCCCTTCGGCGCCTACTCGGAGGACGATGCGAAGCTGGAATACGTCCTCAACTCCTACTACGAAGCGTTGGGGCCGCGCATCCGGCGCGACCATCGGGGGCTCGTGGGCCGGCCCACGAACGTCGAGGTC
>DATLNC010000124.1:0-21365 GCA_035536935.1 Thermoanaerobaculia bacterium
GCACCGGCCTGGGCCTCGCCATCGTCGACCGGATCGCGCGCGCCCATGGCGGACGAGTCAAGCTGGAAAGCGCCGTGGGGGAGGGGACGGTAGTGACGGTGGAGCTGCCCCTGGTGGCCACGCCCGAGCCCGCCCCCCGGACGGCTATCGAAACCCCCGCATAAGAAGAACCCCCTCCCGCCTCAGCTAATGGTGATCCGGCGGGGCTTGGCCACCTCGGCCTTGGGAACGGTGATGGTCAGGATGCCGTTCTCGAAGGCGGCCTGGACCTTCTCCGGGTCCACCTGGGTGGGCAGGGTGAACGTCCGGGTGAAGGTGCCGTAGGTGCGCTCGACCCGGTGGTAGTTCTCCTTCTTCGCATCCTTCTCGAACTTCCGCTCGCCGCTGACCCGCAGCACGCTGTTCTCCAGGGTGATGTGGATGTCCTCCTTGCTCATGCCCGGCAGCTCGGCGTGGAAGAGGTAGGCATCGCCGTTCTCCTGAATGTCCACAGGGGGCACCCACGCGCGGGTCTCCTCGCCCTGGGTGTCGCCGTTGAAGAACGAGTCGAACATGCGGAAGAAGGGCTCGCGGGTGGTCAGGTAGGCGGTAGTGGGGTTCCAGCGGGTGACGTTGTTCATGGTTTGGTCCTCCTTTATATGGGCCGCCGGCTCTCCGGCGGGCTGCTTTCGAAGATATGATGCCAAACAGCTAAGGTCCTGTCAACACCCCGAGTGAAGAAAGTTGACTCGAATCGTGTGAGATCGAGAAATGTTGAGTCAATCTTACGAAGATAACCAGCCTGGGATAGAATCCCGGCCATGAAGAGGATCGGAGTCTTGACCGGAGGAGGCGACGCGCCGGGGCTCAACGCCGTGCTCCGGGCGGTCGTGCGAACGGCTGAAAGGGCTTACGGAGCGGAGGTCATCGGCGTCCTGGACGGTTTCAAGGGACTGCTCGACGGCCGGTTCCGCCATGTAGGCGGGCCGGACGTCCGCGAGCTGATCCGGACCGGCGGCACCGTGCTCGGGACCACCAACCGGGACAATCCCTTCTCCTGCCCAGGCGAAGACGGTCCTGTAGACCGCTCCGCCGAAGTACTGGAGAATGCGCGCAAGGCCGGGCTCGACGCCCTGATCATCATCGGCGGCGACGGCACCCTGCGCATCGCTGCCGATCTCGGCCGCCGGGGGCTCAACGTCATCGGGGTGCCCAAGACCATCGACAACGACCTCGCCTCGACCGACTACACTTTCGGCTTCTGGACGGCCATCGACACCGCGACCCAGGCGCTCGACCGGCTGCGGGACACGGCCGAGAGCCACCACCGGGTGATGATCTTGGAGGTCATGGGCCGGCACGCGGGCTGGATCGCCCTTCACGCGGGCATCGCCGGAGCGGCGGACGTGATCCTGCTCCCCGAGATTCCCTACGACTCGCAGTCCGTGGCGAAGACGGTGGTGCGGTGCCAGGAACGGGGGAGGTCATCCTCGGTGCTGGTGGCCGCGGAAGGGGTGATGCCGCGCGGGGGCGAGATGGCGGTGGTGGCGGTGGACCCGACCACGGGGGTGAAGCGGCTCGGCGGGGCGGGCGAGCGCCTGGCCCGCGAGTTGGAGGCGCTGATCCATTGCGACGTGCGGGTCACGGTGCTCGGGCATCTCCAGCGCGGAGGCAGCCCGGTCGCGTTCGACCGCATCCTCGCCACCCGGTTCGGGGAGGCCGCCGTTCACGTGGCCATGGAAGGGCGCTTCAACCGGATGATCCGGCTCGCCGACGGCCGTATCGAGGACGTGGATCTGGACGAGGCAGTGCGGGAAACCAAGCTCGTCGATCCCAAAGGGCCGCTCCTGAAGACCGCCCGCGCCCTGGGGATCGCTTTCGGGGACGAGTAGAAGCTACTGACTCATGGCGTCATAGTCTTCAGGCACCGCGAACTGATCGGGCTCGTCGTTGCCGCAGGCCAGGCACATGATCTCCGTGATCTCTCCGTCGTGCCACTCGAACACGTAGCAGGGGGTCTCGCATTCGAGACAGATCAGGTACTCGGGGGTGGACATGCCCGGATTCTAGGCCGTTTCGGCGCGCAGGGCGACAGGCTGCGGCGAGGTCGCACGGCGGAATCGCTGGATGGCCTGGTTCAGACGGGCCGGGCATTCGATGTGGACCGCGTGGCCGCAGCCGGGGATCACCTCCAGGTGGACGTTGGGCAGGGCCGCGGCCATGGCCCGGGCCACCTCCACGCTGAAGAGGCCGTCCCTCTCGCCCCAGATCAGGGCCGTGGGCACCCGCAGCCGGGCCAGCTCCTCGTCATGGAAGGTGTCGATCTCCTCCAGGTCGTCCAGGATGTCGGTCACGGAAGGCGAGGTGTAGGTCTGGAGGAAGCCCTTGCGCGAAACCCGCATGAGCCAGGGGACCTCGCCGAAGAGCGCGCCGTAGAGGCGGTCGATGCCCTCCAGGTTCTCCACGCGGACCAGCGCCTTGATGTTGTCCCAGTCCTGCTCGCGATAGCCGCCGGCGTCGATGAGCACCAGGCGGGAGACCAAGTCGGGGCGGCGGAGCGCCAGGCGGACCGCGGTCCAGCCCCCCAGGCTGATGCCGCACAGGGTGGCGGGGCGGCCGCCGAGCTCCTTCTCGATCAGCCGCGCGACGGTCCAGGCGCCGCGCATCACCCCCAGGCCGGCGCGCGGGGCCCGGGTGCCGCCCAGGGCGGACAGCTCCGGCACGATCACCCGGCATCCGCGGCCCAGGGAGCGCATGACCGGCGCCCAGGTGGCAGCTACCGCGCCGAGACCGTGGAGCAGCACCCAGGGCTCGCCGTCGGCGGGTCCCATGCTGTAGTAGACGAGCGAGACCGGGCCGTCCTCCAGCACCTGGCGGCGGGCGCCGTTCAGGCGGAGGAATGCGCGGGTCGCGAGGGCGTAGAGCTTCAGCATGCGGGAGAAGGATATCAGCAGGAAGCGTGCCGGCCGGATTGACGGGACAGGCCGCTTGTGTTACTTTCCGCCGTCCACGCGTCCAGTGGGACGACTCTGGGAGCATTCTCTATGTATGCAGTGATCGAAACCGGCGGTAAACAGTACCGCGTCGAGCCCGGCGACGTGATCGACGTCGAGCGCATTTCGGGCGCAGGCGATGGGGGAGATACCGAGGTCCGCTTCGACCGGGTGCTGATGGCGACCGGCGACAACGGCGCGCAGTTCGGCAACCCCTCGATCCAGGGCGCTCTGGTCAAGGCTTCGCTGGTCGGCGAGGTGCGGGGACCCAAGATCCGGGTCTTCAAGAAGAAGAAGCGGTCGACCTACCGCAAGAGCCGCGGCCACCGTCAGGACCTCGTGCGGGTCCGCATCGAAGGCATCGAGCTGCCGTAAGGCGGCCATCAAGGAGTTGAGACCAAGCCATGGCACATAAAAAGGGACAAGGCTCCAGCCGTAACGGCCGCGACTCGAACGCGCAGCATCTCGGCGTCAAGGCTTTCGGCGGCCAGAACGTCACGGGCGGCACGATCATCGTGCGCCAGCGCGGCACCGTCTTCCAGCCCGGCCAGAACGTCGGCCGCGGCAAGGACGACACCCTCTTCGCCAAGCAGGACGGCGTCGTGAAGTTCCAGGACCGGGGGCGCCGCGGGAAGTTCGTACACATCCTGCCAGCTCAGGCCGAAGAGACCGCCGCTTCCTGATTTCCTCAGCGGAGGGAGCCGGGCTTCCCGGCTCCTTTCGCACCCCGATTTGCATCCAAAACTGTGATTTTCATCGACGAAGCCATCATCCACGTCCGCGGAGGGCGTGGTGGGAACGGGTGCGTGGCGTTCCGCCGCGAGAAGTTCGTGCCGCGGGGCGGTCCGTCCGGCGGCGACGGCGGCGACGGGGGAGCGGTCTACCTGCTCGGCGAAGCCCGCAAGAACACGCTCTACCACCTGCGCTTCCAGTCGCTCTACGCAGCCGACCGCGGCCGCCATGGCGAGGGCTCGAACAAGAGCGGCAAGAGCGCCGGCGACCTGGACATCGTGGTGCCCCTGGGCACGGTGGTTTATGACGACGACAGCGGCGACCTGCTGGGCGAGGTGGTCGCCGACGGCGAGCGCCTGCTCGTGGTATCGGGTGGAAGAGGCGGCCGGGGCAACGCCCGTTTCGCCACGGCCACGAACCAGGCACCGCGCAACGCCGATCCGGGCGGCGAAGGCGAGGAGCGGCGCCTGCGCCTGGAACTCAAGCTCCTGGCGGACGTCGGCGTCGTCGGCCTGCCGAATGCCGGCAAGTCGACCCTGATCAGCGTCGTCTCGGCGGCGAAGCCGAAGATCGCGGACTACCCCTTCACCACCCTGATTCCGCAGCTCGGAGTGGTGGCGGAAGGCCCCCTGGAAGAGCCTTTCGTCATCGCCGACCTGCCCGGGCTCATCGCGGGCGCGGCCGAGGGGGCGGGCCTGGGCATCCAGTTCCTCCGCCACATCGAGCGCTGCCGGGTGCTGCTCCACATGGTGGACCTCTCGAACCCGGAGGGGGATGCCGGGGGTGCTGCGGCGGACCTCGTCACCGTGGAGCGCGAGCTGGCCGCCTTCAAAGACGAGCTGATGGAGCGCCCGCGGCTGATCGTCGGGAGCAAGCTCGACTCCGCCCTGCCCGAGCGGCGGGAGGAGCTGCGCCAGGCGGCAAAGGAGCGCGGGCTCTTCCACATGGAGATCAGCTCCGCGACCAACGAGGGAGTCCATGCCCTGATCGCGGAGCTCGCCCGGCGGCTGCGTCAGCCATGACCCAAGCTGTGAAGCGGGGTCTGTTCGGGGGCAGCTTCGATCCGATTCATCGCGGGCACATCGAGCCCGTCCAGGCTGCCAGAAAGGCCCTTGGGCTCGAGCGGGTGATCTACCTGCCCACGGCCGTGCCGCCCCATAAGCCGGGGAGAATCCTGGCGCCGGCCCATGCCCGCTATGCCATGGTCGAGATGGCTCTCCTGGAAGAAGAGGGGCTCTACGCCTCCCCCTTCGAGCTGACGATGGGGCGTCCCGCCTACACGATCGAGACCCTGGAGCACTTCCGGGAGGCGATGCCGGGGGTCGACCTCCACCTGCTGATCGGCGGCGACTCCTATGCCGACCTCGACCACTGGGTGCGCTGGCGCGAGATCGTTGATGCGGCGCGCCTGGTTGTCCTCACGCGGCCGGGCTGGACTCTCGAGGAGGCGTCCCTGTCACCCGATCTGGCCGGTCTGGCGCGGAGCGGCCGGGTGGTCTTTCTGGGCCAGCCGCCGGTCGATGTTTCGTCCACCCGCCTGCGGGAGATGTTCGCCCGCGGAGAGCAGCCGCCGGCGGGAACCGTGCCCCCGCCGGTGGTACGATACGTGCAAAAGTACGACCTATACAGATGAGACCCGAACCAACCAACGAACCCACCCAGACCCTCGTCAGTATCGTCGACACTCCAGGCCGTGTTCGCGAGGCCGTGGCCGCCGCGGAGGACCGCAAGGCGGTCGATCTGCGGGTGCTCCACCTGGAGAAAGTCAGCGACTTCACCGACTTCTTCCTGATCTGCAGCGGCACGAGCGAGCGCCAGGTACAGGCGATCGCGGACGCGGTGCAGGAGCGGATGCGGGAAGGGCAGGTGCGCCCACTCCACGTCGAGGGCTTCAACCGCGGCCAGTGGGTGCTTCTCGACTACGGCGACTTCGTGGTGCACATCTTCCAGGAGGAGCCCCGGCGCTTCTACTCCCTGGAGCGCCTCTGGGGCGACGCTCCCGACGTGACCAACGAATTCCGTTCCGATATCTCCTGATATCTGGTGAAATTGGCTCCGCTCTCCCTTGCGAGGCTGGCCCGGGACTTCCCCGTCCTGTCGGAAAGCCTCAAGGGAGTCGAGCGCGCCGCCGCCACCGACGCGCCGGTCCTGATCCTCGGCGAAGCCGGGACCGGCCGCTCCACCCTGGCCCGGGCCATCCACCTAGCGAGCCCGCGCTCCGCCGGTCCCCTGGTCGAGGTGGACGTAGGAGCGATTCCCAGCACCCTTTTCGAGAGCGAGCTCTTCGGCTACCGGGCAGGCGCCTTCACCGGAGCCGAGCTGGCAAATGACGGCCGGGCCGGCCGCGCCGAGGGGGGAACGCTCGTCCTCGATCACGTGGAGGAGCTGCCGCTCGCGACCCAGCCCAAGCTGCTCCGTCTCGTCGCCGAGCGCCGGTACGCTCCTCTCGGCGGCGTGGACCGGACCGCGGACCTCCGCTTCCTCGCGATCGGCTCCGAGGATCTCCCGGTACGGGTCGCGCGCGAAACCTTCCGCCCCGATCTCTTCTATAGGCTGGAGGTGCTCGCCTTCCTCCTGCCCCCTCTGCGGGAGCGGCGCCGGGACCTTCCCGCGATCCTCGACCATCTGATCTCGGACCTCGCCATCCGCTTCGCCCGACCGGACCTCGAGCTCTCCCCGGGCGCCCGCGCGTGGATGCTCGACCATTCCTGGCCGGGCAACCTCCGGCAGCTCCGCAACGTGCTCGAACGGGGGCTGATCCTCGCCGCGGACGGCCCGATCGATCCGCCGCCGCCCGAGGGAACGCCGGAGGGCCGGCCGCGGCCTCTCCTGGAAGTGGAGAAGGAGATGATCCGCAACGCCCTGGCCTATACTCGCGGCCATCAGGGCCAGGCCGCCGAGCTCCTGGGCATCAGCCGCAAGGCGCTCTGGGAGAAGAGAAGGAGGTACGGAATCCCATGAAAGAAGTCCTTGCCCTCGCCCTCCTCCTGCTCGCTCCGGCTCCTCCAGAAACTGACAGCGCCCGCCTGAAGCGGCTCTTCGATCTCCATTGGGAAACCAGCCTGCGCGAGGGCCCGGAGTTCGCCACCTACATCGGCCATCCGAACGACCGCTGGTCCGACCTCTCGCCTGAGGGCATGGCCCTTATGTACGACACTGTCCGCGAGGAGCTGGCGGCCCTCTCCGCCATCGACCGCTCGCGCCTGACCGAGACGGAGCAGGTCAACTATGACCTGCTCCGTCGGCGCCTGGAAAGGCAGATCGAAGGGCGGCGCTTCGGCGATCTGGGCTCGTACCTGGTGATCGACCACATGGGGGGCATCGACATAGACCTGGTGCAGCTCCTGGACTTCATGCCGGCCCGCACCGTCCAGGACTACGAGGCCATGCTCACGCGCATGCGCGGCTTCCCCAGGGTAGTGGACCAGACCCTCGCGCTGCTCGCCAAGGGTTTGGAGGCCGGGATCACGCCGACCAGAGTGACCCTGCGCGATGTGCCCGAGCGGGTCGGAAGCCTGCTCGGGCCCGAGAGCCCCGTCCTGAAGCGGTTCCAGGCGGCCCCCGACGAGCGGCTCCGGGCCGAAGCCGGCCGGGTCTTCGCCGGGCAGGTGGAGCCGGCTCTCCGCAAGCTCCGCGACTACCTCGCGAACACCTACATCCCTCAGGCCCGGGAGACGATCGCCATGAGCGATCTGCCGGATGGCAAGGCCTGGTATGCCTTCAAGCTGCGCACCAACACGACCACCGGCCTGACGCCCGAGCAGATCCACCAGCTCGGCCTCTCGGAGGTGAGCCGCATCCGCAAGGAGATGGATGCGCTGATCGCCTCGACCGGCTTCCGCGGGAGCTTCGCGGAGTTCTCCGAATTCCTGCGCACCGACCCGCGCTTCTTCTACGAGCGGCCCGAGGATCTCGTCGCGGGCTACCGCGACATCGCGAAGCGGATCGATCCCGCGCTGATCAAGCTCTTCGGCCGGCTGCCGCGTCTCCCGTACGGCGTCAAGGTCCTGGAGGGCGACGGCGCGAAGTCGGCGCCCGCGGGCTACTACAACAACGGATCGGTCGCCGGCGGCTTTCCGGGCTGGTTCCTGGTCAACACCTACGACCTCAAGGCCCGCCCCAAATGGGCCATGGAGGCTCTCACCCTGCACGAGGCCGTGCCGGGCCACCACCTCCAGTACTCGATCGCCCAGGAGATCGAGGATCTGCCCGAGTGGCGCGTGTGGGACGCCTATGGCCCCTTTGCCGAGGGTTGGGCGCTCTACGCCGAAAGCCTGGGGACCGAGCTCGGCCTCTACCAGGACCCCTACTCGAATTTCGGCCGGCTCAGCAACGAGATCTGGCGCGCCCTGCGCCTGGTGGTCGACACCGGCCTGCACGACAGGGGTTGGACGCGCCAGCACGCGCTCGACTACTACATGACCAATACCGCCAGGACCGGGCACGAGATCGAGAACGAGGTGGACCGCATCATCGCCCACCCCGGCTCGGTCCCGGTCTACAAGATCGGCGAGCTGAAGATCAAGGAGCTGCGGGCCTACGCGGAGAAGGAGCTCGGCGCCGCGTTCGACATCCGCGCCTTCCACGACCACCTCCTCGGCCAGGGCCAGCTGCCGCTCGACCTGCTGGAGAAGAGAATGCGCGATTGGGTCAGCGCACAGCGTCCGCGTCGATGACCCGGATGGTCGGAACCGCCGGCATTTCTCCTTCCTGCTCCAGCCACTCCTGCCACTCCCGGACTGCCTCCAGCAGACTCTCCACGTCCAGGCCGCACAGGACCGGAGCGCACGGCTCCAAGTGGGAGCGCGCCTTGGCGAGGGTGTTGCGCGGGCCGATCTTCCTCTTCAGCTCCAGGATCTGGTGCAGGCCGGCGGCCACCTGGACCAGCCCCTGGAACAGCTCCCGGGGCTCGGGAGTCGTGGAACGCCAGATCTCTTCCCAAGCCTCATGAGAGAGGAAGAGCTCCCCTTGATTGAACAGATCGATCCCCTCCTGGAACAGGCGGCGGCGCTCCTCGGGCGAGAGATCGGGGTGGAGGACGCGGCGCTCAGGCACGCCGGGAGTTTAATTCGGGAGAGCGCTCGGGCGCAGGTCCGGCTCGCTCAGCCGGTCGAGCAGGTCGGCCGGGAGCTGCAGGCCGGGATGGACCCGCTTGCACAGCTGGCGCAGCCGCCGCAGCTCGACCTCGGGGATCTCGCGGAAGGCCGCGACCGCCTCGGGATCGAGCTGCTGCCCCGCCACCCGCTGCAGCTCGGCCATCGCCACCGAATGCGGACAGGCGCGCCGGTAGGGACGGTCGGAAGTGATGGCGTCGTAAGTGTCCACCACGGCGAAGATGCGGGCGCCCAGCGGGATCTCTCTCTGGGCCAGCCCGCGCGGATAGCCGTTGCCGTCCCAGCGCTCGTGGTGGCTGTAGATGAGGTCGAGCGATTTGGGCTGGATGAAGCTGACCTCGGCCAGCATCTCGTAGCCCCAGCTCGCGTGCTGCTTCATGATGAGCCACTCGTCCTCGTCGAGCGGGCTCCCTTTGCGCAGGATGTCGTCGGGCACGATCATCTTGCCCATGTCATGGAGGAGCGCCCCCCACTCGATGGCCTTCAGCTCGTCGCCGGCTACGCCCAGGCCGCGGGCCAGCTCGACGGCGTACAGGGCGACGCGGAACGAGTGGCCGGTCGTCTCCTGGTCGCGCGCGTCGGCGGCGGTCACGATCGCCCCGACGGCTTCGAGGTACGAGCGCTCCCGAGCGCGTTGCGACTCCTCGAGCGACACCACCAGCCGGCGGAAAGAGTCCTCGATGAGCTGCACCTCGCCGTCGCCGCCCGCGGCCGGGAAGCCGCTCTGGAGCTCCCCGGACCGCGCCATGGACGACATGGTGCGCGCCAGCCGCCGGAGAGGGAGATGGATGCGCCACACCAGGAACCAGGCGAGGACCGCGGACAGGGCTCCGGACGACACGGCGATGGCAAGCAGGTTCCATCCGATCTGGCGGGCGAGCTGGGGATCGGCCGACACCTCGACCAGCCGCTCCACGAGCAGCATGGCGATCAGCGAGACCGCCGCCGTGATCACCCCTATGGACAGATATACCCGCGTGTGTCGTGGCAAAGTGCGCGACCCTCAGACTTCCAACCTTCGTCCTTGTGCAGTAAGTTGAAGTCTACTTCAATTCTGCCCTGGATGTAAGCGTCCTCTTCGACCTCCCTACCCAAGTAGGTGCTTCGGGCGCGTCCAATCGATCCAGGCTAGGATACCGGCTCGATGAGAACCCTCGTCACCGGTTTTTTGGGCGTCCTGCTGGCCGCCGGAATTGGCGGCAGCGTGCAGGCGCAGGAGCCTCTCGCCCATCGGGTGGCGGCGGGTCTGGCCCGCCTCGGGCCGCGGCCCGACGGCGCTCCGGTTCAGCAGCAGGCGGCGCGGTTCCTGCTCGGCGAAATGAAGCGTGCAGGCCTGCGCGTATCGGCGGCGGGGGTGGCGGGAAATCCCGGCTGGGTCAACCTCACCGGCGTCCTGCCGGGCAAATCCGGCCGCGAGATCGTCCTCTCGGCCCACTACGACACCGTGCCGCCGAGCCCCGGGGCCGGGGATGACGCCTCGGGCTGCGGAGTGGTGATCGCGGCAGCGGCCGATCTGGCGCGCACCCCCCTCGATCACACGGTGCGAGTGGTCCTCTTCGACGCCGAAGAGACGGGCTTGAACGGGAGCCGCGCCTGGGTGGCGGCCCTGCCGCCCGCGGGGCGGGAGCGGATCCTCGCCGACCTGAACGTTGAAATGGTGGGCTGGGCGGGCAGCCCGGGGCCGACGATCCACTCGTTTCCCGTGGATTTCCGGGGGGAGCGGACCCTAGCGCCGGGCTGGCTGGTGCACTCTCTGCTGCGCAGCGGCGAAGCGGTGGGCTTGCGCTACCGGATGTCCGACGCCCGCTTTCCGGTTCTGGCGCAGCTCGTCCTGCGCTCGGCCCG
This sequence comes from Thermoanaerobaculia bacterium, assembly GCA_035536935.1. GTDB lineage: Bacteria > Acidobacteriota > Thermoanaerobaculia > Multivoradales > UBA5704 > DATMER01. Next base: position 10,664 of record DATLNC010000124.1, read on the forward strand.
CCTGCGGCTCGGCGCGGACTCCGATGCCTTCCTGGCGCAAGGGATTCCGGCGCTCTCCGTCTCGGACAGCGCGCTGCTGACCATGGACCCCGCGTACCACAAGCCGACCGACACCGCCTCCCATCTCGACGCGGCGCGGCTGGGCCGGTGGACCGAGGCCGTCTCCGCGATGGTTCGCCGGATGGACCGGATGCCCGGCAGGCCGATTCCCGAGGACGAGTACCTGGTCCTTTTCAATCGCGTCTGGCTGCGCCGCGACATCTACTGGGTGGGGATGGCGCTGTGGGTATTTCTGCTCTTCCGGGGCCGTCCCGGCCGCTGGAGCTTCCGCTCCCGGGAGGAGAGCGTGCGCGAGGGCTGGCGCTATGCGCCGGGGTTCGCCTTCCGCTGGCTCTTCCTCCTCGCCTTCTTCCTCGCGCCGGTGCTCGCCCTGCTGCTATTCCCGGCGGCTCTGCTCGCCGCTTTCCCTCCCCGGCGGACCTGGGCGCGCCTGCTCCTGATCCTGGCCGGGCTCCTGCCGCTCCTGATCTACGCGGCGTCCCTGGCGATCGCGTTTCTCGGGGGGGTGGCGTCGCGGGAGGCGGGATTCCTCGGAGGCTGGCCCGCGGCGATCCTGATCCCCGCGGCGGCGGTGGCCTTCGTCCTCCTGATGTGGTCTACAGGAAGATCTCGAAAAGAGGGATCTCCAGTCCTGGAAAGAGCGGACTCGCCAGGAGATCCCGCGCCGCTGCCGTGAGCTCCCGCGGCCTGCTGGAGCCGCTCCGCCACGGTTTCCTGGGCGGTTAACCTGGAGCTTCAACACACGCCCGGCACGTGTTCGGCTTTTCCTGGGAGCGCCGGCGTCTCGCCGGCTCACACTCCAAACACAAGAACGCGCGCTCGGGAGCTTGCCCAGGTGCTTGGCGCGTGTTCGGGAGTGCTCGTCCCCTGGTACGAGTCGTCCGTCTCCCTGTACCGGCCATCGGTCCTTCCGTACCAGTCCCCCGTCCCTCCGTACCGAACGCCGGTACACAGGGACCTGAGGCTTGTACGCCGGGGGGAGAGACTGGTACGCACGGACGAGTGTCTGGTACGACCGGGGGAGAGACTCGTACGCATGGACGAGTAGCTGGTACACGCGTACGCGTCGCCGGTACACACGGGGAGGAAGCCCGTACGGACGTGAGAGTCGCTGGTACACGTGGGGAGGACGCTCGTACGGGCGTGAGAGTCGGCGGTACAGACGGGGGAGTCGTTCGTACCGACGGGTGAGCCGCTGGTACGGCCGGGGCAATCGCTTGTACAGCCAGGGGAGTCGCTTGTACAGCCAGGGGAGTCGCTCGTACACGCGGGAGAACCACTCGTACACCCGGGTGAGGCGTCCTCCCTTGCGGGGGAGAGTGACATCCCCGCCTGTACCGGGCTCCTCCCCGCTTGGGGAGGGTGCTCTCATCGCCTGTGTTAACCTACCGGCGGCAGAGGCGTACCATCAAGCCAAAGCACAGAAACCTGAGAGGTTAGGCGGCGCTCGGAGCATTATGGATTTCAAAGGCTATTCGTTCCAGCATCAAGGCGAGAAACGCGATCATCTAACCTTCGGCAATGATTTCCTTCCCGAGCTCGAGAGGGTCGTCGCGGCCCACTCTCCTAACGGTTCCAAATACCTAGAGTGGGGCGCCGGATTGTCGACGCTTCTTCTAACCGACCTTGCTTCACGTTGCTTCGGCACTGTCGTATCCGTTGAACACAACACAGAATATGCCGACTCGGTTCTCTCCCATGTGCGGCACCCGGCCACGTTGCAACTCTTTGCCGTTGATCTTAACGGTCCCCGACTGAGTCAGTCCGACACGGGTCTCAACTACGGCACTCTCCCGTTATCGTTGGGAATCGACTTTGACTTCATTCTGATCGATGGTCGCCGGCGCCTCGAGTGCGCCTACTCAGCCTTCGTCCTCGCGTCCCCGCCACGGTTGTAGCGCTGCATGACTACCGTCGCGTCCGCTATCAAGCTGTCAAAGCTCTTTACGATGTGGTCGAAGACGGAAGCCACTTTCGGGTGATGCGCCCAAACCCAGTTTGCTGGCTGCATCCAATGACCGAAGAAGGCGCCTCCTCGCCAACTATGCGGTGCCGCCTGACCCCTCGTTGCAGCGGACGCCACCCGGGTGATTTCTCCAACGTCCTCGCATCTGGCACCGCCGTGTACGTGATCCCGTGTAATATGGAAAATCCAATTTTGTCAGTTCATGTTTACAAGACCGGCGGAACGACATTCAAGCATCTGCTTACGGTTCGAAGGAAGGCATGAAATGACACGCGTCCGAGTTGAGGGCTTTACCATCTCGCTTGACGGATACGGAGCTGGTCCGAATCAGGACATGAGGAATCCGCTCGGCGAGGGCGGGACAGATTTGCACCAGTGGTTGATCCCGACACGCACGCTCCAGCGCTCCCTATTTGGCGCCGACGGTGGCACAACGGGGATCGATGACGACTTCGCTGCGCGGGGCTTCAAGAATGTTGGCGCCTGGATTCTCGGAAGAAACATGTTCGGACCGATTCGCGGTTCCTGGCCCGACATGAACTGGAAAGGATGGTGGGGGGACAACCCGCCCTATCACGTTCCAACCTTCATCTTGACTCATCACGCGCGCCCGCCCATCCAGATGGAAGGTGGAACGACATTCTACTTCGTCACGGGCGGTATTCACGAGGCGCTTGACCGGGCGCGCGACGCAGCCAACGGAATGGATGTGCGCATTGGCGGCGGACCTAACACTATCCAGCAATATCTTCGTGCGGGCCTCATCGATGAGCTGCACGTCGCTATCTCGCCGGTCCTGCTGGGCGGGGGAGAGCGACTGTTCGAGGGGATTGACGTGCGCGCTCTGGGATACGAATGCGCTCAGTTCGTTGCGTCGGAGAAGGCCACCCATGTTGTACTCCGGCGCCAAGGGCACGATGACGCCTGACAACCGTTTCCCGCTAAGGAGCAAACCTCGCGGGGCTGCGCCCGTATAAGATCCCATGGCCATGGCTCGTTTCCTTTTACCCGCCCTTTCCCTCTCCCTGGCGCTTCTCGCTGCCGGCCCCGCTGCAGCCCTCGATTGGCCGCAATTCCGGGGCGTGAACCGGGACGGCGTCTCGGCCGAGACGGATTTGCCTCGGGGCTGGCCGGCGGAGGGGCCGCGGGTCGTGTGGAGGCGGGCGATCGGGGAGGGATACTCCGGGATCAGCGTCGTCGGAGACCGGCTCTACACCATGGATTCGGACGGGACGGCCGAGTACGTCGTGGCCCTGGAAACAGGAAGCGGCAAGGAGGTCTGGCGCGTTCCGGCCGGCCCCAAGCTGATCGACAGCATGGGCAACGGCCCGCGCACGACGCCTACCCTGGACGGCGGCACGGTCTATGCCATGGGCTCCCACGGCCGGCTCCTCGCCCTGAAGGCGGCCGATGGGTCGAAGATCTGGGAGGTGGATCTGCCCCAGGCGTTCGCCACCAAGCGGCCCAACTGGGGATACTCGGGCTCTCCATTGATCGACGGCGACCTGCTCATCCTGGAGGTCGGAGGCAAGGATGGCCGGGGAGTAGTGGCCTTTGAAAAGGCCACGGGGAAGGTCCGCTGGGGGGCCCTGGACGGCGAGGCAGCCTACGCCTCGCCGGTCATGATGACGATCGGCGGCATCAAACAATACGTGGTGCCCCGCCGCGCCGGCTCGCAAACGGTCGCGCTCCGGCCCGACGGCTCGGTCCTCTGGACCCACCCGGGGCCGTTCTCGGTCATCGCCAGCGCCCTCTTGATCCCGCCGGACAAGGTTTACATCTCGGGAGGGGACGACGCCGGGGCGGTCCTCATGCGGATCAAGACCGAAGGCGGTACCGAGGGCGGAAAGGCTACGGTCGAGGAGCTGTGGAAGACCCGCGCGATGAAGAACCACTTCAACAATGCGGTCCTCGTGGGCGAGCACCTCTACGGTTTCGACAACGCCACCTTCAAGTGCCTCTCGGTCGCCACGGGCGAGCCGGCTTGGGCTTTTCGCGGCCTGGGCAAGGGCTCGCTCCTGGCCGCGGACGGGGACCTTCTGATCGTCCTTTCGGACACGGGGACCCTCCTCCTGGTAGAGGCAACTCCCGGCGCCTACACGGAGCTTGCACGATTCCAGGCCATGGAGGGCAAGGCGTGGACCGCGCCGGCCCTCGCCAACGGCCGGCTCTACCTGCGGGACCACGACGAGATCGTTGCCTTGGAGATGAAGGCGCCGGGCGCGAGGGAAGCTTCTGCGTCGAGGCCTGCCCCCGCCCCGAAAGGGGGTACAGCCGGCACGAGCCCCTCCCCTGCAACACCCACCCTCGCACTCGAGGAGATCGTGGCTCGCTACGAAGCTGCCCGGGGTAGCCGGGAGCGCTGGCGGGCCCTGCGGTCCATCGAGATGAAGGGCACGTTCACCAGCTTCAGCGAGGAGGCCCCGTTCACGCTGCGCCGCAAGCGTCCGAACCTCTACCGGTTCGACTCCAGGATGATCCAGAAGGATATGATCCTGGCTCAGGATGCCCGGGGGCCCTGGTGGCTCTATCCGCTCTATGGGGTCGAGAGCCCGGCAAAGATGGAGGAGGCTCCCGTGGTCGTCATGACCGCCCGCGATGCGGAGATCGAGCCGGCCCTCTTCGGCTATCAGGAGAAGGGCCACAAAGTCGTCCTGGCCGGCCGGGGAAACGTGAACGGTCAGGAGACCCTCCGCCTCGAGCTCACCCGGTCAAACGGCTGGGTGGAGACCTGGCACCTCGATCCCCGGACTTACCTGGAGGTCGCGGTCGACTCGAAGGTCTTCGACTACTCCCAGATGCCCCAGGAGATGCAGGAGCGGGCGTACTTCTCCGACTTCCGAACCGTCGACGGCCTGGTCATCCCCCACCGGATCGAGAAGGAGTACGGCGCCCGGCACACCGTAACGAGGGTCGAGAAAATCCGCGTGAACCCCGAGGTGGAAGACGGGGTGTTCGCGATGCCTGCCACGTCACCGGGTACATCCAGTCCACCACCAGGGTGATCGAGACAGGGAATCAGATGCGGCCGACGCCAAGGCCATTTCAAGGGTCGGGGTGCTTCGAGAGGTCGATCTGCTCCAGGAGGCTGGTGGGGATGGACGCCATGTGGCGATCACGGTGAACCAGGCAGGCTCCCCGTTCGCGAGCCGCCGCGGCGATCAGGGCGTCGGCAAGGGGGAGTCGCTCCACCAGGGCGCAGCCGATGTCGAAGGCCGTAAAGGCCACTCGGTCGTCGATTGGGACGATCTCGTCCAGAAGCTCCCTGTAATCCTCTGCAGTGCGGCGAGCCTCTTCATCCGAGGCACCGAGCTCCCGCAATCGCCGGGCAAACTCGGTGAGGGAGACGCTTGCGGCCAGAACTTCGGAGCCGCTCTCCTCGAGCAACGCCTGGACACGAGCCCAGCCGGGCTCTTGGCGGTTGTGTGCGATGAGGGCGGAGGTGTCGAGCAGGAAGCGCAAGGATCAGCCCTCGGCCGAACGCTCTGCCACCAGCTCGGATACGGCATCACTGTCAGGCGAGAACTTGCGGCCAGCACCCAGCAGACGACGCGCGCGCTCCCCGCGGTCAGGAATCACCCGGACTAGGATCTCTTCTCGTCCCTCGATCAATTGCCAATCAAGCCTCCATCCAGGCTTGATCCCGAGCCGCCTTCCGACTTCGGCAGGGATGGTGACCATGTTCTTCTGGGTGACAGTCGTGATCATGGAATCATGGTCCCCCATGGAGACTCGGGAGTCAAGGTGAACGGCGTTCTCCCGCTCGTCAGGACGCCAACTGCCTGAGCGTGGCAATCGCGTGGTCCAGCTCGGCCTCGGTGTTGTAGAAGTGCGGCGAGAGACGGATGCCGGCCCGCGGACGGTAGTCGCAGATGATTTCTTTCGCGATCAGCTCATGGCAGAGACGCTCGGCATCCTCGTGCCAGATGGAAGCGGTTCCTCCCCGGTGCTTGGGATCGCGCGGGGTGCGGACCTCGAAGCCCGCCTCTTCGGCCGCCTGGATCAGGTGAGTGGTCAAGGCCAGCGAGCGCTCGCGGATGCGCTGCGCTCCGACGCCGGCGACGATCTTGTAGCCCGAGCGGCAGGAGTAGAGCGCGGGGATGTTCGGCGTGCCGGTCAGGAAGCGCCAGTTGGCTTCCTTGCGGTAGCGGATCGGGCCGGTACGGAACTGGAATGGCTCCTCGTCCGCCTGCCAGCCGGTGATGGTCGGCTGGAGCGTCTCCGCGATTTCCGGGTTGACCCAGAGGTAGCCGGCGCCGGGACCTCCGCAAAGCCACTTGACCGAGCCGCCCGTCGCCGCGTGCACGCCCCAGGCTTCCAGCTCCAGGGGGAGGACGCCGGCCGACTGGTAGACATCCAGGAGCAGGATCGCCCCGACTTCGCGACAGCGCTTGGCGATCGCCTGGGCATCCTGGACGAAGGCGCTCCGGAACAGGGTGTGGGAGATGGGCACGAGGCGCGTGCGCTCGTCGATGGCCGCCAACAACCGCTCGGTGGGGACGCCGATGCCGTCGTCCGAAGGCACCGTCACGATCTCGGCCCCCTTCCGGCGCTCCCCTTCCATCAGGTACATGACGTTGGGGAAGTTCAGCTCGGTGTAGACGATGCGGTTGCGCTCTGCCGGGTAGTCGATGGCCGAGATGAAGATGGCCGCCGCGACCGAGACGTTCTGGTGCATGGAGACCCCACCCGGCCGCACGCCGAGCAGCGGTGCCAGCAGGTCGCCGGTCTCCGCGGACATCTCCCACCACCCCTCGTGCCAGGCGCGCACGCCGCGCTCGCCCCATTCGCGGGCGAAGGTGGCGAGCTCGTCCTCGACCCCCCGGGGCATGGCCCCGAGGGAGTTGTTGATCAGGTACGTCGTGCGCTCGAGGATCGGGAACTCGGCGCGCAGCGAGAGCAGGTCCTGGTGAGGGGCGGTCGTCGCAATCATGGTTGTCCTTTAGCGGCCCGTCCACTGGGCGGGGCGCTTCTCCAGGAAGGCCTTGACGCCTTCCTCTTTGTCCTGGGTCGAGAAGCAGAGGCAGAAGAGATCGCGCTCGTAGGGCAGGCCGTCTTCGATGGCCAGCCGCTCGCTGGCGCGCAGGGCTTCCTTGGCGACCCGGATCGTGAGCGGGCTCATGCCGGCGATCTTGTTCGCCAGCTCCAGGGTCTTGGCGCGCAGCTCTTCGGCAGGGACGACCATCTCGACGAGGCCGATCGCCTTGGCTTCGTCGGCGCCGATCATGTCGCCGGTGAGGATGAGGCGCATGGCATTGCCGAGGCCCACGAGACGGGGGAGCCGCTGGGTGCCGCCGCCGCCCGGGATCAGGCCGAGCTTGATCTCCGGCTGGCCGAAGCGGGCTTTATCAGACGCGATCCGCATGTCGCACGACATGGCCAGCTCGCAGCCGCCGCCCAGGCAGAAGCCGTTGATCATGGCGATGACCGGCTTGGGGAAGTTGGCCATGATGTCGAAGACCCGCGGGCTCGCCATGGCTTCGCGCTGATCGAACGGGGTGCGGCCGGCGAACTCGCCGATGTCCGCGCCGGCGATGAACGACTTCTCGCCGGCCCCGGTGAGGATGACAACGCCCACCGAGTCATCCTTCTCGATCTCGGCGAGGACTTGGAGCATGTCGTCGCGAACCTGCTGGTTCAAGGCATTCAGCTTGTCGGGACGGTTCACGGTGAGGATGGCGACGCGGCCTTCCTTTTCCACCAGAATGGTTTCAGGCATTGGAAGTCTCCTCCAGAAGATAAATGAACCTACCGGTGTTTCCACACCGGCTGCCGCTTTTCCAGGAAGGCGGCGACGCCCTCAGCCATGTCGGCGGTGGGGCAGAGCTCGTCGAGGTAGAGGCGCTCGCTCTCGGCCAGCGCCTCGGAAAAGCCGTGGTCCCTGCCGGCTCTCACAGCCTTCTTCGTGAGCCGGACCACCGCGGCGCTCTTCGCCAGGATCTCGGATGACAGCTTCGCGAGCCCCTCGTCCAGGGAAGAGACCCGGCGGGCGATCAGGCCCATCCTCTCGGCCTCTTCGCAGGTGAGCGTGCGGCCGGTGAGGAGCAGGTCGAGCGTCCGGCCCGGCCCGATCAGGGACGGGTAGAGGGCTGCCGCGACCGGCGGGTAGCAGCCCAGCTCGATCTCGGGCTGGCCGAAGCGGGCGTCCTCCGTGGCGATCACCAGGTCGCAGGCGAGGGCCAGCTCCATCCCTCCCCCCAGACAGTGCCCCCTCACCGCGGCAACCGTGACAGCGGGCAGGTCGCGCAGCTTGCGGATGGCTCCGTGCAGGCTCTCGAGCATCGGCCCGACCAGCTCGGGCGTGTGGTCCTGGACCGCCACCCCCGCGGAGAAAGCCCGGTCGCCAGCGCCTCGGATCACGACGAGCTGTGCATCTTCCAGCTCCGCGATGGCCTCTCCGAGCCGCTGAATGGTCGGGATGTCGAGGATGTTCAGCGGGGGACGGTTGATCGTGACGGTCGCGGTGCGTCCGTCACGGTCCAGCAGGAGGGTCATCGAGGGACCGCCCGGACGAAATCTTCCCAGAGGGCCCGCTGCTGGGCCAGGGCGACCAGGTTCTCGGGATGCCACTGGACCCCGCGTACCCACCAGTCCGGACGGTCGAGGACCACGGCTTCGATGAGCCCGTCCGGCGACTCGGCCACGGGCACCAGCCCCTCTGCCAGGCGCTTGATGGCTTGATGATGACGGCTGTTGACCCGCGCCGTTTCGCGGGCGAGCACCTCGCCGAGCGGCATACCGGGCTCCAGCACCGTTACCGTATGGGCCAGGTGGTCCTTGGGCTCGACGATGCTGTGCTCGATCTCGCCGGGCCGCTGGCTCGGGAGATCCTGCCAGAGGGAGCCGCCGAGGAAGACGTTCAGGACCTGGATGCCGCGGCAGACTCCCCAGACCGGCACCCGTGCCTCGCGCGCCCCTTCGAGCAGGGCCCACTCCATGGCGTCCCGCTCGGGGAAGACTTCGACCGTGTCGTTGAGGACCTGCTCGCCGTAGAGCTCCGGGGCCACGTCGACCCCGCCGCAGAGCACGAGCCCCGAGGCCTGGCTCGCCAGAGTCCGGACCTCCTCGGGAGTCATGGAGTCGGGCATCACGTAGCGGAAGTCCTCGACGCCCAGGGCCTGGAGCGCCTCGCCGTAGGGCAGCGCCTTCTCGTCCGAAGCCGTCGCGACCAGGATCAAGCGGCTTCCCTCTCGACGAGCGCCGCGATGCCCATGCCGCCGGAGACGCACAGGGTGGCGATCCCCCGCTCGCCGCCCCGCTTTTCCAGTCCATGGAGCAGGGTGACCAGGATGCGCGCGCCGGTCGCGCCGATCGGATGGCCGAGGGAGATGGCGCCGCCGTCCGGGTTCAGACGGCCGATGTCGATCCCCAGCTCCCGGTTGCAGGCGAGCACCTGGGCGGCGAAGGCCTCGTTGATCTCGACCTCGTCGATGGCTCCCATGTCGAGGCCGGCTTTCTCCAAAAGCTTGCGCACGGCCGGCACCGGTCCGATGCCCATGAGCCGCGGCTCGACCCCGACCACGTGCCATCCCGACAACCGGGCCACGATCGGCAGGCCCAGCTCCATGGCGGCGGCCCGGGAGGCGACGATGATGGCGGCGGCGCCGTCCGTGATGCCCGAGGCGTTGCCCGCGGTCACCACGCCGTTCTCCCGGAAGACCGGCTTGAGCTTGAGCATGGAATCCAGGGTGGCGCCGTCCCGCGGGTGCTCGTCCTTGGAAATCGTGACGTCGCCCTTCCTGCCGGGGACGGTCAGCGGCACGATCTCGCCGTCGAATCGGCCCTCGGCCCGGGCGCGCTCGCAGCGGAGCTGGCTCTCCAGGGCGTAGGCGTCGGCCGCGTCGCGGTCGATCCCGACTTCCTGGGCCAGCTCCTCGGCGGTCTCGCCCATGGCCATGTCGGAGAGCGGGCAGTTGAAGCCGTCCTTATACATGGCGTCGACGATCTCGGAGTTGCCGAGGCGGTAGCCGGTCCGGGCGCGGGGGAGGAGGTACGGGGTGTTCGACATGCTCTCCATGCCGCCCGCGAGCACCACCCGGGCCTCGCCCGTGAGGATCGTGCGCGCCGCCGAGAGCACGGCCTGGAGGCCGGAGGCGCACGCCTGGTTGACGGTGAAGGCCGGACGGTCCACCGGCACGCCGGAGCGGTAGGCGACCTGGCGGCCCGAGTTGGGTCCGCTGCCCGCCTGCCGTCCGTGGCCGAAGATCACCTGGTCCACGTTCTTCGGATCGAGCCCGGCGCGCTCCATCGCGGCCTTGGCCGCGGCGGTCCCCAGATCGGGAGCCGTCAGGGAAGACAGGCCGCCGAGGAATTTGCCGATCGGAGTCCGCACGGGGGCGGCGAGGACGATGTCGTTGTCGTTCTTCACAGTGATTCCCTGTAGGTTGGTGGGGCGCGGAAGATGCCGCGCCCCTTTCCTTACAACAGCTTTACCAGCCGCGGAACTCCGGCTTGCGCTTGCCGACGTAGGCGTCGAGGCCTTCCTTGGCATCCGGGCTCTCGAAGAGCTGCTGCTGCAGCTCGCGCTCGATGGCGAGGCCGCTCTCGAAGGGCACTTCCCAGCCGGACTGCACCGCCCGCTTGATGCGGCCAGCGGCCTTGGCGGCCTTGTTCGGCGGGGTGAACTCCTTGGCGTACTTGTGGATCTGCTCGGCGAAGCTGGCGTTGTCGCCCTCG
>DATLNC010000125.1:0-9162 GCA_035536935.1 Thermoanaerobaculia bacterium
CGGGAGAGGGAGCCGGACCCCTTCCACCCACGGAATTCAAGAAGTCGTCAGGGCGAGCCCTTCCGGCCCCCTCTCCCGCGCAGCGGGGGAGGGTTGGGGAGGGGGTTTCTTCCTAGGCCACGAAATAAGCGCTCGCCCGGATCTGCAACCGCGCCCGCGGCTCGAAGCCGCTCCCCACCACCGCAAAGGCGCTCGAGCTGCCCAGGACGGGCAGGACGATCCAGCCGTCGAAGCTGTCCCCTCCGGCGTAGGGGGGCACGACCGGCTCGATCTCGGCGATCTTGGTCCAGTGCTCCTCCTCCGGATCGAAGGAGGCGCGCAGCTCCACGTAGGCGCGGTCGAGGTCGATGGTGCGCTGGCCCGAGGGGTGCCAGATCGAGAAGACGAAGCGCACCTCGTCGTAGGAGCTGGTGCCCAGGAAGGCCTTGCCGGCCACGGCCAGCGGGAAGGTGAAAGAGCCCTGCGAATCGGTGGCGTAGATCTCCGGCGTGGGGTCGAAGACCACCTGCCGGGGGGGCGTCGTGCTCATCTCTCCTCCCTTCCGACCCAGGCTTGTGCCAGCGCCAGGGCTCTGGCGATGCGTCCCCGGGTCTCCTCGTCGTCGGCTCCGAGCAACGGCGCGCCCATGCCGAAGGCCACGGCCCCGGCGCGGGCATAGTCGTTGATGTCTTCGACGCCGAACCCTCCCGCTGCCAGCATGGGGATGTCCCCCAGGGGCTGGCGCAGTACGGAGAGATACGTTGGGCCGCCCACGGGGGGCAGCGGGTAGACCTTGACGATGTCGGCCCCCAGCTCGTGCGCCAGGACCACCTCGGTGGCAGTGAGGGCGCCCAGGACCAGAAAGCGGCCGGCTCCGCGGGCGATCCGGGCCACGTCGGAGCTGACGTTCGGGCTGACCAGGAACTCGGCCCCGGCGGTGACCGCCTCGCGGGCCCGGGCCCCGGTGCTGACCGTCCCCATGCCGAACCAGGGGGGGCCGCCGGCCGATCCCCTCCCGGCCAGCAGCTCGCGCACCAGCCGGGTGGCGTCGGGTACGGAGAAGGTGATCTCGACGAGCTCGATCCCGGAATCGGCGAAGAGCCGAGCCTGCCGCTCCGCCTCCTCGAAGGAGCCGGTGCGGACCACGCCGATCACGGGAGCGCGGCGGAGGCTGAGAGCGACCTGTGGGCGGAGCTCAACGGTTGTAGTCATGCGGGCGGGAGTTTATCATCCTCTCGCGCAGCGGCCCCGGAGACGGCAATAAGGCCGTCCTTCGGCTGGCAATCCTTTCCGCCCGGGTTATGATGCAGGCGGGGAACCGGGGATCTCTGGCTTCCCATGGGGAAGCAAAAGACAAGATGGCAGTGTCCGATCAGCCAGTAGGTAGGGAGTCCATAGACGAGCTCCTGCGGCGTCTCCGCCCCAGGTTGAAGCAGGTTCTTGGGCGCTACCGAATCCCGGCGCACGACGCGGAGGACCTCATTCAGGAGGCCCTGATCTCCACCATTCAGAAGTGGGAGACGATCCAGGACCCTGAAGCGTGGCTCCTGGTGACTCTGCGCAACCGCTGCGTCGTGTACTGGCGCAAGCGCCGCAACACGCTCTACAACTCGGTGGACACCGCGATCCTCGAGCTCCTCGCCGAGCCCGTGGCCGCGCCCCAGGAGCGCGCCGAGCTGCTCTGGGACCTGAACAACCTCCTGGAGGAGCTGCCGCCGCGCTGCCGCAAGCTGCTCCAGCTCCGCTACGGTCTTGGCTACGACTCCTCCGAGGTGGCCGAGAAGATGGGCTACCACCCCTCCAGCGTGCGCAAGGTCGCCCGCCGCTGCATGGCCGCGCTCACATATCAGATGGTCACCCGCGGGTTCACGCGGGACAGCTTCTGACATCAGCTCCGGGCGGCACGGAAGTCTCTTCCGGACGCACGGAGCTCGGTTCCGAGAGCCTGGAGCTCACTTCCGAGGCTCCGGAAGTCACTTCCGAGGGGCCCGGAACTCACTTCCGGGAGCTCGGAGCTCACTTCCCCGCCGCCCGGAAGTCACTCCCGCCCGCCGGGAGCCCGCTCCAACGCCCAGATCACCCGCCGGCAGATCCCGCGCAGGATCGCCACCTCGCGGCTGTCCGGCGTGGCGCGGGAGGCGAGCCTCCTCAGATCCCGCAGCACCCCCTCGAAGCTGTCGTCGCGGTCGAAGCCGATCCGCCGGAGGACGTCCGTGGCATGGTCGAAGAGGCCGTCGATCTCCCCGGAGGTGGCCGGCGGCTCGGGGTGGCCCACGGTGGCGGGCGGCGGCAGCTCCCCCCGGGCCACGTAGAGCTCATAGGACAGGATGAGCACCGCCTGGGCGAGGTTGAGCGTGGGCTGGACCGGCGAGCAGGGAATGGTGACCACGACGCTCGCGAGCGCCAGGTCGTCGTTGGTGAGGCCGCCCACCTCCGGCCCGAAGACGAGGGCGGTGGGAGTACTTGGTGAGTTTTGGGCCAGCCAGGCGGGCAGCTCGCGGGGAGATAGAAGCGGCACGTCCCAGCGCCGGTCGCGCGCCGAGGTGGTGCCCACGACCAGGCGGAACGGCGCGAGCGCCTCGTGGAGCGTCGGCTTGCGCTCGCAGGCGTCGAGCACGTGCTTGGCCCCGACCGCGAAAGCCGCGGCCATCCTGCCCAGCTCGGGCGCCGGCTCCACCAGGATCAGCCGGTCCAGCCCCATGTTCGCCATGGCCCGGGCCGCGGACCCGATGTTGCCCTCCTCGCGGGGGCGGACCAGGACGACGGCCGGAGCGTTCATGGCCGGCAACTGTACCTCTGTTCCTTTCTTCCTTGACAGCTCCGTCTCCGGACGTTAGTTTCAGGTCAAACTTCCCCGGGAGGGAGCGAGATGAGCTCGACTTCGGACATGCGGGCCTACCTGATCTTCACCGGCAGCGGGCCGATCCTGGTGCTGTCGACCTACCCCGAGCTGGCCGACGACCGGCTGGTCGGCAAGCTGCGATACAAGGGGATCGACAAGTTCATCGCCTACGAGGTGGACCTGGACGCCGTCCGCTCCCGCTACGAGCACTCCTTCGTCAACGTCGCCAAGGACCTGGAGAAGGAGGAGGACATCCGGGTGCTCGACTTCAACGGCCACCAGATCATGGCGAACTTCGCGCTGGGGTCGCTGGGCGAGCCGATCAAGTTCGAGGGGTAGTGCGGAAGTCCTTGAGGTCGTACCCGAGCCGGGCGAACAGGCGGTACATCCGGGGGATCGGCAGGCCGACCACGTTCGAGTAGCTCCCTTGCACCGCCTCCACGAACAGCGACCCGAGCCCCTGGATGGCATAGGCGCCGGCCTTGTCCCGCGGCTCGCCGGTTGCCACGTACCAATCGATCTCGGCTTCGGACAGCGGCGCGAAGCGCACCAGCGTCTCGTCGACCTCGGCAGCTTTCCCCAGGGCAATGCCGGTGAGCACGGAGTGCTCGCGGCCGGAAAGCAGCCGGAGCATGCGGCGGGCGTCGTCGTCATCCTGGGGCTTGCCCAGGATCTGGCCGTCCACCACCACTGTCGTATCCGCGGCAAGGACCAGCTCTCCGGAAGCAGCCGCGGCTTTCTCTACAGCAAGGCGGAGCACGTAGTCCCTGGGAGCCTCGCCCGGCAGGGGGGACTCGTCCAGGTCGACCGGCCTTACCGTGAAGACAACGCCGAGCCCCTCCAGCAGCTCGCGCCGCCGGGGAGAGCCTGAGGCGAGAACTAATTCAGGGATAGTAGCCACGCACGGTCTTCGCTTCGAGGCCGGGCTTCGCGATCTTCACCTCGACGGTGCGGAATTTGTCGTCGCGGCCCGGGTTCGAAGACTGGTAGGCCAGCATGTACTGCGAGCGCAGCTCCTTCTCCACGGTCTCGAAGACCTTGCTCAGCTCTCCCGCCGCGCCGATGAAGAAGGCGCGCCCGCCGGTCTCCTCGGAAAGGCGCACGAGCTTGGTGCGGACCTCGAGCTCCTTGAGGTCGATTCCCACGGAATAGATGGCCACGCCGCTGCGCCGGGCGTAATCCAGGGCCTCGCCGAAGTCGTACTTGCTGCCGTAGTCCTGGCCGTCGGAGAGCAGGATGATGGCGCGCTTCCCCTTGAGGCCGCCGAAGTAGTAGAGGGCGTAGACGATGCTGTCGTGGAGGGCCGTATCGCCCACCGCGGTCAGGCCGGCGAGGCCGCCAGCCAGCACCTCCTGCTGGTTGGTGAAGCGGACAGCGAGGCTCGGCTCGTCGGCGAAGGTGATCACGGCGGCCCGGTCCTTGGGCGTGATCACGTTCTCGAAGAAGGTCAGGGCGCCGCGCACCGCCGCCTTCAGCTTCTCGCCGTTCCCCTCCCCCATGGAGCCCGAGGTGTCCAGGAGCACGCCGGCATAGATCGGCACGTCGCGCACCAGCTCGAAGCGCCGGACGTCCTGCTCGACCCCGTCCTCGTAGACCTTGAAGTCCTCCTTGGCCAGCCCCTCGACCGGGCGGCCGCGGCCGTCCACCGCGGAGGTGAAGAGCTCCACGAACTGCACGTCCATCCGGTCGGTGAAATCCCCGGGCACGTTGACCAGGACGGTGTCTTCGCTGGAGTTGCCGTCCGCCAGGTAGGCCACGGCGCGGACGTAGGTCAGCGCCTGGTTCTGGGGGATGATCACCGGCTGCACGTAGGGCGGCTGGTAGAGCGTGGCGAGCAAAGTCTCGTTGAGGAAGATTTCGACCCGGTCGAGCTTCTCCCCCTCGGGCACGTCCACCTGGGCCTGGGCGCGGAGGCTGGCCTGGTAGGACTTGCCGGCCTGGGGCTCGACCAGCCGCACGGAGAAACGGTGCGGACCGGTGTTGAGCAGGACCTCGTCCTCGGCCACCTTCCTGCCGCTGGTGTCCAGGGCGACGGCGGTGAGCGTGTGGAGGCGCGGCTGCTCGCCGATGTTCAGCTCCACGCTGTAGGGGGGCTTCCCCTTGGTCAGGACGGTCTTGCCGTTGAGCAGGAAGCTGACCCGGGCGATCCCCTCGCCCGTGGTCGTGGCTTCCAGCCGCACCTTGCCGGTGAGCAGCCCGGGCGGAGGAGGCAGGATGCGGATCCCCTGCTCGTCCGACATCAAGGTGTCGGCGTTCGCCTCGGCCAGGGTGGGCTGCGCAGGGGCGGCGGTATTGACGGCAGCCATGGCCGCTTCCACGGACGGGATCTCCAGGTCCCGCTGCTCGCGGAACCAGCGCTTGCCGCCAACGTCCTCGATCCGCAGGACCAGGCCGTAGCTGCCCGGCCGGAGGTAGCGCTGGAAGACCAGGGGGATGGTGGCTTTTCCCTCCTGCGTTACGGTCACCTCGGCCTCGGGCACGATGAACCGGTAGCGGAAGTGCTCGAACAGCTCCCCCTTGTGGAGCACCTCGCCGTCCACCACGAAGATGTAGGAGGCGGTGTCCTTGACCTTCTCCGGCGTGACCTCCTCGCGCGGCACGCTCACCAGCGCCTGGAGGGTGGTCCGGCTGCCGTAGCGGCCCGGGAAGGCGAGGTCGAGATGGGCGGGGAACGTCCGGGCGGCCTCGGGCAGGTCGGTCGAGTAGGAGAGGAAGGTGGACAGCCACTCGTCCCCGGGGTCGGGGATGACCTTGCCCTTGACCTGGTCCCAGTCGAGCACGATGCCGATGCGGGCGAGGATCTCGTCCCCCCGCGGACAGCTCTGCAGGATGGTCTGCTCGAGGAGCATCCCCCGCGTTCCGCTGGCCGCGAAGGACTGGGAGAGCATGGAGGACAGCCCCTCGGATGCGCGCCAGAGCCGGTAGCTCGGCTGCAGGAAGACCAGGGTGAACTCGTCCCGGATGCGCTCGGTCCCCGGGTAGAACCACATCTCCATGGGAGCGAGGACGTCCGCACAGGGGCTGCGCATCACCTCGGCCGGCTCGCCGAGGAAGAGGAGCATCCGCGCCCGCTCCTGCTTGAGGTCGCCGAAGCGCTCCTTGGCGATGCGGACCCGCTCCTCCCACCTGACCCGGAATTCGTTGACCGCCGTCTTCGGGAACGGATCGCGCTGCTGCCAGAAGCGCTGGACGAAGGCGTCGCGCTGGTACTCCTGGTGGAGCGAGAGAAAGGCGGCGCGCTCCTTTTCGTTCATGAGGGGCGCGACTTCTTCGAGGAACTGCTTGTGGCGCGGGTCGAGGCCGGCAGGCTCCTGGGCCAGCGCAGGGGAGGCCAGGAGGAGCAGGGCCAGCAGGTAGGGCTTGTACGGCATCGTGGGCGATCCTACTTCACGGATAGTACCCGCGCATCGTCTTGGCCTCCGCCCCCGGCCGGCTCACCTTGAGATCCACTGCGCGGAACTCGTCGCCGCCGGCACCCCCGCCAGTATTCGTGGACTGGTAGGCGATCAGGTACTTGGAGCGCAGCTCTTCCTGGATGGCGGCGTAGATCCCGGCCAGCTCGGAGACGTCCTTGAGGAAGAAGGCGCGCCCGCCGGTCTCCTCGGCGATCTTCTCCAGCTTCCTCTTCTCCAGCTCCTCGCCGAGGCCGATGGGATAGATCGCCACGCCGGCGCGCCGGGCGGAGTCCAGGGCATCGTCGTAGCTGAAGCGGCTCCCCTCGTCCTTGCCGTCGGAGAGCAGCACGATCGCCCGCTGACCCTTCACGCCGTTGAAGTAGAAGAGGCTGAAGATGATCGTGTCGTAGAGGGAGGTCCCGCGCTCGGCCTTGAGACCGGCGAGCCCTCCGGCCAGCGCATCCACGTCCCTGGTGAACTTCACCGCCAGGTTGGGCCGGTCGTTGAAGGTGATGAGCGCGGCCCGGTCCTTGGGCCGCACCGCTCCCTGCAAAAAGGCCAGCGCGGCATCCGTGGCCTGGCCCAGGCTGCCTTCCATGGAGGCCGAGACGTCGAGCACCAGGGCGGCATGGATCGGCAGGTCGGTGACCCGCTCGAAGCGGGCGATCTCCTGCCGGACGCCATCCTCGGAAACCGCGAAATCCTTGGCTTCCAGCCCCTGGACCGGCCGGCCCCGGCGGTCGAGCACCGACGCGTAGAGCTCGACGAAATCGACGTCGATCCGCTCCAGGTACTCGGGGGCATTGACGAAGACCAGGTCCTCGGTGGAGCTGCCGTCCGCCAGGAAGGCCACGGCGCGCACGTAGGCCAGCGAGGCATGCTGGGGCAGGAAAAGCACCTGCTCCCATGGGGGCTGGAACAGGGTCGCCACCCGGGCATCGTCGAGGAAGACCTCGACGCGCTCGATCGACTCGCCATCCGGGACTTCGACCTCGGCCCGCACGGGCACGCTGCTCTGGTAGCTCTGCCCCTGGCGCGGCTCCGCGAGCCGGACGCGGAAGCGGTTGTACGCCGAGTTGACCAGCAGCTCGTCGCGGGCGATCTCCCGGCCGGAGGCATCGAAGGCGGTCGCGGCGAGCAGGCGCGGCCTGGGCAGCGAGCCCAGGTCCAGCTCGACGCTGAACGGCGGCGTTCTTTTCGTCAGAACGGCGTGGCCGTCGAGGGCGAAGGTGACTTTGGAAATGTCGGCGCTGGTCACCGTGTCGAAGCGGTTCATGCCGGTCTTCAGCTCGCCGAACGGCTCCAGGATCTGGAGCACGGTCTCGCCGCCGGCCAGGGCGGCGTTGGCCGCTTCCATGAGCTGAGCGGTCTCTGGATCGGACGGCGGAGGCGGCGGCATGCCGTTCTCGACCGCCGGCACCGAAAGGGGTCGCTCGGCGCGGAAGAACCGGCCGGAGCCCATGTCCTCCAGCTTGACGATGAGGGTGTACTCGCCGGGGCGGAGAGAGCGCTGGAAGATCAGAGGAAGCGTTCCGGCTTGGGATTCTCCCTGAAAAGCCGGCAGGTCGAAGCGGTAGCGGAAGCTGTCGAAGAGCTCCCCTTCCCTGACTACCTCACCCGTCAGGAGGAAGTTGTACGTGCGGCTCCCCGCGAGCTGGACAGGCGAGATCTCGGACACCGGAACAGCCAGGATGCCCTGGAGCACGGTGCGGCTCTGCCGCTTGCCGGGGAACTCGACGTCGAGGCGGGCGTTGAAGACCGGCGCCCCCTCGGGCAGGTCGGTCGAGTAGGAGCTGAACGTGGGCACCCACTCCTTGGACGGCGGCGGCGGCGGCGAATCGAGCTTCGCCTCCAGCATCTGCCAGCCCATCCCCTGTGCGGCGACCCAGCCGACCGCCTTGGCGATCCGGGTCGAATGCTCGATGTCGCGGCAGCCGCCGATACCCGGGCTCCTCGGCCCGTTGATGAGCGCGGCGCCGTCGGCCAGGAGGGCATCGATCCTATCCAGAGGGTTCCAGATGCGGTACTTCCCGGCTCCCCACTTCTGGTAGAGGACGACGACGAGCTGCGCCTTTGTCCTCTCGCTGCGGTCGTAGTACCAGACCTCCAGCGGCCAGAGCACGTCGGGACACCCTGAAAGGACCACCTCGTCCGGAATGCCGTTGAAGAGGAGCACGCGGGCGCGCCCGTCGTCCAGGGTGCCAAAACGCTTGCGAGCCTCCTGGACGCGGATCTCCCAACCCTCGCGGAGCTCGTTGCGCGGGGTCTGCGGCTGCTCGTCGCGGACCTCCCAGAAGCGGCGGATGAACGCATCCCGCTGGTAATCCTGCGTCAGGGCGAGGAAGGCGGTCCTCTCCTCGGCGCTCAGAAGGAGATCCACGTCCTCCAGCCAGGCGCGGTACTTCTCGGGGAGCGGCTCGGCGGAGAGGGCGAGCGCAAGAAACAGGGCGGCCACGAGAGCCGCCCCTACATGGAATGGGCGTTTCACGGATAGTATCCGCGCAGCGTCTTGGCTTCAGTCCCCGGCTTGTTCACCTTGAGGTCCACCGTGCGGAAATCGTCGCCGCCGCCGGTGTTCGTGGACTGGTAGGCGATCAGGTACTTGGAGCGCAGCTCCTCCTCGATCGTGTGATAGATGGCGTCGAGCCCCGCGGTGTTCGCCGAGAAGAAGGCGCGGCCGCCGGTCTCCTCCGAGATCTTCTCCAGCTTCTTGCGGTCGATGTCGTCCCCGAGGCCGATCGAGTAGATCGTCACGCCGGCCCGGCGGGCGTAGTCGAGCGCGTCCTCGTAGCTGAAGCGGCTCCCCTCGTCCTTGCCGTCGGACAGCAGCAGCATGGCCCGCTGGCCCTTGACCCCGTTGAAGTAGAAGAGGCTGAAGATGATCGAGTCGTAGAGCGCGGTGGCGCGCTCCGGCTTGAGGCCCGCGAGCCCGCCGGCCAGGACGTT
>DATLNC010000126.1:0-5742 GCA_035536935.1 Thermoanaerobaculia bacterium
CTCTCCCCCGTGCCGGGGGAGAGGGAACACCTCCGGCAGGACGAGTGGGGGCGGGAGGGGCGGCAGCGGCGGCCGAGTCTCCGACCGGCAACCGCATGACGTGGCTCTTCCGCGCGCCGGATACCCACTGGAGCGAATTCACGGACAACGTCGGCTACTTCCTCTGGGGCCGCCATGCCGGGCTGATCCCCTACCTGCCGTTCGCCGTCCTTTCTCTTCTCCTGTTCCTTTTCCATGGACGGCAGTCGGTGGAGCGCTGGCTTCTGCTGGCCGCGACGATCGGGATCGCCCTGTTCTTCCTTATCCAGATCTCCTGGAACTGGCAGGGGGGCGGCGGCTTCATTGGCAATCGCTACTTCGTCAACGTCTATCCGGCATTCCTCTTCCTGGTGACGCGCATCCGGCCGCGCTGGACCGTTCCCGCGGGATATGCGTTCGCCGGCCTGTTCCTCGGACCGCTGCTCTTCACCCCGTTCGGCGCCGGCGGGCCCGAGCCCACGCTCCAGGCTCACGTGCGCAACATCCCGTTCCGCTGGCTGCCGCTGGAGCTGACGCTCCGCAACGTCCCCGGTTATCACCGCGTCCCTCTCGGCGACTTTCGCCTGATCGGCCGCCGCGACCAGTTCCTGCCGCTGGACCCGATGTGGGTACGCGGCGCCGATGCCGTGGAGATCTACCTGATCGCGGATCAGCCCATCGAGAAAGCCGTGTTCCAGGTCGGCACCCCGGCGCCGCGGAACCGCGTCGGGATCAAGATGGGCGACGCCTCGCACGAGCTGACCCTGAAGGCCGGCGAGAACCAGCGCGTGGAGCTGAAGCCCGGTGAAGCCACCCGGGTCTGGACCATCAAGACGGGGACACAGTACGCCTACCGCATGGTCGTGACCCCCGTGACCGGCCGCATCCGCCACTGGACGCGCGAGCTGCCGCCGGAGTCCTGCCCCTACTTCGCGTCGAACGAAAAGGTCGAGGAATCCTTCTTCGTCGGGGCCGAGCTCACCTACCTCGGCTCGGGCGAGGCGCTCGACGCGGACCTCTACGACGTCCTCTGGGGGGATACGATCGTGCCGGCCCAGGTGCCGGCGGGCTGGAAGTTCACCGCCGCGACGCGGCTGACCAACAAGAGCCGGGTGACCTGGCCGAACCGAGGCGGCGCCCGCGTCCGCCTGGCCTACCACTGGCGGACCCTGGACGGCCGCGAAGTCCTCTGGGAGGGAGAACGCACGGAGCTGCCCGAGCCCGTGCCGCCCGGGGGACAGGTCAATGTCCAGCAAACGATCGTCGCGCCCGCGCAACCGGGCCGCTACGTGCTGGAGCTCGATCCGGTGTTCGAAAACGTGAGCTGGTTCTCGAAGGAGAACGGCGGGACGACCTTCCGGCGAGAGATCGAGGTGACGGCCGATGCTCGATAACCTGCGCGAAGACACCCGCCGGCTGCGGGAGATCAAGACCAAGCCGTTCCCCTGGTATGTGATCGAATCGCTGCTCTTCGAGACCGGCTACCAGGCGGTGGTGCTGCACCGGCTCGCTCACTGGTTCAAGCGGCACGGTATCCCTGTGCTCGGTCCACTGATCGCCCGGCTGAATCAGTTCTATACGGGAGTGGACATCGGCCCCGGCGCGGAGATCGGGCCGGGGTTGCGGATCGCGCACGGCACCGGGATCGTGATCGGCGGCTACGCGAAGATCGGCCGCAACGCGCTCCTTCTCCACCAGGTGACCATCGGCGCGCCCAGCCCGGAGCGCGTCGCGAAAATGCCGGTGATCGGAGACAATGTCTTCATCGGCGCGGGAGCCAGGTTGATCGGCGGGATCCAGGTGGGAGACAACGTTTTCATCGGGGTCAACGCGATCGTAGCCCAGAACATCCCCGACAACAGCCGCGTGCTGTGCACGTCGGGGATCGAGGTCAGCCCGCTGAAAACGGTCTGAGGTGCCGGCCGTTAGACGGTGTACGACAATTCATCGATGAAATGAGCCCACCCATCCGCATTGCGGATGGTCCTGATGGCTCAGGGGGACTGCGCATGACTGCATTCATCGGCAGGCTGGCCTCTGTGGCCGCCATCCTCGTCGCCTCTACGGCCTGCACTCCACTCAAGCAATACCGCACCACCACCGTCCAGGACTCGAAGACGCACGCGATCCAGGACCAGATCTGCGAGAACAGGGCGCCGAACTCCTCGGGCGACCTCTGCGCTCTCGAGCACCGGACCTACACCCATGACGGAGCCGAGCATGATTACTACTTCGCCACCGTCGAATTCGACGACGAGGGCTGGTTCTGGGACCGGCGGCAGATGGAGGTCCTGCTGCGCTTCCTGCACGATTACCAGGACGGGGCGGGTCAGCCGGGCGATTTCCTGATCTTCACCCACGCCCACGGCTGGCAGCACAACGCCGATGCCTGCGACAACAACGTCGTCTGCTTCCAGCGCCTGCTCGAGCGGATGGACGTCACGGAGAGGCGCTTCGCCCAGAAGCCGCGCAAGATCGTCGGCGTCTTCGTCGCCTGGCGCGGCCGGTCGATCAAGATCCCCGGGGTGAGCGCGACGAGCTTCTACACCCGCAAATCGGCCGGCAACCGGGTCGGCATCGGCGGCGTCACCGAGCTGCTGACCCGGCTGAACGACCTCCGCCGCCTCAAGAACCCCGAACGCCGCAGCAACAAGACCCAGCTCGTGATCAGCGGCCACAGCTTCGGCGGCCAGGTCATCTACAAGGCGATCGGCCAGATCCTGATCCAGAACGCGGCGCGGATGTCGAGGAACCAGGAAGGGAAGCCCTACGGCTATGAGGTGGCCACCAGCTTCGGCGACCTCGTCATCCTGGTGAACCCGGCCTTCGAGGGCTCGGCGTTCGAAACGCTGCAGGCCACGGCGACCAGCCGCTGCTATCCCGCGCGGCAGCGTCCCGCCATGATCGTGGTGACCTCGGTCGCCGACGATGCCACGCGGCTGGCCTTCCCCGCCGGCCGCACCCTCAGCAACCTGTTCGAACGCACCCAATGCCGGGACGAGCGCAAAGCCGTCCTGCACACCGTCGGACACCTCGACCGCTACAAGACCCACGAGCTGAAGCTCAAAGGGGTCGAGCCGGCGCGGAGACAGGAAGAGAAGAGCAAGGAGGGGAATTGCGGCTGCCCCTACCTCGCGCCGATCGAGGAGTTCCAGATGAGAGGGGAGGACGAGGCCTTCTTCCAGGAGATGCAGAAGATCGAGGCGGCCCGGAAGCAGTCCGACGGGAAGACCGTGTATGAAGTGGGAGGCCAGGAGGCGTACCCGTCGGTCGAGGCGTTCGTCGAGACCTCCTATGGCAAGGATGCCGAAGGCAATGAGATGGTGCTCGACCGTTCACCGGACTACGCGGCGAACTACCCCTATCTGGTGATCTCCACCAACGCCGACTTCGTCCCCTCGCACAGCGCCATCTACGGCGAGCGCTTCACCGACTTCCTCCGCCGCTTCTACTTCCGCCACCTCGTGGAGCGCCTCAACTTCCCGGAGCAGTGCTTCACGAACACCAACCCCGAATGCCGCGCGAGCGACGTCATCCCCTGCGACCGCTCGTGGGTTCCACGGCTGGAGTACAAATGCGAGAGCAAGCGCTAGCTCATTGAGCGCGGCGACAATGCAACGGTCTGAGGTGCCGGCTTGGATGGTGGAATGGGGTCGGCTGGCTCGGCGCCGAGAATGGCCTCGAGAAACGCGGGTTCGACCGGTTTCGTCAGATGCTCGTCGAAGCCCGCCTCCAGCGCTCGGCGCTTGTCCTCGTCCTGACCCCAGCCGGTGAGCGCCAACAGCCGCACGCTCTTGCCGTGAGGCAGGGCACGAATCTGCCTCGCCACCTCGTAGCCATCCATCTCCGGCATGCCGATGTCGAGCACCACGATCTCGGGACCGAAGCTCTCGAATGCCTGCAGCGCCGCGGGTCCGTCGTAGACAATGCGGACCGTGTGCCCTCGGAGCTCGAGCACCATGGCCAGCGAATTCGCTGCATCGGCATTGTCGTCGACCACCAGGATGTGACGGGCACGGCCACCAGGGCTCGAGACCGGAACGGACCTTGCCGCGTCAGCCTGTGCGTCCGCCTGCGCGCTGGCACCGAGCGGCAACCGTACGGTAAAGGTGCTGCCGCGGCCAATCCCCTCGCTGTGCGCCGTGACGGACCCGCAGTGCAACTGCACGAGCTGGCGTGCCAGGGTCAGCCCGATACCGAGCCCACCGCTCGCCTGGCGGGATTGGCCCTGGGAGAACATCTCGAAGATGCTCTCGAGCGACTCGCCGGGAATGCCGCAGCCGGTGTCCTTCACCGTGACCACGGCGTCATCGCCCTCGCGCTGCGCGGTGACCCAGATCTGGCCTCCCGCCTCCGTGTACTTGGCGGCATTCGACAACAGGTTGGAGAACACCTGTGTGAGGCGGTCGGGATCCCCCTCCAACTCGATCGGCTCCTCGCGGCCGCCCAGCAGCTCGATGCGTTTCACGTCGAGCTGAGCACGGGTCGACTCGATCGCGCCGGCGAGCATCTCGT
The DNA here is from genome assembly GCA_035536935.1 of Thermoanaerobaculia bacterium. GTDB lineage: Bacteria > Acidobacteriota > Thermoanaerobaculia > Multivoradales > UBA5704 > DATMER01. Next base: position 4,534 of record DATLNC010000126.1, read on the forward strand.
GCAGCAGCACGCGGTTCTTGCGCAGCTCCACCTTGCCGCGGCTGATGCGGCTTACCTCCAGCAGATCGTCCACCAGCCGCACGAGGTGGCTCATCTGCCGTTGCATCATCTGGCCGGCGCACCGCAGGCGCTCGTCGCCGGAAGCCGAGAGCGTGAGGATCTCCAACCCGTTGCGGATCGGGGCGAGCGGGTTGCGCAGCTCATGGGCGAGCGTGGCGAGAAACTCGTCCTTGCGCCGGTCGGCCTCGCGCAGCTTCTCGACGGCAAGGCTGCGGCTCTGCTCGCTGGCGCGCAGCGCCTCCTCGGCTTCCTTGCGCTCGGTGATCTCCCAGACCAGGCCGGTCATGGCCACTTTCCCGGTAGCCGGATCCCGCGTCGCGAGCGCGCGCTCTTCGAGCCAGATGACCTTCCCGTCCCGGGGACGAGTGATGCGGAATTCACTGTGCCAGCTTCCGCCCTCCCGAGCGGCGGTCTCGACGATTGCCCGGTGCCGCTCGAGATCCTCCGGATGTACGAGACGGAAGCCTTGTCCGCTGTGCTGAAGGCTCTCGCCGGGCAGCAGACCATACAGATCGTTCAACGACTCCGAGGCGGTGATCGCATCGGCTTCGGGATTCCAGTCCCATGTGGCCGCCCGCGCCGCTGCCAGCAGCCGCTCCTGCACGATGCGCCGCTCCAGCTCGTCGCCTCTCGCGGTTGCCGCCTCCAGCGCGCGCACCATCTGGTGGGCGGCCGAAGCGACGTGCGCCAGGCTCCCGAGCACCCGCGCGTCCTCCCCATCGAACTTGCGCTCGGGGCTGTGGCCGATCGCCCAGACGGTGCCGACGGGCTTGCCGTTCAGAGAAAAGGGAGCGAGCAAGCTCTCGAAGATCCGTGGCTCCACCTCGCGCAGAGCCGGGAAATTCAGATCAGGCCGCGAAAAGAGCAGCACCTCCTCCCGCTCGATCACGATACCGCAGGGGCTTGCCTCCCGCGGCACCGTACCGCTCTGGTACAGGGTGAGCTCGCCGACAATCGTTTGCCAGCGGAAGATTTCGCCCTCACCCTCCGCCTCGAGAAGACTGACGCCGGCGGAATCGGCCCGGCACAGCTCGAGCACGAACTCGGCCAGCTTGTGCAGCACGGTGGCCGGGCTGTTCGCCATCTCGTGAGCGAGTGCCGCGAGGGCCCGGCTCTCAGCCTCGAAATCGGGAGCCCGCGAGGCGCGCC
>DATLNC010000127.1:0-11767 GCA_035536935.1 Thermoanaerobaculia bacterium
GGACCTTCGCCGGCTCGCGCCGGAGCTTGCGCGGGTGCGTCGGGACCCCGCGCGGCGGCGGCTCGAAGGTGACGAGCCCTCACCGTCCCTTGGCCGCCTCCCACAGCTCGTCCATCTCCTCCAGCGTGGCCTCGGCGGCGCTCTTTCCCTTGGCGGCGAGGCCCTCCTCGACGGCGGCGAAGCGCGTGCGGAACTTGCGGTTGGTGCCGGCAAGGGCGGCCTCGGGATCGACGTCCAGCTTGCGGGCGAGGTTGGCCAAGGTGAAAAGCAGGTCTCCGATCTCCTCGCGCACGTGGGCGGCGTTGCCCTCGGCCAGGGCCTCGCGCACCTCGGCGATCTCCTCCTCGGCCTTGTCGAGGACAGAGGCCGCGTCCGGCCAGTCGAAGCCGACTCCGGCCGCCTTCTGGGTCAGGCGGTAGGTGCCGAGCAGGGCGGGGAGGGAGGAGGGGACGCCGCCCAGCAGCGTCGCCCGCCCGGGCTCCTGCTGGAGCTTGCGGCGCTCCCAGGCCTGGCGGACCGCTTCGGCATCCGCCAGGCTCTCATTCCCAAAGACATGCGGGTGGCGCGCCACCATTTTAGAGTGGACACCGTCGATAACCTGTGGCAGTCTGAACGCGCCCGCTTCCTCCGCCAGGCGCGTGATGAAGGCCACTTGGAAGAGCATGTCGCCCAGCTCTTCCATGAGCTCCTGCCAGTCGCCACCGTCGATGGCGCCGGCAAGCTCATGCGCCTCTTCCAGGAGGTAGGCGCGCACGTTTTCGAGGGTCTGCTCCCTGTCCCAGGGGCAGCCGTCCGGGGCGCGGAGGCGGGCGACGAGGTCGACTAGCTTCTGAACGTCGGGAGTATTGGCCATAGGCGCTTTACAATCCGCAGGAAAGGATTGGTGGTTTCAGGTGGGTAGCCAGAATAAAGAGATGAAGGTCACCGACAAACGCATGTTCACGCCCGAAGGCGAGCTGCGGGAAGAGTACCGTTTCCTCAACGAAAAATCGACGGCGACCGAGCCCGCTCCCGAGGCATCACGCCCCGAGGTATCACGCTCCGAGCCATTGCGCCCCGAGCCTGAGCCGGCACGTCCTCAAGCATCTCGCTCCGAGCCGTCCCGTCCGCAGCCGTCGCGCCACGCTGCCGGATACCCTGAGCCTGCGGAGAGCTCCGGCTTGGGCCTCCCCGGCACGCCGCAGGGCGGCCCGGGCTTCCTCGACCTCGCGGCCATGCTGGCCGAGCCGGCCGCCATCTACCTCGGCGACGCGCCGCTCCCCGATGGGCAGTGGGCGGAGGACCTGGAGATGGCCCGCCTGCACATCGACCTGCTGGACGTGCTCCGGCAGAAGACGGACGGCAACCTCACCGCGCAGGAGGCGGCGATCCTCGAGGACCTGATCTACCGGCTGCGGGTCCGTTATGTCCAGAAGCATGGCTGATCGTCGTTTCCGGCCGGCAGCGGCCCTCGTGCTGCTGCTCGTCCTGCTCCTGCCGGCGGCCCTGGCCGCCGAGACGACCTCGTCCGCCCAGGCGACCGGCGTCGAGATGACGGAGCCGGTCCGGCGGACGCTCAAGCAACTCGAAGAGCAGTGGTTGCAATGGATCGTCAAGACCGACCGCCAGAGCTCCGAGAGCGGCGTCAACGACCTGCTCGCCACCGCGCGCCAGCTCGGGATCACGCGCCTGCCCGATCTCGCCTCCGGCGCCATCGCCCGCTCTCTTCAGGCCGCGGACAAGGGGGATTTCCGGCGCGCCCGCTGGGCCCTCATCGCGGCCGACAAGCTCGACCCGGGGCGCTCCGACACCGCCTTCGCCGACGCCGCCCTGGCCCGGAAGGAGGGTCAGTACGGGCGGGTGGTCACCTCGACCGTCCGGGGCTACACGCGCCTGTTCGGGCTGCCGCTCGAGCGCTACCTCTGGCTGCAGAGCCTCCTCATCTGGGGGTTGACACTGCTGCTCCTGGCCGGCGTGCTCTTCATCGCCGTGCAGATGGGGGCCAAGGGCGGGGAGCTCTACCAGGGCATGACCGGCCTGTTCGGCCGCTGGATGCCGCGGCCCGCGGCGGTAGTCGTCACCGCCCTCGTGCTGCTCTGGCCGCTCGCCCTGCCGTCGGGCCTGCTCTGGCTGGCGCTCTTCTGGTCGCTGCTCCTCTGGGCCTATTCCTCGGGGAGCGAGCGGCTCGTGCTCGTGGGGCTCTGGCTCCTGGTCGGCGCGGCGCCGCTCGTGGTCACCGAGCAGCGCCGGCAGGTGGCGGTGACGCTCTCGCCGCCGGTCCAGGCCATGGAGAGCCTCGAGCAGCACCGGCTCTACGGCGGCCTGTTCACCGATCTCGGCGCGCTGCGCGCCCTGCTGCCCGAAAGCTCCGCGGTCAAGCACCTGCTGGCCGACGTCCACCGGTCCCTGAACCAGTGGGACGTGGCCCGGTCGCTCTACCGCCAGGTGCTGGAGAAGGAGCCGGAGAACACCTCGGCCCTGATGAACCTGGGCGCCTATTTCTTCCTCAAGGGGGACTTCGGCAGCGCGATCCAGCACTTCCAGAAGGTCGCGACCGTCGACCCCCAGAGCTCCGCGGCCCAGTTCAACCTGAGCCAGGCCTACTCCGAGTCCTACCTGTTCAACGAGTCGAAGCGGGCCCTCGACCAGGCGCGCGCGATCGACGATGACCGGGTCGACGTCTGGATGCGCAACCTGAGCCAGCAGCGGGTCGTGACTGTCAACGGCGGCATGACGCGCATTCCGGAGATCCGCCAGGAGCTGCTCGACGCCTGGCGCAGCCAGGAGGGCAAGGACGAGCGCCTGGCGCTCTTCCGGCGCGGTCTGCCGCTCCTCGTCTCGGCACTGCTCATCCTGGTGGCGGTGGCCCTTCACTTTGCCCGGCGCACGGAGCGGCCGGAGCCGGCGCGGGAGCGCCGCACCCTGGGCCGCTGGGGCCGCGCCCTGCTGCCGGGGTTCCGCTCCGCCGAGGAAGGCGAAGGGGCGAAGTCCTATGGCGCGCTCCTCCTGCCGCTGGGCCTCCTGATGCTTCCGTTCTTCCAGGGAGTGGGATATCGCATCCCATGGGGGTATGATCCAGGCAACGTCACTTCGTGGATCGTAGCGATCGTAGGGCTGGTGCTCTGGTTCGGAGCCCGGCTCCGTCTGGAGCGGCAGAACGAGGTCTGATATGGCGGTCGAAGGCACCCTGGAAGTCTTCAAGCTTCCGGAGATCCTGCAGATGATCTCCCAGCAGCAGAAGACCGGCATCCTGACGGTCCAGGGCCAGCAGGACATCATCGCCGTCTCCTTCCTGAAGGGGAAGATCGTCACGGTCGACTCCCTCAACCAGACCCAGGAAGAGGGGCTGTCGCAGATCCTGATCAAGGAGGGGCTGCTCACCAGCGCCCAGTTCTCCCGCGCCTCTGCCGAGCACCAGAGCGGGGGCATGCGCCTGCTCGATCTCCTGGTGGAGCGCAACTATGTCCAGCGCGACGCCCTGCTCCGGGCCCTGCGGCTCCACGCCACGCGGCTGCTCGGCGAGCTCCTGCGCTGGGAGAAGGGCGAGTTCAAGTTCTACGGCGGCGACGAGGTTCCCTACGAGGAGGGCTTCGTGCCGATCCCGGTGGAGGAGGTCCTCGTGCGTTCGGCGGAGACTGCGCCGCGGCGCGCACCCGGGCCGGTGGCCGTTCCGGCCCCCTCCGGACCGGCGCCCATCCTGTCGGTCCCGTCTTTCGACACCCTGGCTTCGCCGTCGGCTGCCGTGCCCACGGCTGCGCGCCCGGGACTCAGGGTCGTCCGCCGCGAGGGGACGATGCCCGCGGACCGGGCCGCCGTCACCTCGGTCCCCGCCGGAGCGGAGGAGCCCGAAGAGTCCGGCCCGTACCGCAAGATGAAGGTCGAGGAGGCGGAGGCGCGCCGGCCGGTGCTCATGAAGGCCCTGGCGGCGCTCCTCGCCGCCCTGGCCGTGCTCATCCTGGTCCTCGCGCCCGCGGCCGTGGTCATCCCGTTCCCCTGGCAGAAAGCGGAGCGGCTCGCGCTCGCCGGCGAGCAGAAGGCATCGCTCTACCAGAAGATCGACCGCGCGGCCAAGACCTGGTTCCTCCTGGAAGGGCGCTTTCCCGAGCGCCTGGACCAGCTCGTGGCCGCCGGGTTCCTCTCCCCCAGGGACCTGGCGGACCCGCAGGGCCGCCCGTTCCAGTACTCCGTCACCGAGGAGAGCTACACCCTCCAGCCGCTGGTGGACGGCAGGCCGGTGCCGGGGGAGGAGACGACCGAGGCTATCACGGGGAACTTCTTTCTCGATCCCGGGTTCCTGACCCTCCCGACGCAGTCGTCGTCCCAGCCCCTCGTCCTCCTGGATTAGAAGCCCCCCTCCCCAGCCCTCCCCCGCTGCGCGGGAGAGGGGGCCGGAATAAATCTGCGTGCAATCTTGTCAGATAGAATATCGGTCAAGGCCGGTGAAGGTTGACTGACTGCGACTAAGAATTTACACTGTCAAAGACAAGACGCCAGGCATCGGCCTGACGGGAGAATAGGACCAAGGAGGAAGACGCGTGAGCAAGATCATCGGAATCGACCTTGGCACCACGAACAGCGTGGTGGCCGTGATGGAGGGGGGCGAGGCGAAGGTCATCCCCAACGCCGAGGGGAACCGCACGACCCCGTCGGTGGTCGCTTTCGCCAAGAGCGGCGAGCGCCTCGTCGGGCAGGTCGCCAAGCGCCAGTCCGTCACCAATCCCCAGAACACCGTCTTCTCGATCAAGCGCTTCGTGGGCCGCAAGCACGACGAAGTCAACGAGGAGATGAAGATGGTGCCCTACGGCGTGGAGCGCGCCGAGAACGGCGACGTGCGCATCAACGTCGAGAGCAAGAAGTACTCGCCGCCCGAGATCTCGGCCATGATTCTCGGCAAGCTCAAGCAGGCCGCCGAGGACTACCTGGGCGAGAAGGTGGACCGCGCGGTCATCACCGTGCCGGCCTACTTCAACGACGCCCAGCGCCAGGCCACCAAGGACGCCGGCCGCATCGCGGGCCTGACGGTCGACCGGCTCGTCAACGAGCCCACGGCCGCGGCGCTCGCCTACGGCCTGGACAAGAAGAAGGACCAGACCATCGCCGTGTACGACTTTGGCGGCGGCACCTTCGACATCTCCATCCTGGAGGTGGGCGAGGGAATCGTCGAGGTGAAGGCGACCAACGGCGACACCCATCTTGGCGGCGACAACATCGACCAGCGGATCATCGACTGGCTGCTGGAAGAGTTCAAGAAGGACCAGGGGATCAACCTCGGCAACGACCCGATGGCCCTGCAGCGCCTGAAGGAAGCCGCCGAGAAGGCGAAGATCGAGCTGTCGAGCGCGCAGGAGACCGAGATCAACCTGCCGTTCATCACCGCCGACGCCTCGGGCCCCAAGCACCTGAACATCCGGCTCAGCCGGCCGAAGCTGGAGCAACTCGTAGACGACCTGATCCAGCGCTCGATCGAGCCCTGCCGGCGCGCGATCAAGGACTCCGGCGTCAAGGCCGAGGACATCGACGAGGTCGTGCTGGTAGGCGGCCAGACCCGCATGCCTGCGATCCAGAAAGTGGTCAAGGACTTCTTCGGCAAGGAGCCCCACAAGGGCGTCAACCCGGACGAGGTCGTAGCCATCGGCGCGGCGGTCCAGGGCGGCGTGCTGGGCGGCGAGGTCAAGGACGTGCTGCTGCTCGACGTGACCCCCCTGTCGCTGGGCATCGAGACCCTGGGCGGCGTGTTCACCAAGCTGATCGAGCGCAACACCACGATTCCGACGCGCAAGGCCGAGACCTTCTCGACCGCGGCGGACAACCAGACCTCGGTGGAGGTCCACGTCCTCCAGGGCGAGCGCGAGATGGCGCGGGACAACCGCACGCTCGGCAAGTTCCACCTGGTGGGCATCCCGTCGGCCCCACGCGGCATGCCGCAGATCGAAGTGGCGTTCGACATCGACGCCAACGGCATCGTGCACGTGTCCGCCAAGGACCTGGGCACGGGCAAGGAGCAGCGCATCACGATCTCGGCGTCGAGCGGTTTGAACGACTCGGAGATCGACCGCATGGTCCAGGAAGCCGAGTCGCACCGCACCGAGGACCAGGAGCGCCGCCGTCAGGTCGAGGCGCGCAACCAGCTCGACGGTCTGATCTACAGCACGGAGAAGACCTACGAGGAGCACAAGGAGAAGCTCGGTCCGGATGAGAAGGGCGAGCTCGAGCGCGCGATCGCCGAAGCCCGGCAGGCGCTGGAGGGCGGCGAGGCCGCGGCCATGGAGCAGGCGACCGAGAAGCTCACCAAGGCCTCGCACAAGCTGGCCGAGGTCATGTACCGCGGCCAGGGTGGCGCTCAGCCTGGGGCGCAGGAGGGTCCCGGTGCCGGGGCGGCGAGTGGCGGTCCGGGCGCGGGCGCCTCGGACGAGGTGATCGACGCCGAGTACGTGGACGTAGACGACAAGCGCTGAAGAGGGTAGATCATGGCCCCGCTCAAGAAGATCTACCTCGAAGAGCTGGCTCGCATCCAGGACCGGATCAACAGCCTCTTCGAGCAAGCGCTTCTGCCCTCGGAGTACGAAGACCGTGAAGGGGGCCTGCCCGGCACCTGGGCCCCCTCGGTCGACGTTATCGAAACCGAGGACGCATACCTTCTCTTCGTCGAGCTGCCGGGCGTGTGCAAGGAGGACATCCAGCTCAACGTCCGGGACCGGCGGCTGGAGCTCACCGGCCGCCGCCAGCCCCTCGGCGACAACCGCAACTTCCTCCGCATGGAGAGGAGCTACGGACCGTTCCGCCGCGCCTTCGACCTGGGGGCGCCGGTGGACACCGAGACCATCGCCGCCGATTTCGAGGCGGGCATCCTGCGGATCCACGTCCCCAAGCGGGCGGCGGGGAGCCCCCGGAACCCGCCGATCACAACGGTGCCGGTGAAAGAGGAGTAGCCGTATGGCGAGCCGGCGAAGCAAGCCCGAGCAGAAATACGTGATGATCAGCGTGGTCTCCGAGCGCTACGCAATTCACCCTCAAACCCTTCGCCTCTACGAGCGCGAGGGCCTCATCAAGCCAGCCCGGAGCGCCGGCAACACCCGTCTCTACGACGAGGAGGCGCTCCACCGCCTGGAGATCATCCTCACCCTGACGCGCGAGCTGGGCGTCAACCTGGCCGGCGTCGAAGTGATCCTGAACATGAAGGAGCGGATGGAGCACATGCAGGGCGAGGTGGACCGCCTCCTTACCTATGTCCGCGAGATCGCCCAGGAACGCCGCCAGGAAGGCCAGCAGCACGCCCTCATCAAGCTCGACGGCGGGCCATTGATACGCAGGGGATAACTTCCTCCGGACCCCTCCGGCTCCCTCTCCCGCGAAGCGGGGGAAGGCAGGGGAGGGGGTCCGTTTCTGCTACCATTCCCACATGCAGCCAAGCGCATCCCCAGCCCCCTGCCCGATCTGCGGCGGCAGGGGTTGGGTCGTGTCTCTCGACGGCGGAGCGGGGCGCGCCCGCGCCTGCTCGTGCCGGGACCGCGACGCCGTCGCCCGCTTGTTGGAAGCCGCGGGCATCCCCCCTCGCTACCGCCACTGCCGGCTGTCCAACTTCCAGGTCTCCAGCGATTCCGCGTCCATGCGCGACCAGCTCATGCAGGCGCGCACCATCGCCCAGCAATACGCGGAAGGGTTCCTCCTCGAAGGCGGCAAGTTCCGCGAATCGGGCATGCTCCTCTTCGGCCCGCCCGGCGCGGGCAAGACCCATCTGGCCGTCGGCGTCCTCGTGGACGTGGTCGAGCGCTACCGGGTCCATGCCCGCTTCGCCGAATTCACCTCGCTGATCCACCAGATCCAGGCCACCTTCGATCCCGGCTCGCCCGAATCGAAGCGCGAGATCCTCGATCCCCTGGTCGGCGCGGAGCTGCTCGTCCTCGACGAGCTCGGATCGCAGCAGCCCACCCCCTGGGTCCGCGACGTCCTCTACCTGATCATCAACCACCGGTACACCCACCGGCTGCCGACACTGTTCACGACCAACTACCTGCTGGACGCCGGACCGGGCCGGTCTCTGAAGCCCAAACCGGCGAACCCCCGCAGCCTGGACAGGGGACGCGACGCCGAAATCCTGCCGGTACCGGCGGAGGAGAAGCTCCTCGCCTCGCGCCTGCCCGCCATGCTCGTCAGCCGACTCTATGAAATGGCCCAGCCGGTGCCGCTCTCCGCGGCGGAGGACTTCCGGAGGGAGCACAAGGTCCACGGGGCCTATCAACGATGAAGAAGCTGTTGCCGCAATTGCTAGTAGCACTGCTCGTCCTGGCTGTCGGCTGCCGGACCACGCCCCCTCCCGTTAAGAGAACGCCCGCTCCGCCTGTTCCGGCTCCCGCTCCCGCGCCGGCTCCGGTCGAGCCCACGCCCGAGCCCGCGCCTCCGGCGCCCGCGGAACCGGAGCCCAAGCCGGGACCGGAGGCTCCCCTGGCCATCCGGGTTGGACTGGCGAGCGACCTGGAAACCGTGACGCTGCCGTGCTGCGAGGAGAGGCTGGCTGCCGCCGTCGAGGGCCAAGCTGTGACGGTCGCGTCCACGCTGCGGGTCGAGCCTGCCCCGGCTGGAGCGCGCCAGGGCTTCTTCCGTCTGCAGGTCGCCGCGCTGCGCGACGAGCGCCAGTCCCAGGACCTCGCCCGCCGCCTCGCCCAGGAGACCGGCCAGCCCGCCGAAGCGACCTTCGACGCGGGCATCGATCTCTACCGCGTCCGCGTCGGGCACTACGCCGCCCGCGAGGAGGCCGAGCGCGACCTGCGCCGCCTCGGAAGCATCGGGGTCATCGGCGGCTTCGTGGTCAACGACGGCGGCGGCGTCTCCGAGCCCGCGATCCGTCTCATCCAGGGGGGAAGCTCCGCCACCTATCCGGGCCGCTGGCTCTCGGTCTCCCGCACCGAGGGCGACGGCATCCGGGTCACCGGCAAGCGCTACCGCGGCCGGATCCTGATCTACCTCAACGACCGCGGCCTGCTCAACCTGATCAACGAGGTGCCGGTCGAGCAGTACCTGCGCGGCGTGGTGCCGAGCGAAATGGGGCCCGACCAATACAACCAGGTCGAAGCGCTCAAGGCCCAGGCCGTGGCCGCCCGCACCTACACCCTGCGCAACCTGGGCGAGTTCGCCCGCGAGGGCTATGACATCTGCGCCACGCCGCGCTGCCAGGTCTACAACGGCATGAGCGTCGAGCATCCGCTCTCGGACCGCGCCATCTCCGAGACGGCGGGTCAGGTGGTTCTTTATGAAGGCCGCCTCGCGGACACGCTCTACAGCTCCACCTGCGGCGGCCACACCGAGGACGTGCAGGTCGTCTTCCCCCTCAAGCAGGAGCCCTATCTCGAAGGCGTCCCCTGCATGGAAGAAGGCGTCATGCGCCTCGCCGGCAGCCTGCCGCCAGGCCAGCCGTTCCCCCAGGGGCTTACCGAGCAGCTCTTCCCGCCCGCGCCGGGCCGGCCCGAGCACGAAGTTTTGCAGGCACGGCTGGAGCACCTCGCTCTCCTGGCCGGTCTGGCCGTGCCGCGGGATCGTCTCGGCTCGCTCGACCGCCGCGAAGTCCAGCGCTTCGTGGCCGCCGCCTTCGACCTGGCCCTCGACGCCCGCCTGCTCGTCGCGCCCGAGGACGTGACCTACCTGCTCCACGATCCGCCGAAGGACTGGAGCCAGGAGGACCTCCGCCGCGCGGCCTACCTGGTCAAGAGCGGGCTCATCACCGGCCCCCTCGACCAGCCGCTCCAGCGGGAGGAGACCGAGGGGCTGCTGCTCGCTCTCGCCGAGATGCTCCAGGTCGTGCGGCGCGAGGAGGTATCGTTCCTCGGGCTCAAGAACGGTGCGATCCAGGTGAAGCCCACGGGCAAGGACAAGGTCGAGGCGACCCATCCGCTGCCCGGCCGGATCGCGGCCTTCCGCCGCCGGGGGGAGCTGATGACCAGCGCGTCGAGCCTCGCGCTCGTGCCCGGCGACCGTCTGACCCTCTACTGGCAGGCGGACCGGCTCATCGCCGCGGCCCAGGAAGTGGATCTCGACGGCGTGGCCTTCGACCGCAGCAGCCCGTACAGCTCCTGGACCCGCTTCCGCACCGATTCGCAGCTCGCCAAGAACGTGGACACCCGCTTTCCCGGGATCGGCTTCAGCAGCATGGAGATCCTGGAACGCGGCGAGTCCGGCCGGGTGGGGAAGATCCTCATCCATGGCCAGAACGGCCAGTCGGTCCAAGTGGACGGCCTGCCGATCCGCTGGACCCTCGACGTACCCGACACGCTCTTCACCGCCAAGCGCCTGGAGCCGAAGAACCGGGAAGCCGGCTGGCTCTTCACCGGCCGCGGCTTCGGGCACGGGGTGGGCATGTGCCAGGTCGGCTCCTACGGCATGGCCCAGCGCGGCCACACGTACCGGGACATCCTCACCCACTACTACACCGGCGCCGAGCTGGGGCGAGTGCGCTGGACGGGCGCGGCGGTGGGGGCTGCGGCGGCCGGGAAGTAACCCTCACCCCCCGGCCCCCTCTCCCGCACGCACTCACACCCGCCCGGGAGAGGGGGAGACTTGCACTGAGTTAGCTGATGCAGGGGTAGGGCGGGCTCCCTCTCCCCCGGCACGGGGGAGAGGGCTGGGGAGAGGGGGGATGGGATCAATCTCTCCGTGCTAAGCTCCCCGTTGCCATGGCAGTGCAGGAAATCCGCAACCGGCCGGTGCTGGCCCCGCAGCCTTCCGCACCCCACCCCGAGCGCAACCCGGGCACTCCCCTGGAGCTCGACTGGGTCCGCGATGCGCGGGTCAACACCAGCGCAGCCGAGCGCCGGGCCGCCACCCTGCCCAAGCGCCGGACCGTCAAGAAAGAGTGGCAGGCGGCCTGGTACCTGCGGGCCATCACCTGCATCGACCTCACGACGCTCGCCGGCGACGATACGCCCGGCCGAGTCCGCCGCCTCTGCGCCAAGGCCCGCCGCCCCGTCCGCCGGGACCTCCTCGAAGAGCTGGGCGTCGCCCACCTGGACATCAAGGTCGCCGCGGTCTGCGTCTACCACGAACTGATCGCCCCGGCGCGCGAGGCGCTCGAAGGTTCCGGCATCCCGGTCTGCGCGGTGTCCGCCGGCTTCCCGGCCGGTCAGAACCCGTTCCATCTACGTCTCGCCGAGATCCGCGAGTCGGTCGCCGCCGGGGCGGAAGAGATCGACATCGTCGTCTCCCGGGCTCACGTGCTGAACGGCGACTGGCAGGCGCTCTACGACGAGGTGCGCGCCTTCCGCGAAGCCTGCGGGGACGCTCACCTGAAGACCATCCTCGCCACGGGCGAGCTGGGCACCCTGCGCAACGTGGCGCGGGCGAGCCGCGTCGCCATGATGGCCGGCGCCGACTTCATCAAGACCTCCACGGGCAAGGAGAAGGTCAACGCCACCCTGCCCGTCTCCCTGGTGATGGTGCGCGCCATCCGCGAGTACCGCGAGCGCACCGGCCACCGCGTCGGATTCAAGCCGGCCGGCGGGATCTCCACCGCCAGGAACGCGACCGACTGGCTCTCCCTGATGAAGGAAGAGCTGGGCGACGACTGGATGCGCAGCGAGCTCTTCCGCATCGGCGCGTCGAGCCTCCTGGCTGACCTTGAGCGCCAGCTCGAACACCACGCCACCGGACGTTACTCCGCCAACTTCCGCCACCCCGTGGGCTAAAGCCATGACGATCGCCGAGATCTTCGAGACGCTGGAGTATGGTCCCGCGCCCGAGAGCGCCGAGTCTGCCCATGCCTGGCTGGAAGCGCGTGGGAAAGAGATCCTGCCTTTCATCG
>DATLNC010000128.1:0-34879 GCA_035536935.1 Thermoanaerobaculia bacterium
CGGGAGAGGGAGCCCGGAGGGTTTCGAGGCTGCTTTGGAGTAGCTCGGGAACTCGGGGCGGCCTTCGCCCTTTGTAGGGCAGCGTTCGCCCTCTGGAGGGCAGTCATCGCCCTACAAAGGGGAGCTCTCGCCCAATGTAGGGCAGCGTCCGCCCTCTGAAGGGCAGTCTCTCCCCTTCAGAGGGCAGCTTCTCCCCTCTAGAGGGCAGTTCCTGCCCTTCAGAGGGCAGCTCTCGCCCCAGAAAGGGGAGTCGTTGCCCTACGTAGGGCAGACGCTGCCCTCCAGAGGGCGGACATTGCCCTTCAGAGGGCAAACACTGCCCTACGCAGGGCGGAGCCCGCCCCGCCCGCTGGAGACACTCCGACGCGTAGGTTTACGAAGGTAACGTTGGGCAGCGCTCTGGGAAGACTAGAACGCGCGGGGCTGGAAGGTCTCGGGCACTTCGAGCTCGAACTGGCCGTCGTGGATGCGGGCCAGGTAGATCCCCTCCCGGAGCACCTTCTCCTGGAGGGCGCCGGGAGCATCCACCGCGGCGAGGATTCCGAAGATTCTCTTGTCCTTGTAGATGGGAAAGAAGTCGCGGAACTCCCGGAGGATTCTGTCCATCTGGTCGAGAGCCTCTTCGCGGAGGTGGCTTTTGACCTCGACGACGAACATGTCGTCGCTGAAGTTGGAAAAGGCGAGCACGTCGATCTCCATGGAGTGGCCGTTGCGCTTGACCCGCACGCTGGGAGCGATCACCTCCATGCCGAAGCGCTGGCTCAGGATCTTGGCCATGGAAGGCAGAGCCAGACCCTCCGTGAAGCTGCCGAACTTGTCGCTCACGCCGCCGATCTGTCGCTTCAGCTCCCGCGTCTCCTCCCGAGCAAGTCGGGCGTCCTCCTCAGACCGGCGAGCGCTCTCCTGCAACTGCCGGTCGGTCTCCAGCTGGGACTTCGCCAGGGATGCCACCACATCCCTCAGTTCCTGGTCGGTCATGGAATCAATATTCTCCCGAAGCGCGCCTGCCGTGATCCGGAAGACATCCTATCACGGAACCTAGACCCGTACCCGCACCGCCACGAACGTCACATCGTCGTTGGGCGGCTTGCCGCCGGTCCAGGCGCGGGCCGCTTCTCCCAAACCGGCGATGACGGCTTCGGGGGTTTTACCGCCCAGCTCCTGGAAGCTCTCGCGCACTCGGGGATAGCCGAAGGGCTCGCCCTGCTCGTCCTGCAGCTCGGGGAGACCGTCGCTCATCAGGAGCAGGGTGTCTCCAGGAGCCACTTCCAGGCTCAGCTCCTGGTAATCGTAGGCAAGACCGCCCAGGGGCATCCCCTCCAGGGCGATCTCCTGCACCTGTCCGGTAGCGGCGCGGTACAGCAGGGCGGGGGGCATGCCGGCGGCGGCCAGCGTCAGGGTCTTCCCCTTCATGCGGGCGAGGGTCAGGCTCATGGCCATCCGCTCCAGCTCCATGCGCTTCACGGCTCCGGCGGCCTCGGCCAGGAAATCCCGCGGAGCCGACCTCCCCGAGTCGGCGGAGAACAGGCTCTTCACCACCGTCACCATGGTTCCGGCCCGGGCGCCGTGCCCGGTGGCATCCCCCACCGCCGTGGTCAGGACGCCGTCCTCGGACAGGTGGAAGTCGTAGTAGTCGCCTCCGACCTCGGTCGCGGTCTGCATGGAGACGGCGATCTCGAAGCGCGGATGGGCGGGCAGGGTCTTGGGCAGGAGGGAGAGCTGGAAGGTGCGGGCCTCTTCCAGCTCGCGGGTCTTGCGCTCGTACTCGCTGCGCAGGAGGCGCTGCTCGGTCTCCTGCTCGACGAGCTTCTCCTGGTTGGTGCGCAGGTCCCCGGCCATGCGGTTGAACGCCACGGCCAGGGCGCCGATCTCGTTGCGCGACCGCACCGAGACCCGCGTTGCCAGGTCGCCTTGCGCGATCCGCTCCGCGCCCTGCTGCAGCACGCCCACGTCGCGGGTCATCCGGTTCGACAGCGGCAGGATGCCCACCAGGGCGAAGGCGATCAGGGCCATGCCGTAGCCGAAGTTGCGCGCCGCGGTGCGCTTGAGCTCCTCCAGGGATTGCCGGATCGGCCGCGCCACCCCGAGGGTGAGCCCGCTCTCTTCGTCCTTGGAGGTCACGACGACCCAGCCGTCGAGGATCTGGCGGGAGGAGCCGGCCAGGCCGCGGTTGATCGGCAGGGCCTTGACCTTCCTCAGGTCCTCCCCGTTGGCGGTGTGGACGTTGCCTTCGGCGTCGACGGCGAACGGGATCTCTCCCCGCTCGCGGCGGGCCCTGCCGAGCACCCGGCTCAGGATCTCCTCGGGACGGACCTGAACGCGGATCCAGCCGACCACGCGACCTCCCTGCTCCTTGACCGGGGCCCCGATGTCCTTGCCGATGAGGAGGCGGGTCTCCCTGCGCTGCTTCTCGATCCGGGCCTCCAGCTCCCGGTTGCGCGCCTCGGTCTCGCGCACCTTCTGCTCCAGCTCCGCGGTTTTCTCCGGCATCCCGGCTGACTCGGCTGCGATCCGGTTCGCCTGCTCGATCACGAGCTGGATCTCCGGGTCGTTCTCGATGGCTCCGACCTCTTTCTGGGCTCTTGCGACCTCTGCCAGGATCTCCCGGACGTCGATGACGGTTGGTGGCGGAGCGGGCGGAGCGGGGGGAGCTGTCGCAGGCGGCGCAGGCGTCGCCGACGGCGCCGGCGGGGCGGGTGGCACGGCCGGCGTGAACTCCAGGGATTCCACCAGGGCCGCCGATTCGCCCATGGCCCGGAGCACTTCGGGAAATTCTCTCTCCAGCTCTTCTTCCGCCTGCCGGTCCATCAGCGAGGCCATCTGCATCTCGCCCACCCGCTCGGCGCTGCGCCCCAGCTCCGCCCGGATCGTGGACATCCGGCCGTTCATCTCCTGCGTCAGCTCCTCGGCCTCGGCCTCCACCACCTTGCGCACGGCACGCTGCGAGGAGGCGTAGGAGTAGAGGACGATCCCGGTTAGGGGCAATACGGAGAGCAGGAGGAAGGCGAGAACGAGCTGGGTGCGGATCTTCATCAAGGGTAGTTTACGGAAGCGGGTGGGGGAAGTTCCCCGGAAGTCCTTTATCCTCCCCGGAATGCGCTCCCTCTGCCGAGCCCTCGCCCTGGCGCTGCTGCTCGCAGCCTGCCGGGATCAACCCGAGCCCCCGCCGGTCCCAACCCCCCGGCCCGCGGTGCGTGTCCACGGAGAGGCGATCGACCTCCAAAAGGCCATGGCCCACCTGCGGAAGCTCGCGGCGGGCCCCCGCCCCACCGGCAGCCCCGCGGAGGCTCGCGCCGCGGCCTATCTGGAGAACGTTCTGGCGGCGGAGGGCTATCGGGTCGAGCGCCAGCCGGTCCCGCTGGCCGGCGGCGGGGAGTCCGCCAACGTCGTGGCGCTCCCCGTGCTCGATCCGGTGAAGGACCGCTACCTCCTGGTCGGCGCGCATTACGACACCGTCGTGGGGAGCCCGGGGGCCAACGACAACGCTTCAGGCGTGGCGGTCCTGCTGGAGGTCGCCCGGGTGCTGGCGGCCCGTCCAGCCAGGCTGCCGGTGATGTTCGTGGCGTTCGGCGCCGAAGAGGGGCGGCCCGGACCTCGGCACCAATCCCTCGGCGGCTCCCGGCACTATGCCCAGGGCCTCTCTCCCGACGCGGCGCGCAACCTTGTAGCCATGATCAACCTGGACATGATCGGCCGCGGCGACGCGCTCCTCTCCACTCTGCGGATCAACATGAAGCGCGGCGTCCACCAGCGGATGCTCGGACTCGCCGCCCGGCTCGGCGTGCCCGCGCGCGAGCATCTCACCCCCCAGATGTCGGACTCCGTGCCTTTCGCCAGCCGCGGGATCGAGACGGGCTGGCTTTGGACTGGCGTCGAACCGGCCTATCATTCACCTTTGGATACTCCGGGGAAGATCACTCCGGAGACCCTGGACTGGGCCGGGCGTCTGACCCTGGCCACCATCCGATCCTATGAATGAGGCTCTGAATGAGGGGGGAAGACAACATGAACGATTACGAGGCCGATGCCCACGCGGCCATCGACGCCGCCTTGAAGCTTGCCGGTACGGAGGGCAAGCGCGTGGCGGTCGTGTTCGGCGCCGACTGGTGCCCCGACTGCTATGCCCTCAACAGGGCGCTCACCCACCGGCTCGTCACGCCGATCCTCGAGCCGAGCTTCATCGTCGTGAAGATCACGGTGGGCAACCGCAACCAGAACCTCGACATCATGTCCGACTACGGCATGGACGTCGTGCGCGGCATTCCGGCGATCGCGATCCTGGATCCAGACGGCACGCTCGTCAAGGCGCAGACGGACGGCGAGTTCCGCAACGCCAATGCCCTGCTTTCCGTGGCCGAGATCGTCAGCTTCTTCCACGCCTGGGCGCCACGATCCCCCACGGCTCCTACGGCTTCCGCTTGAACCCACGCCGCAGATCGAGCACCGGGCTGCGGTCGAAGAAGTTCGCCGGCCGCAGCTCGAAGCTGTGCTGCTCCAGCGGCATCACCGGCCAGTCCTCGGCCCGCGGCACATGGTGGAAGCCCAGCGTGTACCAGAGCACGATGTCGGTGTTCTCGATCGGCCGGTCCGCGGCCGTCCAGGCCGGCAGGCCGTCGCCGCCCTTGCTCTGGTTCACGTAGAGGCCCGCGGCGTAGATCTCGTCCGGACGGTAGGGGGTCACCCAGAGGTTGTGGGTGGCGAACATCGCGCGGCGGGTCGGATAGTCGTCCTCGGACATCAGGTACTCGTGCGCGCTGTTGAGCGGATCCAGCTCGTAGCCCACCGGGTAGCCCAGGCGGTTCTGCCGGGACGGGTTCACCACGGTCCATAGAGCATCATCATGATCGAGCTGCGCCTCGGACTCGGTCCTCGCCACGTGCGGCACCACCTTCCAGGCGCTGCGCCGCGGGCCGGTGTCGAAAGTGACCGGCTCCAGGTCGTTGCGCACGAAGGTGTTCGCGGCGCCGTCCACATCCAGGTCCAGGCGGAAGCTGAACCAGTGATCGTGGTTGTTCGCCAGGAGATGGGGCGCGACCAGCGTGCCGTAGCGGGTGTCGGCCGCGGCCGTCGGGTCGGACATGTGCGCGCTGCGGACCGCGTCCGGCAGATCGATGCCCGTGGCGCTCATGGTCACTCGGATGCGGCCGTCCTGCGTGAAGATCCAGTCGGTCAGGTAGTCGTAGTTGCCGACCGCGGCGACGCTGCGCACCACCAGCTCCACGGCCGGGCGGCTCTCCAGGGCGCCGGTGATGGCGTCGAAATGCCGCCAGGACGGGTCGCCCGTGTTGCGCTCGAACACGGCCACGGCATTGGGCAGGCGGTAGAAGCCGCCGGTGTCGTCCGGCAGCACGGCGTCGAGCAGCAGCGCGGTCTCGGGACAATCGGCGCCAGGCACGAGCGGGCTGGCATTGGCGCCGAAGCCGTACTCCCCCACGTCCATGAAGGTGCGGTAGAACCAGTTCGGATCGTCCGTCTGGTAGGGGACGTACAGCTCGGAGAGCGATCCCTGGTAGAGGACGGGGCGCTCGTGCCCGCCGTCCTTGAAGCTCACCAGGGAGAGGATGAGCCCGAGCCGCCGGTCGAGACGCTGGTGGAAGCTCCAGTTCTGCCACTTCACCACGCCGCTGTCGACCCCGGCGATCACAGCGTTGCTCCCCAGCCGCTGGGCGAGGACCACCGGCTTGAGCGGCGGCCGGAGCGCCTGAACCAGGCTCTGCCGGTACTCGGAAAGCTCCGGCGGACTGGGCCGCACGCCCTCGTCGGTGACTTCCAGAACCTCGCCCGTGTTCGTGTCCACCACGGCATGGAGGCCGCCGATCGGTTTGGCGAGGAAGTTGCTCGATTCGCCGAGCTCGAAGCAGGAGAGCCGCAGCAGGCGCCTTCCCTCGTGCTCCGGGACCGCGAAGTAGCCGGCGGACAGCGGCGCGCAGAAGACCTGGCCGGGAGTGAGCCCGCGGGCGGCGAGCCCCGCGACGAACTCCGGGTTCTCGGCCACCAGCCCGATGGCGCCGAAAAACTCCTCCAGGAGAATGCTGGGCTGCACGCCATGGGCCTCGTTCCAGGAGATGACCACGCCCAGGGTCAGGTCGATCACGGCCTCGAAGGTGCGGGGCCCCTGCTTGATGATGGCGAAAGCCGACCGGGGCACGGGCTGGCCCGGCTGCCAGGCGAGGACCGTAGCCTTGGGCGGCTCCTTGAGAGTGATGAGGGGGAAGCGGCTGGCGGGGTCCACCAGGTGCTGGTTCTGCAGGATGCCGACGGCGCGGCGGATCTCCCCGCCGGTGAGGGCATCCATGGGATGGTCCTGGGCCTGGGCTGCGATACCCGAAACCAGCGCTAGCGCGAGCAGGGTCTTCTTCATGGCGCGCTCCTTTTTCGTTGGGAAACATATTAGCCCGAGAAGCTGTCGAAGGTGATGTATCGTCCCGTGGTGACACGCCCCTACCTCGGCATCACAGGCTTCACCTCCGCGGCCCAGGTGCGCGAGGCCCTCGCCATCGTGCCTCCCGCCTCGCGCCGCCTCGTCATGGTAGGCGTGCTCGCGAGCCGGCGGACCTGCGCGGGCCTGCCGGAGCGAAGCCCCAGGCGTCTCCCTCCCGTCGACGAGATCCCGGGGATCTTCCCGGACCATCCGCACGCCCTCAACCTCGTCCACTACTACACCGACGAGCCCGCCACGCTCGGCCGCCAGCTCGCCGGCCTGGCTGGACGCTGCGGGCCGAACCTCCACGGTTTTCAGATCAACGGGGTGTGGCCGTCGCGCCGGGATCTGGAGGAGGTCCGGGCTGCGCGGCCCGGGCTGCGGATCGTGATCCAGATGGAAGCCGCGATGCTCGCAGGCGCGCCGGCGGACGCCGCCCAACGGACGAGGGAGATCGCCGGTCTGGCGGACGATCTCCTTCTCGATGCGAGCGGAGGCCAGGGCCGCCCGCTCGATCCCGCGGCCCTCCTCCCCTTCCTGCGCGCTCTGACGGATACGACGGCCAGGCTCGGCGTGGCCGGAGGGCTGAGCGCCTCGAACCTCCATCTTCTCGAGCCGCTGCTCGCCGAGTTTCCGGACCTGAGCTTCGACGCGGAGACCTGCCTGCGGGATGAGGAGGACCGGCTGGATCTGGAGAGGGTGCGGGAGTATGTGCGGGCGGGGTTGAGGCTGGTTGCCGGGTGACCGCAAAGGCGCGCGCCAGGCACAGACGCTGCTCCGTCCCCCGCTGATAGACTAGGGCCCATCCTGGCAAGCCTGCTCGGCAGCGACGATCTCAAAGGAGACCTTTTCGATGGCCGTGAACCACCTGTTGTCGATCTCCGACCTGGACCGGGGAACGATCCTGTCCCTGGTCGAGAACGCCGTCGCGATTGCAGAGGGCCGCTGGGAGAAAGGGTCCACCCTGGCCGGCCGCACTGTCGGCATCTTCTTCCGCAAGACCTCCACCCGCACCCGCACCTCGTTCACCGTCGGCGCGATCAAGCTGGGGGCCCAGGTGATCGCCTACGGACCCAACGACCTGCAGCTCGCGACCGGCGAGACGGTGCCGGATACCGCGCGCGTGCTGGCCAACTATCTGGACGCCCTGGTCATCCGCACCAACGAGTCGATCGCGGAGATGCGCCAGTTCGCCTCGCAGGACAGCATGGCGGTGGTCAACGCCATGAGCGAGAACGAGCACCCGACCCAGTCGCTCGCCGACCTCGCCACCCTGCGCGAGCAATTCGGCCGCCTCGCGGGGCTCCACGTGCTCTACATGGGAGAAGGCAACAACTCCGCCTCGGCGATCGCCCAGGCCGTCGCGCTGATTCCCGGCATGCGGCTTACCCTGGTCACGCCCGAACGGTACGGGCTCCCCGCCGACCTGCTGGAGGAGGTCCGGACCAAGGCCGCGGCGAACGGCTCCGCGATCGAGCAGCACCACGACATGGGCAGCCTTCCCCGCGGCGTGGACGCGGTCTACACCACCCGCTGGCTGACCATGGGCGCCAAGAAGGCGGATGAGGACTGGCTGCCCAAGTTCCGGCCCTACACGGTCACGCCGGCGGTCATGACCGAGGTCTCGAAGCCCGGCGGCGGCACGGTGTTCCTCCACGACCTGCCGGCGATGCGCGGCTACGAGGTGCTCGACGAGGTCCTCGACGGGCCGCAGAGCATCGCCTTCCGGCAGGCGTATCACAAGATGACGAGCGCCATGGCCGTCCTCGACTGGTGCCTCGCCTCCCCTGCGGCTCAGCCCTAGAGCCCTGGGAGATCAAGCGCGGTTGGGAACCGGGGGTGAGGGCTATTCCGCCAGCCCGTCCAGGAACCGCTCCATCTCCATCCATACCTCGTCCCGGGCCAGGAGGTCGTTGTGGCCGGCCGATGGGACAGGGACCCACCGCGCCGAAAGTGCGGCGGCGACTTCCTTGCCCTGTGCCGCGGGGATCAGGTTGTCCACCTCGCCATGGATCACCAACGCGGGCACCCCGATCTTCTTCGCCGCGGCCAGGGAGTCGTACTTCTCCCGCAGCATCGACTGGACCATGAAACCGGGAAAGTGGATACGGGCCGTGTCTGGCAGCGAAGTCCACGGGCTCAGGGCGATCAGGCCGCGGATGTGCTCCGCGCGCTCCGGATGCCGCGCCGCCGTACCGATGGCCGTGGCCGCGCCGAGCGACCAGCCGCAGAGGACCAGCGGCCGGCCGGGATGGCGTTCCCTCAGCCAGGCCACCGCGGCGGCGGCGGCAGCCATCGATCCCTCCTCCGACGGGGATCCCGTGGAGCGGCCGTAGCCCGGATAGTCCACGGCGATCCAGGCGACCCGCAGGCGGGCGAGCTCGTCGAAGGTCCCGGACATCCTCATCGTCTCCAGGTTCTCCCCGTTGCCGTGGAAAAAGGCCACCGCCGGCCGGCCGGGTGGCAGAGCCGGGTCCGCGTGGGCCCAGGCCACGATTCGCTCGCCCGTACCGAGGTCGAAGCCCACCTCTTCGAGCGGCGCCGGAGCCGGAGGCACCCTCACGGGAGGGGCAGGATAGATGGATTGACGAACGAAACCGTCGAGCATGTTCAGCAGTAGTAGGAAGGGGACCAAGACGCCGAGAACGATCAGGGCGATCTTTCTCATCGACGGGGAGACTCTAGCAGATGATCTTGAAAGCCTTGGCCCTGTTTACCCTTCTTGCCGCCGGGCCGACCTGGGACGTGTCCCAGCCCCGCGGCAAGGTCCGGGAGATCGACTTCACCACCCGCGAAGGGACCTGGATGTCCGTCGACCTCTCCCCGGACGGCAAGTGGATCGTCTTCGACCTCCTGGGCCACGTCTACCGTCTCCCGGCTTCCGGAGGCGAGGCCGAGTGCCTGACGCAGTCGAGCGGCGTGGCGCTCAACATCCATCCCCGCTTCTCCCCGGACGGCAAGCGCATCGCCTTCGTCTCCGACCGCGCCGGCCATCCCCACCTCTGGATCATGAATGCGGACGGTTCGAACCCCCGGCGGGTCCCCACCGATCCCAGGTACAGGCTCCTCCAGCCCGCCTGGAGCGCCGACGGCAAGCACCTCTTCGCCAGGCGTGGGGACGGCCTGTTCCGGATCCCGCTCGACGGCGTCGAGGCAAAAGAGGAGCTGCTGGTGGAGGGGACGGCGGAGTGGCCCTCCCCCTCCCGCGACGGCCGCTTCCTCTACTTCTACGCCCTGACTCCGCTCGAGGATTCCAACGAGATCCGCGGCGATCTGCTGGACGGCCGGAGGCTCCGCCGCCTGGAGCTCGCCACCGGCAAGGCCGAGGACGTTCCGGTGGCGGCGCTCCCCGGCGGCGCCATCGCTCCCGAGATCTCCCCCGACGGCCGCCGGCTCGCCTTCGTGCGCCGGGTGCAGGGCGGCACCACCACCTGGCGCGGCCATGCCTATGCCGCCCGCACCGCCCTCCGGGTACGCGACCTGGAGACGGGAGACGAGCGGGTGGTCCTCGAACCCGCCGAGACCGACCTCTCCACGCTCTTCGACGGCCGGCGGATGCGCGAGATGCCGGGCTACGCATGGAGCGCGGACGGCTCGTCGATCCTCCTCAGCCAGGGAGGGCAGATCCGACGGCTGCGCGTGAGCGACGGCCACGTCGAGACCGTGCCCTTCACCGCCCGCGTCCGGCGCACCATCTCGCAGCAGGCGGACGCCACCCACAGGATCAGCGACGGCCCGCTCCGCGTGCGCATGCTGCGCTGGCACTCCGCCTCCCCGGACGGGAGCCGGCTGGCCTTCCAGGCCCTCAACAAGATCTGGGTAACGGGGGCGGAGGACGATGGACCGCGCCGCCTCACCCCGGAAGGCTTCACGGCTCCGGAATGGACCCCGTCCTGGTCGCCCGATGGCCGCTGGATCGCCTTCACGACCTGGGACCGGCCGGGCCGCGGGCATGTCTGGAAGGTCCCGGCGGATGGCGGCGAGCCGGTGCGTCTCACCGGGCAGGCCGGCGAGTACCTGCACCCCGTCTGGACTCCCGATGGCCGCGAGCTGCTGATCGTTCGCGGTATTCATGAAGCAGCCGCGATCACCTGGGCCGACAACACCGGCTACGAGCTCGCCCTGCTCCCTGTGGGAGGCGGAGAACCGAAGACCGTGACCCGGGCCAGCCGGCCAATGTTCGTCTACGAGCCCTACAGCCACCGGCGCGAGATCGTCCGCCCTTCGTTCGGCCCCGAGGGAAGGATCTACTTCCCCGAGCACCGCGAAGAGGACGGCTGGTTCCTCACCGACCTGGTGTCGGTCAACCGCGATGGCGGCGACCGGCGGGTCCATGCGACCTTCCGCAACGCCGACGAGGTCACCCCTTCGCCCGATGGCCGCTGGCTCGCCTGGGAAGAGGGCGACGAGGTGTTCGTGCAAGCCTTCCCGCAGTCGGGGCCGGACGGCAAGCCGCCGTTCCTCGACTACGAGGCCGAGGGCTTCGCCGGCAGGCGGCTCACCACGGATGGCGGTCTCTCGCCGCGCTGGCTCGATGCCACCACCCTCGGGATCGGCGACGGTGACCGGTTCTATCTCTGCAGGAACCCTCCGGACTGCAAGCTGGAGGCGCGGGAGGTGAGGCTGGAGAGCCCGCGCGCCCGCGCCCGGGGGAACGTCGCCCTCACAGGAGCGCGGCTCGTCACCCTGGAGGGGCGCAAGGTCATCGAGAAGGGGACCGTGGTCGTGCGCGACGGGCGCATCTCCTGCCTCGGGGACTGCGACGTCCGCGGGGTGGACCGCGTCCTCGACGCGGCGGGGACGACCGTGATCCCGGGCTTCATCGACATGCACGCCCACCACAACGAAGGGCAGGCCGAGATCATCCCCTGGCGCAACTACGAGGCGGCGACGTACCTCGCCTATGGAGTGACGACCACCTTCGATCCGGACTCCGGCTCGCAGAACACGTTCTCCTCCTCCGAGACGGTCGAGACCGGAGGGATGGCCGGGCCGCGCATCTTCACCAGCGGCGACCCGGTCTTCTACGACGACGGCCCCAACTGGCTGGAGGTCAAGACGCGCGACGACGCGCGGAGCCGCGTGCAGAGGCTCGCCGCCTGGGGCGCGCCGACCATCAAGGAGTACATGCTGCGCCGGCGCGAGCAGAGGCAGTGGCTCATGGAGGCGGCGCGCGAGGCCGGCGTGCGGGTCACCTCCGAGGGCACGAGCTACGAGGACGTCCTCACCCGCGTGATGGACGGCGGCACCGGCGTCGAGCACGGGTTCGGGTTCGCGCCGCAGTACGGAGACGTGGGCCTCTTCCTTGGCCAGGCCGGCTACTTCTACTCGCCGACCCTCGGCATCAGCGGCCCGGGGCCATCCAACAAGGAGCTCTTTCTCTCGCGTCTCGCGCCGGACGACGAGCGCAAGCTCCGCCGCTGGCTGCCGCCGTCCTACCTCCTGACGCAGCTCGCCAAGCCGGAGGCCCGGCCGGAGGCGGCCTACGGCTTCCCCCTGATGGCGGAAGGGATGGCCGACGTGATCGCGGCGGGAGGAGGCGGCGCCATCGGCTCCCACGGCGAGCTGCACGGCCTCGCCTCCCACTGGGAAGTCTGGATGGCGGCCTCCGCCCTGGGTCCGCACGGCGCCCTGGAGCTTGCGAGCCTGCAGGGCGCACGCTTCCTCGGCACGGATCGCGATCTCGGCTCCCTCGCGGTGGGCAAGCTCGCCGACCTGATCGTCCTGGAGAAGAACCCGCTGGAGGACATCCGCAACACCACCAGCCTGCGCTGGGTCATGAAGGGAGGCACGCTCTACGACGCGGAGAGCCTCGACGAGCTGTGGCCCGAGGCCAGGAAGTTCGGCCGTTTCCCGTGGAGCCCGTGATGGATCAGGCGCGAAATTTGCTTATAAATTTCGCATCCGTATGGGTAAGGTCTGCGCCGCGGCGCTGTTCTCGCTATTCGCCCTGACTTCCTCGACTTCCTCCGCCTGGGTCTTCCAGGCGGCGGCCCCGCCGCGGGCCGCCGCCTTGCTCGACCTCGGCACCGACCTGTTCCGGCTCACCTCGGTCACCAGCGCCGGGGACGACCAGCTCTTTCTTACACAGCAGGGAGGCCTCGTCCACGTCTTTGCCGGCGGCGCGGTGTCGCCCGAGCCGTTCCTGGACCTCGGGACCAAGGTCAGCACCGGCGGCGAGCGCGGGCTCTTGAGCCTGGCCTTCCACCCGGACTACGCTCACAACGGCTTCTTCTTCGCCTGCTACACCGACCTCGAGGGGGCGTTGACCGTCGCCCGCTACCGGGTCTCCGCCGATCCCGATCGGGCCGACCCCGAGAGCGGAGAGATCGTGCTCCGGGTGCCCAAGAAATACCAGGAACACAATGGCGGCCAGCTCCAGTTCGGGCCGGACGGCTATCTCTATCTCGCCCTCGGGGACGGCGGCAGCGAGGGCCACGTGGGCGGCGATCCGGAGTGCGTGACGCAGCGGGGCGAGACCCTGTTCGGCAAGATGCTCCGCCTCGACGTGGATGCCGCCTCCCCTTACGCCATTCCTCCGGACAACCCATTCCGCGGCAGTCTGACCATGCCTGAAGAGGTCTGGGCCACGGGGCTGCGCAATCCCTGGCGCTTCTCCTTCGACCGCCTGACCGGCGACCTCTACATCGGCGACGTGGGCGAAAAGCTGCGGGAGGAGATCGACTTCGAGCCCGCGGGGAGCCCCGGCGGCCTCAACTACGGCTGGAAGGTGATGGAGGGGACCGCCTGCTTCTCCTCCGCGGCCTGCCCGGCGGAAACCCCGCCCTGCGGCTCGCCGGCCTATGCCCTGCCGATCCTGGAGTACGGCCACGAGGACAAACGGTGCTCGGTCACCGGCGGCTACGTCTACCGCGGTACCGACCTTCCCCACCTCTACGGCGCCTACATCTTCGGCGACCAGTGCAACGGCCAGCTCTGGGCCGCGGAGCGCAAGGGGACTGGATGGGAGGTCCACGAGCTGCCGCCCCGCGCGCTCTACGTGACCTCCTTCGGCGAGGACAGCCGCGGCGAGATCCATCTCACCACCCTGGCCGGCCGGCTCCTCCGCCTCGCGCCCGCCCACCCGGTCGACACGGTTGCGCTCTACGAGCCCGCTGCCGCGCGCCTCCTGATCAAGGATCTCCACCTCTCCGGACCTCAGGACCGGACCATCAAGCTGGGCTCCCCCGGCAAGAGCTCGGTCCCGCTCGCGGGCGACTGGGATGGCGACGGTCGCACCACGGTCAAGCTCGTCGACCCTCACAAATCGGCGAAGCCAGGAGCGGTCCCCCTGGCTGGCGACTGGGACGGCGACGGCAGGGACACGGTCGGCTTTTACGAACGCGGCACCTCGACGTTCCAGATCGGTCAGTCCGTCCGCTTCGGCCCGCCGCACTGCCGCTGGCTGCCGATCACGGGCGACTGGGATGGCGACGGCAAGGACAGCGTCGGCTTCTACGATCCGGCCCGGGGCGTCTTCCGCCTGAAGAACCAGCTCGCGGGCAGCGACGCGGACATCGTCGTCCGCTTCGGTCCCGCCAAGGCCGGCTGGATTCCGATCGCCGGCGATTGGGACGGCGACGGCAAGGACGGCATCGGCCTCTACATCCCCGCGACCTCCGTCTTCCTCCTCAAGAACTCGTTCGACCAGGGGCCCGCCGACTGGGAGATCCACTTCGGCACGCCCGCGGCCGGGCGCATACCCCTTGCCGGCGAGTGGTAAGCTCCGCGGATGACAATCCGCCTCTCTCTCGCCCTGGTCCTACTCGCTTTTCCCCTCGCCGCCGAGGAGTACGACGTGATCCTCCGCGGCGGCACGATCTACGACGGCAGCGGAAGTAGGCCCTACGTGGGCGACGTCGCCATCAAGGGCGACCGTATCGCCAAGGTTGGAGATCTGGGCAAGGCCACGGCGAAGAGCGAGATCGACGTCAAGGGCCTGGCAGTGGCCCCCGGCTTCATCAACATGCTGAGCTGGGCCACCGACTCCCTGATCCACGACGGCCGCGGCCAGAGCGACATCCGCCAGGGCGTGACCCTGGAAGTCATGGGCGAGGGCTGGTCCATGGGGCCGCTCAACGAGGCCATGAAGAAGGAGTCGGTCGAGCAGCAGGGAGACATCAAGTACGACGTCACCTGGACCACTCTCGGCGAGTACCTGGAACACCTCGAAAAGCGCGGGATCTCGCCGAACGTGGCCAGCTTCCTGGGAGCGACCACCGTACGCGTCCATGAGCTGGGCTATGAAAACCGGCCCCCCAAGCCCGAGGAGCTGCAGCGCATGCGGGCCCTGGTGCGGCAGGCCATGGAAGAAGGCGCGCTGGGCATAGGCTCCTCCCTGATCTACGCGCCCGCCTTCTACGCCGGCACCGAGGAGCTCGTGGCTCTGTGCCAGGAGGCCTCCCCCTACGGCGGCATGTACATCTCCCACATGCGCAGCGAAGGCAACCGCCTGCTGGAAGCGGTGGACGAGCTCATCGACATCTCGCGGCGAGCGCGGATCCCGGCCGAGATCTATCACCTCAAGGCAGCCGGCCGGCAAAACTGGGGCAAGCTCGACCAGGTGCTCGAGAGGATCGAGAAGGCCCGTGCCAACGGCATGCGGGTCACCACCGACATGTACACCTACACGGCCGGCGCGACCGGGCTCGACGCCGCCATGCCCCCCTGGGTCCAGGAGGGGGGCCTCAAGGCCTGGAAAGAGCGCATGCAGGACCCCGCCATCCGCGAGCGCCTGAAGAAAGAAATGTCGACCCCGACCGACGAGTGGGAAAACCTTTATCTTTCCGCGGGGCCGGAGAACACCTTGCTGGTGGCCTTCAAGAACGACAAGCTCAAGCCGCTCACCGGCAAGTCCCTCGCGGAGATCGCCAAGATGCGCGGCAAGTCGCCCGAGGAGACCGCCATGGACCTGGTGATCGAGGATGACAGCCGGGTGGGAACGATCTATTTTCTGATGTCCGAGGAGAACGTGAAGCGCCAGGTCGCGCTCCCCTACATGAGCTTCGGCTCCGACGCCGAGGCGCTGGCGCCCGAGGGTCCCTTCCTCAAGTCCAACCCGCACCCGCGGGCCTACGGCAACTTCGCCCGCGTGATTGGGCATTACGTGCGCGACGAGAAGGTTATCCCCCTGGAAGAGGCCGTGCGCAAGCTCACCTCGCTGCCGGCCGAAAACCTGAAGATCCGCGAGCGCGGCGCGCTCAAGGAAGGCTTCTTCGCGGACCTCGCGGTATTCGATCCGGCCAAGATCGCGGACCACGCCACCTTCGAAAAGCCCCACCAGTACTCGACGGGCGTCCGCCACGTCTGGGTCAACGGCGTGCAGGTCCTCAAGGATGGCGAGCACACCGGCGCCACGCCGGGACGGGTCGTGCGCGGTCCGGGGTGGAAGGGTTGGAAAAAGTGATGCTTCAGCCGGCCTTAAGCGTGCACGTTGAAGCGCAACTGAAGGAGATGGCCAAACCCGCGGTGATGTAGGCGGTCAGAAGAAGTGACGGGTATTGCTGGCGGAGATTCGGTCGATCAGGTCCTGCCACTTCGCAAGATAGGCGGCGTGAAGGTCGGTGCCCTTCTCCAGCACCGGCCGGAAGGCCCAACCTCGAAGCTTGTTGCGGGTAAACACTTCCCGGACACGGGAGGTGACCACCCAGGCGGGCATGTCGTTGCTGCTCCAGGCCTCGGCGGTACGGTTGAAGTCCGAGACGGGTTCGTTCCCCTTGCCGAAATCGTAGGTCAAGCAGGCCAGCTGCCGGGGCTTCTTCGCTGGGGAGTCCGGATGAGGAGGCGTTGTCAGGTCGAGCTCTACCGGAGGCATGAGACTGTCGGTGTAGAGCTGAAAGAGGTCTTCATAGTCCTTCCCGGCCTTGGGATCAAAAACTGGACGTAGCGAGAGGCCTGTCAGCCCCTCCGATTCGAAGATGCGGCCTGCTTCGCGATGCGCGACGAATTCGGCCATCCAGTCCCCGGCGCAGGCGATCTCGTTGGCCTTGAGGGAAGCGCAGCGCAGGGCAATCCGTTCGAGAAGCCGGATCTTCCTTCCTCCACCGGTCTCGAGGAACGGCAGGCTCCGGAGGCGCGCGACATTGACCTCGTAGTCACCGGGCCCTTCCCGCACCAGCTTACGGCATTCGAGTTGGAAGAAGCGCACCGCGCCTGTCTCGGCCTTGGTGAATTCCATGAGGGGGTTGAACCAGCAGCCCTCTGTACCCTTCGTGAGTACGAGGATGCGGTCGAAGAGCGGATGGCCCTCATCGAGATCCAGCGTCGGCCCGCGCAGGTCGCAGGCCGCAGCCACCTCCGCATCCTTCACCAGCGTGGCCTTGGCATCCTTTTTACAAAGAATCCGGAGGTTGATCTTCAAAGTCCCAGCAGCCCCATATAGATCGCCTTGAGAAGGGCCGGATGCGCGGCGTAGATCTCCTCCGCCGCGGCCATGATCGCTTCCAGGCTCGGCTCGGCGACATGCCTCGCCATGTTACTGCGCGGGAAGGCCCGGAGCCACGCGTTCGTGAAAAGCTGATGTTCCGCCGGCTTCAGGTTCACGCCCGGGATGTCGTCCACCGACCTGAAGATTCTTTGCAGTTTCGGGCTCGCCCGCCAGAGGCGTTGCTCGATCAGGTGATGGGTCTGCTCGCCGGCGTTCCTGAGCTTCTTGAGGTCCTTGACCCGCAGGCCGAGCCGGCCGAGTTGGCTCCGCACGCTTTGGAGGGCCGCCCGGCCCTGGATGCCGGAGATCGACCGCAGGTTGCCCTGGATGTTTATCGAAACCGAGAGGCTGCCAATGCTGAACTCGAACTCGCCGCTCGGATCGGTGAGATCGATCGGGTCGTTCAGGGCATAGGCGTAGCGGGCGAGTGTCTGCGGCTGCTCCGCTACACCCTCCACCGGGTCGACCGAGACGAAGCGTCCGGTCGAGGTGTCGAGATGGCGAGCACGCAGATAATAGAGCCCGAGGTCGGCGTCGAGTTGCTCTCCCGTGAACAGGTGGAAGTTGACCGTGTTGCCAGTGGAGCCGAGTTGCTCGCCGAATGCCTCGAAGGTGTAGGTGTCGGTCACGCTGCCTGAAATGTCGGTCAGGGCACGGGTCGAGCCGACGCCGTCGACATGGTAGAAGCTCAGCTCCCCGCCCCGCGACTGACTGATCAGGTCGTTCCCGTGGACGTAGGTCGCCTGGATCAGCCCGGCACCGTCCCGCTCTTCCAAGACCTCGGCGAACGGACGGTTTTTGTCGAGCAGGAATCGGGTGACAGCTCCGTTGAGCGACCGGCCCACGCGCAGGCCATCAGCGTCGTACTCATAGGCAAGACTTCCCGCGGGCGTCTGCGCGGCAATGAGCCGGTCCTCGAAGTCCCACTCGTAGGTGGAAAGTATTCCGTCCGCGTTGTGGCTCAGGGTGTTGCCGTTGGCGTCGTAGGTGAAGACGTCCGCTCCAGCGGAGAGCAGCCGGTCGTTCCCGTCATAGGTGTAGGTAAGCGTGCCGCCCGAGTCGGTCTGAGTGAGGCGGTTACCTACGGCATCGTAGGTATAGGAGAGGACCTCATTACCCAGCGTCGGGTCGGAGATCTGCTCGGCGACGAGCCGGTAGAGATCGTCGTAGGTGTAGTCGACGGTCCGGCCGCCGCTCTCCACCACACGCACCCGATGGCCGGCGGGCTCAAGGGTGTACTGATGGCTTGAGATCAGGGTCGAGTCAGGCCCCCGGGTCTCCGTGCCGACGAGCCGGTCGAGCGCGTCGTAGACATAGACCGTGCGGGCGCCGTTCGGGTAGGCGACGCTGGCAGTCTTGCCAACGGCATCGTAGGTGTAGGCGGTGACGAGCCCGGCCGGGTCTGCGACGGTCTCCAAGCGATTCAGCGCATCGTAATTGTAGGCAGTCGTGCCAGTGGGCGTGGTCACCGAGGTGCGATTGCCCGCAGCGTCGTAGGTGTAAGAAACCTGGGCACCGTCGGGGTGGATGACCTTCAGCAGGCGGTCCGACCCGTCGTAGACGTGGGAGGTAGCGCCCCGGGAGTCGGTGACCGTCTCCACCTGGCCTGTGAGGGTATAGGCAAACAGGACCTCCGAGCCATCGGGGAGGGTCTTGCGAACGAGCCGGTCGGCCTCGTCGTACTCGTAGCTGACGGCATCCCCGTTGAAGTCAGTCTTTCGCAGGAGCCGGCCGGCCCCGTCGTAGACGAAGGTCTCCGCCATGCCGAGGGGCAGAACGTGGCGGACCAGACGACCGGCCTGGTCATACTCCCAGCGCGTGACATTGCCGTTCGGATCGGTCTGCCGGATACGGTTGCCCGCCTCGTCGTAGGCGAACGTCCAAGTCTGGCTCAGGGTATCGGTGGTGGAGACGAGCCTGCCGTCCCCGTCGTAGGCGTGCCGGGTCTCCCTTCCGGCCTGGTCAATCGCGCTGATCGGGTTGCCCGCTTCATCGTAGGTGAAGCGCTCGTCCGTGCCATCAGGGAAAACGGTCTTCACCAGGAGGTAGCGCTCATCGTACTCGTAGCGGGTGGTCTCCCCCTTGGCGTTCCGTTGCGAGACGACGTTGCCCGCCCCGTCGTAGCCGAAGACGGTCTCGTTGCCCAAGGCGTCGACAGTCCGGATCACTCGGCCGGCATCGTCGTACTCCTGGGTCGCCACGTTGCCCCGGGCATTCCGGCTCGCGGTGAGGCGGCCCGCGGCGTCGTAGGTGCGGGCGACGGACCGGCCATCTGAACCCGTGGAGCTCAGAACCCGGCCCAGGGGGTCGTAGGTGAACGTGGTCGTGCGATCCGCCCGGTCGGTCTTCTCGACAGTGCGGCCTTCCGCGTCATAGGCGACGGTCTCGCTCGTACCGTCTGGGTAGCCAGTCGCAGTCCGCCGATTCTGGGCATCGTAGGTGTAGATGGTCTCGCGTCCGAGCCGGTCCACCGTGGAAACCAGGTTGCCAACCACGTCATAGGCTGACCCGGAGACGGTGCCGTCGGGCCATGTGGTCTGGACCAGGCGGCCGTCGTTGTCGTAAACGAACGTCGTGACCAGCGTCTCGGTGCCAGACCCGGTGGTACGGACCGTGGTCTCGGTCCGGCGGTTGCCGTTGGCGTCGTGCGTCCATTCGGTGGCGATCCCGAGGGGGTCCACCTGCCGGGTTAGGTTGCCGAAGGCGTCGTACTCGTAGCGCGTGCGGGCGCCGCGGCCGTCGGTGACGGTCAACAGGTTGCCAGAGGCATCGTAGGTGCGGGTGGTGACGTTGCCTTCGGGGTCCGTCGTGGTCAGCAGGTTGCCGTCCGCGTCGTAGGTGTTCGTAGTTACAGCATCCGTAGCGTCGGTGCGGGTCAGGACCTGCCCGAAGGCGTTGTAGGTCGTCTCGACCGAGTTGCCGAGCGGATCGGTTCGGCGTGTCTGATTGTCCCAGCCGTCATAGGTATAGCTCGTGGTGTTGCCCAGCGGGTCGGTCTCGCTGAGCAGGTTGTCCTGGCTGTCGTAATCGAAGCTCGTGGTGTGGCCCAGGGCGTCGGTCCGGCTGACAACGTTACCCCTCACGTCATAACCGGTGAGGGTGAGATTGCCCAGTCGGTCGCGGGTGGCCTGCTGCCGCGCCGCCACATCATGGATGATCTCTGACCTGTGGCCGTCGGCGTCGATGATGGTCACGAGACGGCCGTCTGCGTCATATTCGTTGCGGATCGGCTGAATGCCTCGCGGATCTTCAATCGCCAGAACTCGGTGGTTGCCGTCATAGGTGAAGGTGGTGGTCTGGTCCATCCGATCCGTCACCGCAGCCAAGTCACCCGCGGCGCTGTACGTATAGTTGAGGCTCTTCCCCATAGGATCGGTGATCCGGGTGATGCGCCCCTGGCCGTCACGAACAAAAGAGATCGATTGGCCGCTGGAGTGGATGATGCCAGCCGCAGTGATCGAAAGGCTGTTGCCGTTCGGATCCTGGAGACGGGTCACGCCCTTGCGGAGCTCCAGGTCGAAGGTGCGGCCGTCACGCGTGGTCAGGCGCACCTGGTTCGGCTCGAACACGTCCAGCGTTTCGGTGTCCACTACCTCGTTGGTATCGTTCTCATAAAAGACTTCGGTGCCGCCGAGAATCGTGAGCGTCGCTCCGGGCATGGAGCCGTCCACGAATTCGAAGCCGGCTTCCGCGAAGCACCCTCCGATGGAGGCCGCCGGCTGGGTCAGACGCAGACGGAAGCGGTAGGTCTCCGCGTCCGAAAGGCGCACGACGGTCGAGTGGGAGAGCGTCTCCTTCACCTGCCGGCAGGGCAGGAAGGCGGACGCGATCTCCCAGCCCAGGCCGGGCTTGCGGTTGTTACGGTAGGAGCCGTGGCGCAGCTCGAGCGTCCAGCCGTAGCCGAAGTCACCGACGCTCTTGTCTCGGCTGTCGTAGTTGCGGATGACCGTGATTGGCAGGCCCGAGACGGGCACGCTCAGGTCCTCGTAGGAGAGGGTGAAGTTCCCCACTTTCTGACCGCCCTCGACTGCATACGCGACGCTGGTGCTCACCGACCCGCTCGCGACCGTGAAGACCGTCAGGCGCACGGTGTAGAGGTCGTTGAGCAGCATCGTTGGATCGAAGGTGCCCAGGACGCCTCCTGCCACCGGCACCGTGCCCGTGGCAATGGTCGTGAAGGTGTTCTCGCCGGCCGGCGCGATCTCCAGAAGGTAATTCCGGAAGTCCGGCGCGACCGCCGTGCCCACGATCTCCGTGAGAGTCGTGACCTCGGCGCCGTCCTGCGGGCTGAAGATCTCCGCAATGGGCTCGGTGCTCGGAGGCAGCGGACGGACCCGCAGGACCGTCGACCGCGTCGTGCTCCCCAGCGAGGCCGTGAGCGTGATGTCGGTGACCGAGGCCACCGTCCCGGTCGTGACGGCGAAGGTGGCGCTCGAAGCCCCGGCCGCGACCTGGACGGAGGCGGGCACGATCGCCGCGGGGTTGCCGCTCGCCAGCGAGACGGTCAGGCCGCCAACAGGCGCCGGACCCGTCAACTTCACGGTGCCGGCCGCGCCCGCTCCGCCCGTCACCTCGGACGGGCTGATGGACAGCGACGACAGGAAATCGGCGGGAGGCTCCGGCCCTTCTTCCGCGACGATGGAGTTGGAAGCCGCAGATGCCGGGCCGGTCCCCTTGCGGTTCACCGCCGCGACCGTGAAGGTGTAGGCGGTCCCCACCGTCAGGCCCGTGACCGTGGCGCTCGGCGCCGAACCGTCCGCGGTGACCGTGAGGCCACCGGGCGAGGAGGTCACGATGTAGGCGGTGATCAGGGCACCGCCGTTGGCAGACGGGGGCGTCCAGCTCACGAGGGCAGCGGCATTGCCGGTGACCTCGGCCGCGACCGCCGTGGGAGCCCCGGGCACGGTGGCCGGAGTGACCGGGTTCGACGGGGCGGAGACCGCTCCCTCCCCCAACACGTTGGAAGCCCGGACCGTGAAGACGTACTCGGTGCCGTTCTGCAGGCCCGTGACGGTCACCGTCGTCGTGCTCGCCGTCACCGAAATGCCGCCCGGTGTCGACACCACCCGGTAACCCGTGATCGGGCTCGAGCCGTCGCCGGCCGGAGCGGTCCAGGTGACCGTGGCCGAGGCGTCGCCGTCCACGGCCGTCACGCCGGTCGGCGCTCCCGGAGCCGCGGCTGCCTTGACGGCATTGGACGGCGCCGAGGCTGGCCCGGTCCCCTTCCGGTTCGTGGCCTTGACGGTGAAGGTGTAGGTGGTGCCCACCGCCAGTCCCGGGATGGTCGCGGTGGTGACCGTTCCGTCCACGGTGGCCGTGAGCCCGCCCGGAGCGGAGGTGACCGTGTAGCTCGTGACGGGTGAGCCGCCGTTGCTGGCCGGAGCCGACCAGGTGACCTTGACTGCCGCGTCGCCCGCGACCTGCGCGGCGACGTTGACCGGAGCTCCCGGAGTCGCGGCGGGGGTCACCGTGTTCGAGGGCGCGGAATTCGGGCCCTCGCCCACGGCGTTCACCGCGCGGACGAAGAACTTGTACTGCGTGCCGTTGGCCAGCCCGAACACCAGCGCCCAGGTCTGAGAGCCGCTGTTGACGAAGGTGGTGTTCGTAAATGGCTCAGTGGTAATCCGGTACTGGGAGATCGCGTTGAAGCCGTTGTCCGCCGGAGCCGTCCAGGTGACGTAGGCCGACTGGTTTTCGTCGGCGGCGGTCACGTTCGTGGGCGCTCCCGGGAAGGTCGCGGCGATCAAGCTGTTCGAGGGCTGCGAGGCCGGCCCGCTGCCGACCCGGTTGATGGCGGTCACCCGGAAGGTATAGGCGGTGCCGAGGGTGAGGCCGCTCACCGTCGCCGCGCCGGCGCCGGCCGCGGCGGTGACCGTCGTGCCTGCCGGCGTGGAGGTCACGGTGTAGCCGGTGATCGCGGTGCCACCGTTGGAGGCTGGCGCCAGCCAGCTCACCTGCACCGAAGCCGCGCCATTGAACACCGCGAGCACACCCGTGGGCGCGCCCGGCAGGCCGGCGGGGATGACGTCATTCGACGGGATCGATTCCGGACCCCGTCCGAGGGCGTTGGCCGCCCGCACGGAGAAGCGGTAGATCTTGCCGTTCGTGAGACCGGTGACCGTCGCCTGGACCGCTGCCGCTCCCACGTCCATCCGCTGGCCGCCCGGATAGGTGTAGACCGAGTAGCCGGTGATCGAGGAGCCGCCATCCGAGGCGGGGGGAGTCCAGGTGACGGTCGCGGTCGCATCGCTCCCGGCAGCCTGTACGCCTATGACGATGTCCGGCACGGTCGCCGGTGTGACCTCGCTGGAGGAAGCCGACGCGGGACCGCTCCCGGCCAGGTTGATCGCGGTGACCTGGAACGTGTAGGCCGTGCCGTTGGCCAGGCCGGTGACGACGCGGCTCGTCTCCGCCGCGGGGACCGCGGCCGTGAGGCCGCCGGGCTCGGCCGTGACCGTGTAGCCCGAGATCGATCGGCCGTTGTCGGACGCGGGCGCCTGCCAGCTCACCTGCGCCGTGCCGTTGCCCCGCGTTGCCTCGATCGCACCGGGCG
Source organism: Thermoanaerobaculia bacterium (assembly GCA_035536935.1). Classification (GTDB taxonomy): domain Bacteria; phylum Acidobacteriota; class Thermoanaerobaculia; order Multivoradales; family UBA5704; genus DATMER01. The sequence continues at coordinate 23,401 of DATLNC010000128.1, forward strand.
CGGCCGGGTGGCCATAGGGCATGACGGCGCCCGACGGAGCGGACGCGGGGCCGTCTCCCTGAGCGTTGGCCGCGGTCACGGAGAAGGTGTAGGACACAGCGTTGTCGAGGCCGGAGAGCCGGACGAAGGTGCGGTTGCCCGGCACGGTGACCGGCAGGCCGCCAGGGCCGCCGGAGGTAGCCACGATGCGATAGCCGCTGAGGGCGCTGCCGCCGTTCGACGACGGCGCGGTCCAGTAGACGGTCGCCTCGCGCTCGCCCGCGCTCGCCACGACCGCGGACGGAGCCTCGGGCGCCGACGCCGGCAGGACCGCGGCCGAGGGGGCCGAATCCGGTCCCAAGCCGAAGGCGTTGGCCGCGCGGACCAGGAAGGTGTACGAGGTGCCGTTGTCGAGGCCGCCGAGCGTGGCGGTGGTCGTGGCCGCGCCGACTGCGACCGGCGCGCCGCCGGGCAGCGGCTGAACGATGTACCCGGTGATCGGGCTGCCGCCGTCCGCAGCCGGAGCGGTCCAGGTGACCGTGGCGGTGCCGTTCCCGGCCATGGCCGCGACAGCCTGGGGAGCGCTCGGCACGGAGAGCAGGGTCACGGGCGCGGACGGCGCCGAGGGCGTGCCCGCGCCGGCCCGGTTCGAGGCGACGACCGTGAATTGCCAAGCCGTGCCGAAGGCAAGCCCCGGAACGATGCGGGCGGTCTCCCCAGCCGGCACCGCGAACCGGAGCCCGCCGGGAGAGACGGTCACGACGTAGCCGGTGATCGGGCTGGAGCCCGGATCGGCCGGGGGCGTCCACCGCACCTCGGCAAAGCTTTCACCCGCCGTGGCGCTCACCGTCGTGGGAACGCCGGGGCTCGTGCCGGCCGGCGAGGACGAGGGATTGGGCGGCAGGATGGCGAGCAGCACGCCGAACGCCGGGTGCCCCGGATCCGGCACGTAGGCCGCCGGATCGAGCACACGCACGATGCCGGTGCCCGCGATGTTGCCGCTCTCGACATCCCCCTCCTTGGTGACGCGAGTTGTAAGGATCACGCTCATGTACGAGGGCACCGTGGCGGGAGGCTGCCGCGAGTTCGCCGGCCGCGTCCGCCACGAGGAGGTGTCGGGGAACACGTAGTCGACGTATCCCTTGAAGCTCGGATTGGCCGCGTAGTCGAAGTTCCCCTTCGAGACCTGGTTGGCCCACTGCGAACCCCAGAACTGGTAGGTCTGGCCGAGCGTCAGCGACGCAGCGAGAGTCGAGGCGTTGCCCCCCCAGACCACGAACTGCCCGCGCCCGTAGACGAGCAGCTGCCCGAGCCGGTCGCTCGCCGGGCCGTAGAAGGTATCGCCGGAGAACCCGGCCTCCAGGACGTGCTCGCCGCCCGCAATGCCGGCAATACCGAGATCGACGGTCGCTACGCCCTCGGCATCGGTGACGGCCGTGACGCTGGAGCCTCCCGCGTTGAAGGTGACTGTCCGGCCCGGGACAGGCAGGCTGCCGTCCTCGCGGAGCACCGCCCGGACGACGACGGCACCGGTCTCCAGCACCGCCCGCGAGGTGATGGCGAGCTGTACCTGCTCGCGGGTCACGGCGAGCGTGCCGGCGGCCTGGGAGGGCAGAAGCCGGCTGTCTCCGCCGAAGCTCACGGCGAGCGGGTAGCTCCCCGCCTCCACCTCGGGCGTGACGTAGCAGGAGGCCTGGCCCGAGGCGTCGGTACGGCCGGCGCAGCTTCCAGCGGGCGAGGTGAACGCGAGCAGGGCTCCGGCGATGGGCGCGTCCGGCTCGGCCGCGGTATCCACCAGGACCGCCGAGAGCCGGGCCGGATCGTGATAGTCGCCGCCCAGGGAAGCCGGCAGGCGCACTTCGGTGGCATGGCGCACGGTCCAGTGCAGGGCCGCGGTGGCCTGCGCCTCGCCCGCGTCGAAGACGCCGTTGCGGTTGAGATCCAGCCAGGCTCGGACGGTGTCCCGCCCCGCGGAGAGTCCACCGGTGTAGCGGAAGGTGGCGCGGCCGGTGCCGTCGCTGGCGCAGGCCACGGTGTCACAGGTTCCTGCAGCCCCGGCGTTGGGGCCGGACAGGACCTGGAAGCCCAAGCGCTCCCCGGTCAAGGAGACTCCGCCGTCCAGGATCTCTACCGTGACCGCCTGGGAGCTCCCCGCCGGCGCCACGTTCGGCTGGGGCACGGCCGCGATCTGCGGCGCCAGGGCGCGTAGCGCCTGGGTCGCATTGGACGGCTCGTAGAAGCCGTCTCCCGCGAACGAAGCGGTCAGGGAATGATCGCCCGCGGGCAGCGCCAGCTTCGCGGTGACCGTGCCGTCGGCACCGGTGGTGGCCGTGGCCGAGAGCGCGCCTGCCTGGAAGACCACGGTCTTGCCGGAGACCGGAACGGCGCCGTCCTCCCTCAGAGTCGCGCGGACGGTGGTCTCTCCCCCGCCGGGCGCCACCGGATGCGAGGTGACGGCGAGATGGGTCTGCTCGCGCTCGACGGTGAAGGTGTCGGCGGCCTGCGCGGGCTTGTGCGTGGCGTCTCCGGCGAACTCCACCTTCAGGGGCTGGCCGCCCGACGAGGTCTGCGGGGTCACGCTGCACGAGGCCCTTCCCTGCGCGTCCGTGGGAGCCTTGCAGGTCAGCGTCCCCAGGCGGAACGTGAGCAGGGCGTCGGGCACGGGCACCGCCGGAGACACCGAATCGTCGAGGAGAACGGCCGCGAGGCTGGCGGGGTCGTGGAAGTCGCCCGACCGGTCGCCGGTGTACTGGAGGGCGGTGTGGCCCTCGCCCGGTCCGGGCGGCTGCTCCAGGACGATCGAGGTCTGGATGCGGAAGTTGGAACCGCAGCAGTACCGCTCGGCGAAGAAGAAGTCGAGGTCGTACGACTCGCCCCGGACCAGCCCGATCTGGGCGGCCACGGCATCCAGGCTGACCTGATCCTGGATCGGGCCGTGCACGCCGCCGAGGTCGATGACCAGCCGCTTGTTGACGAAGACCCAGACGTCGTCGTCACCCCGGAACTGAAAGATCTCCCCACCCTCGTAGGTGAATTCCGTGTGCATCTCGAGCGTGAAGAAGTAGTTGTGAGCGTAGTTGAAGTTCCCGAAGAGCTGGCCGTCGATGGGGAAGAAATCGTTGACGTCGAAGGTGTAGACGTTCGGCTGCGCCTGGCTGTTGGTCAGCAGGATCGGGATTTCGGTGCGCAGGTTCACGCCCGCGACGTCGCGGTACCACTGGTCGAACAGGGTGCGCCCGTGGGTGGTGATCGTGAACGGCCGCGTGGTGGTGTACACCGGCTTGTCGTCGGGGCCGAGGACGCTCTCGACGATGCCCTTCTCGGTGGCGATCTGGTACTGCATGTCCGGAAAGTCCGGCTTGAAGTCGCGGACCGTGGCAGTCAGCTCGAGCGTGGTCGGCTCGAAGACCGGCGGGCAGAGAGAGCTGTCGTGCGTGACGACTCCGTAGCAGAACTTCCGATCATTCACGTTGGTGATGGCCGCGCACTGGGAGGAGGTCCGGGCGGACATCGCGAGGCAGAGCTGCCGTGTGTTCGCATCCGGGATGCCGCTGCACAGCGCGGAGTCGTAGGCGGAGGCGGCGTAGCAGAACCGCTGCAGGTTGGCATCCGTGATGTCCCGGCAGTTCGAGGGGAAATTGGGCGCGAACGCCATGCCGTAGCAGGTGAGCTGCAGGTTGCGGTCCGTCATCGACCGGCAGGGGTCCTGGCTGCTGGTTGCGAGGCCGGCGCACATCTGGCGGTCGTTGAGATCGCTCACGCCGGTGCAGGCCGAGGAGCTTCGGGTCGCGATGCCCGTGCACGAGCGGGACTGGTCTGCCAGGTTGAGATAGACGAACGGATTCCCGCTGGACTGGGCGAAGCCGGCTCCGGCGGAGACGGAGCACAAGGCCACGAGCGCGGCGATCCACACCCGGAAGAGACGGCGAAAGGCAGCTCGATCCACGATCATGAGTGCACTCCTGCGGAGCCGGGAAAGCGCGACCCGGGACCGACGTTCCGTTGCGACCAGATCCACCACTACGGTCGACAACCGTTCTCGATACAGATACGGGAAGAAAGGCGGGTCAGGATAGCACGGAAGGATTTAACTGGCGCGGAGGGTAAAGCTGGTGATCTCCGGGCGCACGTTGAAACGCACCTGGAGGAGATGGCCGAGCCCGCGGTTGATGTACAGGCGGCGGCCGTCGGCGAGGGGGATCTCGCCCGCGGTGTAGCGGGGGTTCTTGACCGGAAGCATGGGCGGCGGCAGGAAAGGCGGCTTGCACTGGCCGCCGTGGGTGTGGCCGGCGAGAATCCAGCCGCGGTAGCCGTCCCAGTCCAGGGAGTCCATGGCGTCCGGGTTGTGGCAGAGGGCGATCGCCGCCTCGCTGCGCCGCTGCTCCAGGGCGCGCCGCGTGTCGGAATGCTTCGCCCAGAGGTCGTCGACGCCGATGAAGTCGAGACCCTTGACCGTGGCGCACGAGTTGCGGAGCATCCGGATCCCCGCCCCCTCCGCCTCGGCCATCACGCGCAGGGCGACGCCGGGCTCGGACCACGCCCGTCCGTAATCGTGATTGCCCAGGATCCCGACCGTCCCCAGCCGTCCATGCGGGAGGTGCGAGAGCACGCGCCGGAGCTGTCCGTACTGGGCCTCCCCCGCCGGATGGCTGTAGGTGAGGAGGTCGCCGGTGATCACGAGAATGTCGGGCTGGATCTCCGCGACCCGGCGGAGGCAATCGATCAGGTATTCGTCGCTGACCCGCGGTCCCACGTGCAGGTCGCTGATCTGCACCATGCGCGCCCCGGCGAGCTCCGGAGGCAGCCCGGCGACGGGGAGATCCCGCTCCACGACCTCCACCCAGTGCGGCTCGATCTGCCATGTATACACGCCGACCCCGCAGGCAGCGGCAGCCGCAGTGGCGCTCAAGCGGAGGAACCGGCGGCGGTTCATGCCTCACCCGCCAGACGGCGGGCCTCCTCGTAGAGACGGGAAGACAGGCGAAGACCGTTTGCAACGAGCCGATCCAGCAGCGGCGTGACGGCGTCGATCATCTCTGCCTGCCTGGCGGCCAGGAGAACTCCGATCGTGCCTGTTTGAGGAATGCCGAGCGCCGCCGCCACGGCCCGCCCCTTCCGCTCGTCGATGACCGCGGTGGCCCCGAGCTCCTGCGCCAGGACGAGCACTTCGCTCTCCCCCTTGCCCAAAGAAGACGAGAGGCGCTCCACAGCCGCGCGATCGGAGACCTCTCCAAGCCCCAACCACTTCGCATTCTTGACCAGTGCGGCTCCCGGCCGGCTTTCGTCCTCGGTGACCTCTCGAAGGACGGCTGCCGGTACGAGGATCTCGCCGAAGAGCCTTGGCAGGAGGTCGAGCTGGCCGATCCGCGCCAGCGAGATCAGCGGGCCGGAGTTGACGACGATCCGCACGTCAATTCTGGGTCGGCTTGGCGGCTGCCCTGGCGGCTGCGAGGTCTCTTTCCAGCTCCCGAGGGCTGGCGTCCAGGTAGGGCAGCTGTCTCCGGTCCAGCAGGTCGAGGAATCCGACCTTGGACATCCCGAGGATCTCCGCCGCCTTCCCGGCAGAGATCTCCCCTTCCTGGAAGAGCTCCAAAACCACCCATTCCTTGGCTCGCCGGCCTAGATCCGACTCGGGGATGTTCAAGGCTGCCATCAGGTCCCGCGGCAGCTCGATTTGGATCTTCAAAGCGCTCATTCTGCCTCCATTCTATATCCTGTCATCCCAATTGACTGCACCGCTCAGCAGGCTGGGCAGGGAGGCGAGCTCTTCGCGCCCATGCTCTCCCATGAGGCAGATCTGGATCCAGTTCCGCTCGCGGAGATAAGAGCTGGAGTAGCTGAGCTCGTATCCCCGCTCCTCCATCGCCTGTCCCATTCTGCAGGACGGCACCTGCGGCGGCAGTGCGATCGTGATCACGGCGGGCGAGGCGTGGGCGTCCGGAGCCAGGATGCACAAGCCCTGTTCCCGCAGAGAGGCGCGGAGCCACGACGCCAGGCTCGCGACGTGGGCAAACTTTTCCTCAAGGCCGAGCGCGGCCCGCAATGCGGCGATCAGGTTCGAGCAGAACGTGTACGGGACCTCGTCCTCCCGACCGTAGCAGCCGAGGTCCAGATACCTGGGCAGGTCCGGCGCGGGCGCGATCGCGTGGTCGTGAAATACCATCGAGACCCCGGCGAAGGACCCGAGGCCCTTGCCGCTGACGCCCGAGGCGAGACGGACGCCGGAAAGATCCAGGGGCACCGTGCCGACCGAGCTGATGCAGTCCAGGTACAGCCGCTTGCCGCGGCAGATGCCTTTCAGCGCGTCGAGATCGTTGAGGACTCCGGTCGACGTCTCGCAGTGAACGGCCCAGATCCAGTCACATTCCGCCTGCGCCACACGCCCGTAATCGAACACGCTCCCCCACTCCGCCCGCAGGGCCGAGTGAGCGAGCCCGAAGCGGCGGGCATGGTCGCACAGCCGTTCGCCGAACTCGCCGTTGGCGAGGATCAAGCCCCTGCCGCCCTCGCGCGAGATCTGCGCGGCCACGGCGTCGTTCGCGAGGGTGCCGCTGCCGAAGAGCAGGGTGGCCCTCTCCGCTCCTGTCAGCTCGCGCAGCCGCTCTTTCACTTCGCGCAGCATCGCGGCGAACTCGCCGCACCGGTGCGAGATGGAGGGCGCCGCGAGGGCACGCCGGACGGCGGGATGGACGTTCACCGGACCGGGCAGGAGCCGCACCCTTTCGGGCTGGAAGGCGCGCCAACGCTCCCGCGCGTCCTCGAGCGTCAGGTACATCGGCTGGAACTGCGCCTCGGGCGTGCCCACCAGGGAACCGAACGGCTTGAAGCCCATGTGGCCGTACAGCTTGAGCTGGCGGACCGTCGCGGAGATCACGGCCGTGTCGAACCCCAGGCTCAGGCAGTGCTGCGTCGCGAGGCGCATCAGCCCGCGGAACACGGGTCCCCTCCGGCGCTCGCTCGCGACGGCGAGGAGCCGGACCTCGCACATGGACCGGCCTTCGGGAAGGTGGCTGTCGAGGTTCGGGACCTTCGTATCGAGCGAGAACGGACGGTCCGTCCGCACCGCGAGCATGCCGGCCAGCCGGCTTCCGTCGAGGGCGATCACGTACGTGTTCTGGTCGTGGAACCTGTCGATCAGGATCCCGTCGGCGCTGCGGGGGTGCTGCGGGATCTCCTCGGCGAAGGTGGCATGGTTGAGCCGGTGGATCTGCTCGAGCTCGGACGCCTCGCTGGCGATCTTGAAGCGGACGGCGGTCACGACGGGCTCCGCAGGCTCACCATCCACACCCCCACCAGGATCGCGAGGCCGCCGGCCAGGGTGGGGACGGTCAGCTTCTCGCCGAGCATCGAGGCGGCGATCGCGACCGTGACCAGCGGCTCGATGTAGAGGAAGGTCCCCACCTGCGAGGAAGGCAGCCGGCTGAGCGCGTCGTACCAGAACACGTAGGCCAGCCCCGAGCAGAAGACGCCGAGGAAGACCACGGCCATCCACCCGCGGGTGGTCAACCGCGAGATGTCCGCGATCCCCGGACCGGCAAGAAAAAGGAAACCGCTCAGCAGCCAGCCGAATGTCATGACCCAGAACATCATGCCCGCCGAGGGGTAGCGCTTGAGCCCCCGCCGGGAGAGCACCGAGAAGACCGCCCAGTTGGGAGCGCTGGCGACGATCAGCCAGTCCCCCGGAGCGCCGAGTTGGCCCGCCGCCAGCGAAGAGAGATTGCCGCGCGTGGCCACCACCAGCACTCCGAAGGCCGCCACCCCGATCCCCAGGGCGGCGAGAGGCTTCACCCGCTCTCCGAGCACCATCCAGCCCAGGATGGCCATGAAGATCGGAGTCGAGGCCACGATCCAGGAGGTCGTGCTCGCCTGGGAGGTCACCAGCCCGTTGGACTGGAGCCACTGGTGGAAGGCGATCCCGAGGAAGCCAAGCAGGGCGAAGTAGGCGAGGTCCCCTTTCGCGGGCAGGGAGAGCTGACGGCGGGCGAGCACCACGACCCCCATCACCGCCACTCCCATACCGAAGCGCAGCCACACGACCGTGAGCGGGGCAACCTCCCCCACCGCGATATTGGTCGCGATGAACGAGGCGCCCCACACTACGACCGCGAACAGCGCCGCCAGGATCGCCCCGGTGCGCGAGCGACCCGGCTCGGGATTGGCTATGGACATCCGGTGAAGCATTCTACCGCGTCCGCGGGGCGCTCAACCCGTGACCGGCAACATTCAACCCGCGGGTGGATGGAGTAAACCGCCAGAAGGAATCATTCGCGAACGCTCTGGAATCATTCGGGAGCCCGCTGGAATGATTCAACCCGGGAGTTGATACGTTCAACCGGCGGCTTGAAACGTTCAAACCGCCGGTTGCAACATTCCGGAGCCCGGTTGCAACGTTCCACCCGCGGGTTGGGAGGCTCGACCAGAGGATGGAATGTATCAACCCGTGGGTTTGGACCGCTCCGGAAGGCACGGGAACGTTGCACAGACCGGGAGCGCCCGGTCGAGTGAGCCCTAGCCTGGGGCGGCAACCTCCTGGGGCGGGTGCTCGCCGCATCGGAAGAGAGCCCGCCGCAGGTTGACGAGCCCGGGCCGGTTGAGCTGAAGCGCCTCGACGGTAGCGCGGCCCTCCGGCGTCAAGCCGACGACCCGGGTGAAGTCATGGCTCCAGATGAAGTGGTCGTTCCACCTGTCACGCCTGGGATGGAAGAGCGGAACGATCTCACCGCTCACGGGATCGATCGCGCTGGTTCTGGTGTACTTGTGATTGTTGCAGCCCTGACATGCGAGCGCGAGATTGTCCGGGTCCCCGCCTCCCCCAGCCTGACGGGGTAGGACGTGCTCAACGGAAAAGGACTGGGTTGCGAAGCGCTCCTGGCTTTGGCAGTACTCACAGCTCCCGTGGGCACGGGACCGGACCGCCTCCCTCTGCTCGCTCCACGGGCGGCCCTCAGGCATTCGGAGAGGGTCGGACCCCCAACTCCTCCATCAAGGCAACGAGCGGCTTGGCCCGGAGACGGGCAAGCTCGGCAAGACGTTCGATACGCTCGGCCTGCAACCGCTCCGCCTCATCGGTCAGCCGCAGAAGCTCCTGGTGCTCCTCGGCAGCCAGGATTCCGGTCCGGCGCCGGCTCATGAGCTCCCGGTATCGCTCCTCCTGGTCGCCGGGCAGACCCCGGTTGATACCGAGCAGGAGCTCGGACTCTCTCTGGGAAAGGCTCCGTGCCCGCCCGGAGCCGCTCCTGGTCACATCTTTGAGCAGCACGTCCACGCCGGTCCGGATCAGGTCCGCGACGGACCGGCCCTGGGAGGCGGCGATCTGCTCGAGCGTCTCGTTCTGTTCTTCGGTCAGCTCGACTTTCCGGGTCACCATGGTGCGGAGCTCCTATGCCGCATAGTCTAGCAGGACGCAGCCTACCTGCACTCATCCAACAAATCCAATAAGATACCCGGGACGGCCCGGTGTCGGGGCCGCGCATGAAAAGGAGAACGGGGCGATGGGTGTAGAAGGGGCGGCGGTTGTAGCAGAACAGATTGCCCAGGCCATCAAGGCTTCGGGCGCGATCGTGCGGGTGGAGCCGGACGACTTCCTCAAGATCCTGGCGCGGAGCGCGGATCCCCTGGTGATCTCCGCCCACGGCGGGTACCTGTCCGGCGGGCACGACTATCTCACCAGCTACAAGGGGATCGGCTTCTTCACCAACTCTCCCAACCCCCTGAGCCTCCCCGGAGGCGCCGAAATCGTGGCGGCGCAGAAGATCTGGATCCCATCCCGCTGAGCGCCTGATGCCGTCGACTCCCAGAACTCCGCCTCAGCGCCGACCCCTCGCCTACCCCCAGCCGGCCGCCCCCCAGGGTGAGACTCCGGCCCAGCGGTGGCGCCGGAAGGGCCGGACCTACGCCCTGCGCGCGTTCGACCGCAGCATCCTCGCGGCCTACCGGATCATCAACTGGCTCGACCGCAGGGCTCCCATGGAGCGGCGGTACTTCCGGGTGGCCATCTTCGGGTCCGCCCGCCTGCGGGAGAGCGACGCCATGTACGGCGAGGTCAAGGAGCTCGCCCGCCGCCTCTCCTTCATGGGTTGCGACATCGTCACCGGCGGCGGACCCGGGCTCATGCGCGCCGCCAACGAAGGGGCCCGCGCCGGCGCCTACCGCTACAAGACGCGGTCGTTCGGCCTCACCATCCTCCTCCCCATGGAGGAGCAGCCCAACCCGTTCCTGGACGAGGTGGCCCAGCACAGCACGTTCTTCTCCCGGCTCCACCAGTTCATCCGGCTCTCCCACGCCTATCTCGTCGTGGACGGCGGCATCGGCACCACCCTGGAAGCCCTGATGGTGTTCCAGCTCCTGCAGGTGAAGATGCTCAAGGACCGGCCCCTGATCTTCGTCGGCCCCATGTGGCGCGGCCTGCGCAGCTTCATCGAGCACGAGATCATCGCCCGCGGCTACGCCTCCCCCGCGGACCTCGATGCCGCGGTCTGGGTGGATACATTGGAGGAGGCCCTCGCGGTCGTCGAAGCCGCCCGCGACGACTTCCTCCGCCGGCACAAGGTCATCCTGCCCCCGGTCGCCAAGGAGCCGGCGGCGGTGGACAACGAGCCGCTCGGCTCCGTATAAGAAGGAACCGCTATGAGCTATAAGAAGGTAAGCCCCCTCTCCCCCGGCACGGGGGAGAGGGCTGGGGAGAGGGGGACAGGGATCAATTGATGGGTTTCATTGCATTCATGTTCCAGCTCGGCCCCGAGCAGGGCCCGAGCCTGCTCGACCGCTTCTGGGAAGCCGGGCCGATGGCGAAGTTCGTCCTCGCCGTGCTCATCCTGTTCTCCCTCGGCTCCTGGGCCGTCATGATCGGCAAGCTGGTCCAGCTCCGCCGCGCCGACCAGCAGAGCGAGAAGTTCCTGGAGGCCTTCCACCGCAGCCAGCGCTTCAGCGAGGTCAATGCCCTGGCGGGCAAGCTCCGCGCCTCCCCTCTCGTGGGCATCTTCCAGGCCGGCTATGCCGAGATCGACAGCCAGATCAAGGCCCAGGCCCCCGAGGGCGACCGCAAGGTCTACCGCATCACCTCGATCCCGGCGCTGCAGCGCACCCTCGGCCGCTCCGCCCACGTGGAGCTGCAGAACATCGCCGCCTGGACCACGTTCCTCGCCACCACCGCCGCCGCCACCCCGTTCATCGGCCTCTTCGGCACGGTCTGGGGCATCATGAGCGCCTTCGGCGACATCGGCCTCACCGGCTCGACCTCCATCGTCGCCGTGGCCCCGGGCATCGCCGAGGCGCTCATCAACACCGCCGCCGGCCTGGCCGCCGCCATCCCGGCGCTGATCGGCTACAACTACTTCTCGCACCGGGTCCGCACCCTGCGCAGCCGCCTCGAGGACTTCGCCCTCGAGTTCCTCAACCTGGCTGAGCGGAACTTCACCTAGGAGAAGCTGCCATGGCGTTCAACCTGGGAGGAGGAGGGATCGGCGGAGGCGATGACGACCCGGTCCTGGCGGACATCAAC
>DATLNC010000129.1:0-49352 GCA_035536935.1 Thermoanaerobaculia bacterium
GGTTGGGCCGCGACGAAGCGGCGCTGGGCCGGCAACTCACACTGAGCGGCAAGCCCTTCACCGTCGTCGGCGTCACCCCCCGCGACTTCTACTTCCGGCGCAAAGGGCGGGACCTGTGGATGCCCCTGATCCTCGACCCGGCGGCCGCGAGAGACGAGCGCGCTCTCGAGGTCTACGCGCGCCTCGCGCCCGGCGTGACGCCCGGCCAGGCGCAGGCCGAGCTCGACGGCATCGCCAAGGGGTTCGTGCGCGACTACGCCGCAGCCTACCCCCCGGACAGCGGCTACGGCATGCCGCTCACCTCCTATGCCGAGGAGATCGTGGGCGGCGTCCGGCTCTCCCTGCTCCTGCTCAGCGCGGCCGTCGGCCTGGTGCTGGTGATCGCCTGCGCCAACATCTCCAATCTGCTGCTCGCCCGCGCCACGACCCGCGGCCGCGAGATCGCGGTGCGCGCCGCCCTGGGCGCCGGCCGCGGCGGCCTCGTCCGCCAGTTCATGACCGAGAGCCTGCTGCTCGCGGTCTGCGGCGGCGCCCTCGGCCTGCTGCTCACCTGGCTGGGCCTCCAGGCGGTGACCCGGATGGACCTCGCGCAGATCCCGCGGCTTGACGAGGTCGCGGTCGACGGCCGCGTGCTCGCCTTCACGCTGGTCCTCTCGGTCCTGACCGGCCTCGCGTTCAGCCTCACGACCGCTCTCCAGCTCTCGCGGACCGACGTCCGCGGCGCCCTCCAAGAGGGGGGCAAGAGCTCGGCCGGGGTGAAGCGGCAGCTCGCCCGACAACTGCTGGTCGTGCTGGAGGTCGCGGTGGCCCTGCTGGTCGTGGTGAGCGCCGGCATGATGGTCCAGAGCTACCGCCAGCTCCAGCGGGTCGATCCGGGTTTCAAGACCGACAACATCCTCACCTTCGAAGTCTTCCTGCCCACCGCCAAGTACTCCGAGCCGCAGCAGTGGAGGACGTTCTTCAATCAGCTCCTCGAGCGGTTGGACAACCTGCCCGGCGTGGTCCAGGCCGCCGCGGTCAACGCCGTTCCGCTCGGCGTCGTCCAGATCACCGGCGAGGTGGCGATCGAGGGGGCTCCACCCCGGCCGGGACAGCTCAATCCCACGGTCGGGTGGCGCAAGAGCACCCCGGGCTACTTCGAGGCATTGGGCATCCCGCTGCTGCAGGGGCGCGATTTCACCCGCCGCGACGACGACCGGGCTGGGCCCGTGGTCATCGTGGACCGGAGCAGTGCCCGGCGCTTCTGGCCGAATGAGAACCCGATCGGCAAGCGGCTGCGGCTGATCGGGCAGGGGGCTCCGGAAGAGTGGCGCACCGTCGTTGGAGTGGCGGGAGACGTCCGGCACGAGGGGATCGAGTCCCCTTCCAAGGAGCAGATCTACCTCCCCTACCTCCAGTACGCGCATCCGTTCCTCTACATGGTGCTGCACACCTCCTCGGATGCCGCCGCCATCGCCCCCCAGGCGCGCAAGGCGGTGCTCGAGGTCGACCCGAACCAATCCATCTTCCGCGTCGAGACCATGGAGGACAAGCTCGCCCGCTCGACCGCCTGGCGCCGGTTCTACACCGCGATGCTGGCGACCCTGGCCCTGGTCGCCCTGGTCCTGGCGGGGGTCGGCGTCTACGGCGTAATGGCCTTTTCCGTCAGCCAGCGCACGCGCGAGATCGGCATCCGCCTGGCGCTGGGCGCCGAACGGAACAGGATGGTCCGGCTGGTCGTCTGGCAGGCCCTGGTGCTGGTCGGACTCGGGGTCGTGGTCGGCCTGGCTACGGCCCTCAGCCTGCTGCGCCTGATCTCGAACCTGCTCTACGGCGTCGCGGCCACCGACCTCGGCATCCTGGCCGGCGGCTCCCTCCTGCTGACCGTGCTCGCGTTGTTGGCGAGCTACCTGCCGGCGCACCGCGCATCCCGGGTCGATCCTCTGACCGCCCTGCGCATCGAGTAGCCATGAGCAACGTCGAGGACATCTATCCCCTCTCTCCGGCGCAACAGGGAATGCTGTTCTACACCCTCTCCGCGCCGGAGTCGGGCGTCTACTTCGAGCAGTTCCCCCTGGCGTACGAGGAAGGGCTGGACCCCGACGTCTTTGCCGCCGCCTGGCAGCAGGTCGTGGACCGCAACCCGATCCTGCGCTCCTCGTTCCTCTGGGAAGGCCTGGAGAGCCCGGTGCAGGTGGTGCACCGGAAAGTCCAGGTGATGATCGAGCGGCACGACTGGCGCGGCCGGCCGGCCGAGGAGCAGCAGCGGGACCTCGCCGCCTATGCGGAAGAGGATCGGCGGCGCGGCTTCGACCTCGCGCGCCCGCCGCTCCTTCGGCTTGCCCTGTTCCGCTTCGGCGAGACGTCCTACCGCGTGATCTGGAGCCACCACCATCTGCTGCTCGACGGCTGGTCCGTAGGCCTGATGATGAACGACGTCTTCGCGGCCTACAGGGCGATTTCCCAGGGCCGGGGCGCGCAGCCGTCGGCGCGGCCTCCGTTCAAGGCCTTCATCAACTGGCTGCGGCAAAGGGATACGGCCTCCTCCGAGGCCTACTGGCGGCGGGTCCTCGCCGGCTTCCGGCGGCCCACGCCGCTGATGGCTCCGCCAGTCTCCGAAGCGGGATTGGATCCCGGCTACGAGTTGCGTCTGATCCGGCTCTCCCCGGACCTGACCGACCGGTTGAGAGCCTTCGCCCAGCGCAACCGGGTGACGGTGGTCACGCTCATCTACGGAGCATGGGCCTTGTACCTCGCCCGCACCGGCGGCGAGCGGGATGTGGTCTTCGGCACCACGATCTCCGGCCGCTCCCCCTCGCTGCCGGGCGTGGACTCGATCATGGGCTGCCTGATCAACACCCTGCCCGTGAGGGTACAGGCCGATCCCGGAGCCGAGCTCGCGCTCTGGCTGCAGGCCCTCCAAAAGAGCCTGGTGGAGCTGCGCCAGCATGAGCACACACCGCTGGTCGACGTCCTCGGCTGGTCGGACCTCCCGCGCCGCGTGCCGCTCTTCGACAGCCTGGTCATCTTCGAGAGCTTCACCGCCGACGCCTCCTTCGTCATGAGCCACACCGGCTTCTTCCAGAGGAGCCACTACGCGCTGACCCTGGTCTCCTCGCTCGACCCGGTGGTGACGCTGCGCCTCGGGTACGAGCCCGGCCGCTTCTCCGAGGACCTCGTGTTCCGCATCCTGCGCGACCTCGAGTTCCTGCTCGCCGCCATGGTCGAAGACCCCGCGCAACCCCTTGGCGCGCTGGTGGGCGAGCTGGCCGCAGAGCCGCTTGCGGAAGCTGAGCCGCAGGAGCCCGGGCCGAGGATCCCACCGCGGACGGACAGGGAGAAGGCCATCGCCGGCATTTGGCGGCAGGTGCTGGGCATCGAGGAGGTGGGCGTCGAAGACGACTTCTTCGATCTCGGCGGCCACTCGCTACTGCTTCTCCGCATGGCCGACAAGGTCCGGTCGGCAGCGGGCAAGGAGCTGCCGCTCGACCTCCTGCTCTCCTGCCGAACCGTGGCGAGCCTCGCCGAAGCCGAGCCACGGCGGCCCGCGGAATGCGCACGTTCCTGACTGTCTGGCTGGGCCAGACGGTGTCGCTGGTCGGCTCCGGCCTCAGCAGCTTCGCGCTGGGGGTGTGGGTCTACCAGCGCACCGGCTCGGTCACTCAGTTCGCCCTGATCCTGTTCTTCAACGTCCTGCCGGGCGTCCTGCTGTCGCCGGTCGCCGGCGCGCTCGTGGACCGCTGGGACCGCCGCCGGGCCATGCTGGTGAGCGATGCCGGCGCGGGCGCAAGCACCCTCGCGATCGCGCTCCTGCTCTTCGCAGGCCAGCTCGAGGTCTGGCACATCTACGCCGCCGTCGCGGCCAGCTCGGCCTTCCAGTCCCTGCGCTGGCCCGCGCTGTCGGCCTCGATCCCCCTGCTCGTTCCCAAGGAGGCCCTGGGCCGCGCCAACGGGCTGGTGCAGACGGGCATGGCCCTGGCGCAGACCTTGGCCCCGCTGCTGGCAGGCATGCTGTTGGACCCACTCGGCCTCGCTGGCCTGGTCCTCCTCGATGTCGTCACCTTCGCTGGCGCCGTGCTGACGCTGCTGGTCGTCCGTATTCCGAAGCCCCGGCCGTTGGCCGGAGACGCGCCGCAGGGGCGGCTCCTCCGCGAAGCGACCTATGGCTGGACCTATATCGCCAGCCGCCCGGGCTTCATGGCGCTCCTGGTCCTCTTTGCGGCCAGCAACTTCATCCTGGGTCTGCTGACCGTCCTGATCACGCCCATGGTCCTGGGCTTCACCTCGCCCGAAGTGCTCGGCCGGGTGCTCTCCGCCACCGGCGCAGGCATGCTCGCCGGCGGCCTCGTGATGAGCCTCTGGGGAGGCCCCCGGCGCCGCATGCTCGGGATCTTCGGTCCCCTGGCTCTCCAAGGATTGGCCCTGCTGATCGGCGGACTGCGGCCGAGCGCGCCGCTGATCGCGGCCTCCGCCTTCCTGTTCCTGCTCGGCTTTCCGGTCCTCAGCGCCTGTAGCCAGGCCCTCTGGCAGAGCAAGGTCGCTCGCGGCGTGCAGGGGCGGGTCTTTGCCATGCGGCAGATGGCCGCGCTCTCGTCGATCGCGCTGGCCCGCCTGGCGGCGGGCCCTCTGGCGGACCACGTGTTCGAGCCCCTGCTCGCCCCCGGCGGCCCCCTGGCCGACTCGGTCGGCCGAATCCTGGGCGTAGGCCCCGGGCGCGGCATCGCCCTCTTCTTCCTCGTGCTCGGGATCGCCGAGCTCCTGGTGCTTGCAGCCGCGTGGTCGTACCCACGCCTCCGCCACCTGGAAGACGAGGTGCCGGACGCCGATGAGGCGCCGGTCCCAGGGGAAACAGCCGCCGTGTTATGATCCCGCGGCGGTTTGCCCTGCCGTACCCAATCCGCTCCAAACGACTACGAGCTCCCGAAGGAGGATCCCCCCTTGAGCCGCTTCCCAGGCGTCGATTTTCTGGATGTAGATACGCTTCTCACCGAAGAGGAGCGAATGGTGCGCGACACCGTGCGCGCGTTCGTCGATGACAAGGTCAAACCGATCATCGAGGAGCACCACCGCGAAGGCCGCACCCCGCTGGCGCTCGTCCCCGAGATGGGTGCCCTCAATCTGTTCGGCGCGAGCATCTCCGAGTACGGCCTCCCCGGCCTGGGCGGCGTCGCCTACGGCCTGATCATGCAGGAGCTGGAGCGCGGCGACTCCGGCCTGCGCAGCTTCGTCTCGGTGCAGAGCTCCCTGGTCATGTACCCGATCTACGCTTTCGGGTCCCAGGAGCAGAAGGACAAGTGGATCCCCCGGCTCGCCACCGGCGAGGCCATCGGCTGCTTCGGCCTCACCGAGCCCGACTTCGGCTCCAACCCCGGCGGCATGCGCACCAACGCCAAGAAGGTCGGCAACGAGTGGGTGCTCAACGGCTCCAAGCAGTGGATCACCAACGGCACCCTGGCCGACGTGGCCGTGGTCTGGGCCAAGACGGACGATGGAGTCCGCGGCTTCCTGGTCGAGAAGGGCACCCCCGGGTACACCTCCTCGGACCAGCACGGCAAGTTCTCGCTGCGCGCCTCCACCACCTCGGAGCTCGGCTTCCACGACTGCCGCATCCCGGGGGACGCCATCCTGCCCAAGACCACGGGCCTGAAGAACGCCCTGATGTGCCTCAACCAGGCGCGCTACGGCATCGCCTGGGGCGGTATCGGGTCCGCGATGGAGACCTACCACACCGCTCTCGAGTACTCGAAGGAGCGGATCCAGTTCAGCGGCCAGCCCATCGCCAGCCATCAGCTCGTGCAGGAAAAGCTCGCCTGGATGATCACCGAGATCTCCAAGGGGCAGCTCCTGTCGATCCAGCTCGGCCGACTCAAGGACGCCGACCGCCTCAAGCACTGGCACGTCTCCATGGGCAAGCGCAACAACGTCTGGGTGGCCCGCGAGTGCGCGAAGCTCGCCCGCGAGATCCTCGGCGCCAACGGCATCGTGGACGACTACCCGGTCATCCGCCACATGCTGAACATCGAGTCGGTCTACACCTACGAGGGGACGCACGACATCCACGGCCTGATCATCGGCGAGGCGGTCACCGGCATCCCTTCCTACAATCCCCCGGAACGGACCGAGAAGCCGGCCAAGAAGCCGGCCAAGAAGGAATCCCCCTCGGAGTCATCTCCGGTCGGAGCGGCGCGCTAATGGCTCTCGACCATCTGCTGGAGCAGGAGTTCATCCAGGTCACGGAGCAGGCGGCCATCGCCTCGGCCCGCACCATGGGCCGCGGCGACCGCCGCCACTCCGACCAGGTCGCGGTCGAGGCCATGCGCAAGGAGATGGACAGCCTGCCCATGGACGGCCGCATCGTGATCGGCGAGGGCGAGCGCGACAAGGCGCCGTTGCTCTACACGGGCGAGGAGGTCGGAAAGCTCCGCGGCCAGAACGGCGCCACGGCCGTGGACATCGCCGTCGACCCGCTGGAGGGGACCAACCTCTGCGCCACGGGCGCGCCCGACGCCATCGCCGTCCTCGCCGCCTCCGAGCGCGGCGGCCTGCTCTATGCCCCTGACGTCTACATGGACAAGATCGTCGTCGGTCCGACCTGCCGGGGCACCGTCCACATCGACGCCCCGGTGGCCGAGAACCTGCGCAACATCGCCGGCGCCTTCGGCCGCCAGGTGAAGGATCTGACCATCGTGGTGCTCGACCGCGACCGCCACCAGCAGCTCGTCGAGGACATCCGCCAGGCCGGGGCCCGCATCCGCCTGATCGGGGACGGCGACCTCTCGGCCGGCATTTCGGCCGCGGTGCGCGGCACCGGGGTGCACGCGGTGATGGGGATCGGCGGCGCGCCCGAGGGGGTCATCACCGCCGCGGCCATGCGCTGCCTCGGCGGCGAGATCCAGGCGCGGCTCAAGGCGACCAACGAGGAGCAGGCCGCGCGCCTCAAGGAGCTCGGCTTCGAGGACATGAACAAGATTTACAAGACCGAGGACCTCGCCCCGGGCGAGGAGATCCTCTTCAGCGCCTCCGGCGTGACCGACGGCGAGCTGCTCCGCGGCGTCCGTTTCTTCGGCGGCGGCTCGCGCACGACGACCCTGTTCATGTCGCTGTCGCGCAAGATCATCCGCTTCGTGGACACGATCCACCGCGAGCAGGTCACGACTCCAGTAAGGTTCATTTGATCCCATTCCCTCACCCCCCGGCCCCCTCTCCCGTGCCGGGAGAGGGGGAGGAAGACCAGGAGAGCCTTGCATGATCAAGCCGGATCGTTGGATCCGCGAGTGGGGCCGCAACGGCGGCGTCGCTCCCTTCGAGGAGAACCAGGTCAACTCCGCCAGCTACGACGTGCGGGTCTCCGACCATTGGATCTGCCCGACGCGCGACCCCGAGGAGTTCCGCGCCCCCCACGTCAAGCTCTTCCCGGGCGAGGTCGTGCTCGCCTCGACCATGGAGTACGTGCGCATCCCGAGGAACGTGGCCTGCGACCTCAAGCTCAAGTCCACCCTCGGCCGGCTCTGGATCAACCACTCGCTGGCCGGCTGGTGCGACCCCGGATTCGAGGGCGAGATCACCCTCGAGCTCCAGAACCTCGGTCCGTCCCCGTTCGTGCTCGAAGCAGGCAGGAGGATTGCACAGCTCATCTTCATCTCGATGGAGTCCGAGCCGGATGTCGCCTATGGCGAACCGGGCTCCAGCAGCCACTACCAGGGGCAGAGGGGGACGACTCCCGCCCGGAGATGAGGAAGCTGACATGCCGTACGCCGCGACTTACGGTGCTCCCAGTCCCAGCTATTCGCAGCGATCTATAATCGGCGCCGTCATCATGGGCATCGTCGGTAACCTGCGTACCATGCAGCTCGAGGAGCTGCTCCAGTGGCTCTCCCAGAGCCGCAAGACAGGCACGCTCGAAATCAAGACGGACAAGGTCGAGAAGAAGGTCTTCTTCCGCGACGGCCAGGTCGTGGCCACGGCGTCCACGCGGCCCGAGGAGTACCTCGGCCACTTCCTGGTCAGCCACGGCCTGATCAGCGAGACCGCGCTCGCCAAGGCCATGGAGCTCCAGGAGGCCACCGGCATGCTCCTGGGCAAGATCCTGGTGACCAAGGAGATCCTCAAGGAGCCCGACCTCCACCAGATGCTCAAGCTGAAGAGCGAGGAGAGCATCTACGACATCTTCTCCTGGCCCGAGGGGGAGTTCCGCTTCCTCGACGACGTGCTGCCCGCGGCCAACGCCATGGTCCCCATGGTGCTGGACGTCACCGCCATCCTCATGGAAGGGGTGCAGCGGGTGGACGAGTTCCGGCGCATCCGCCAGCTCGTCCCGAGCCAGGACGCGATCCCGGTCCAGATCTACGAGTGGGAGCTCAAGGGCACGGACCCGGGCACGCAGCAGATCCTGGACCTGGTCAACGACGAGCGCACGGTCGAGGAGATCCGGCTGCAGACGCACTCCAGCGAGTTCCGGGTCTGCAAGGTGCTCTACGAGCAGTACCAGAAAGGCCGGCTCAAGGTCATCAAGCCGCGGTGGACCCATCAATCCGGGAGCTTTCAGGCTCACAACGGCCCGCTCACCGGGGAGACGCTGCTGGAGGCTGGTAAGACATACCTGCAGGAGCAGGACTTCGACCATGCCCTGCGCCACCTGCGCGCCGCCCGCAGCCTGGAGCCCGACAACCCCGACATGCAGGACGCCCTGACCCAGGGAGAGAGACAGATCCGGGAGGCGATCGAAGCCGCCGGGGTGACCCTGTCGTCGGTGCCCTCGCTGGCCGTGAGCCTGGACCAGCTCACCAGCGTCAAGATCTCCCCCCACGAAGGCTTCATGCTGACCCGCATCAACGGCAGCTACGACATCCAGTCGATCCTGAAGATCACGCCGATCCCCCAGCTCGATGCCCTGCTGGTGTTCTGGAAGCTCAAGAAGAGCAACTACATCAAGCTGGCGGCGGGGAAGGCGAAGAAGTAGCCCGGGCACAAACGCCTGGGGTTGAAACCCCAGGCTAGAAAAGTACAGCCTCCTCCGGAGGCTGGAGGCGCATCGAGCTGCGCCTCGTCATGAAACTTGCCCGCAGCTCGCCCCTGGGGGGGCGATACTCTTCTAGCCTGGGGTTTCAACCCCAGGCGGGCCTCACAGCCGCGGCCGCGAAACATGCGGGTTCCCCCGCACCGCGAACCGCAACGGCCAGGCCGCCGCCTCGCCTGCGTAGTCGACGCCAACCCGCGGCCCCGCAACGATCTCTTCCTTCTCCACCGGCTCGCCGCGGGTGATCGTCAACGGCGGCCGATCCAGGAGATGACCGTCCAGCGCCCGGTCGATCCCCAGCGCCCGGCAGAGCTTGCCTGGGCCTCCGGCGAGATCGCCAGGCCGGGGCTTTTTCGTCCAGCCCCGGTTCGCAGCCATCCGCTCCGCCCCCTCGACCGGTTCCCCGGCGCGGATCAGCACGGCGCCGCCCGTGTCCTTCTCCCCGGTGACGGCGTTCAGGCACCAGTGCATGCCGTAGATGAAGTAGACGTAGGCGTGCCCTCCGGGCAGGTAGAGACTCTCGTTGCGCGCCGTGCGCCGGCCTCCCGAGGCATGGCTGGCGAGGTCGGGCGCGCCCAGGTAGGCCTCGGTCTCGACCAACCGGAGCACCAGGCGCTCGCCGTTCAACTCGTGGACCAGCCAGCGCCCGAGGAGATCCCGGGCGACCTCTTCAGCCGGCCGGAGGTAGAAGGAGAGGGGAAGCACCGTGGCACGTCGATTGCTCTTTCCGGACACGGACCCGAACTATACGTTGGATACCATTATGCCGACATCCACACTGAGCCCAGCCGTGGTACTGGCGCCAATGCCGCCGCTCTTTGCCGAGCTGCCTGATCCCTTTGCGGACCATTTCGACCCGTCCGCGCCCTGGGCTCTCCTCGGAGATCCCCTCGACGAGATCCTCGCCGGGCTCCCCTCGGACGACATCCGCATCCGGATCTCGCCCGACGTTCACCTTTCGGGCGACCGCATCGTGATCTGCCCCGGTGCGACGATCGGCCCGGGAGCGACCATCGAGGGCCCTGTCTACATAGGAAAGGACGTGGAGATCCGTCCCGGCGCCTACATCCGCGGCGGGGTATGGATCGGGGACGGCTGCGTGGTCGGCGCGAGCACGGAGATCAAGCGGGCGATCCTGCTCCCCCACGCCAAGGCTCCGCACCTGAACTACATCGGCGACTCGATCCTGGGCTCGCACGTGAACCTGGGGGCGGGCACGATCCTCTCGAACTTCCGCCATGACGGCCGCGAGATCCGCATCCCGGTCAACGGTCACTCAATCTCGAGCGGACGCCGCAAGCTGAGCGCGGTCCTGGGCGACGGCGTCCTGACCGGCTGCAACTGCGTCATCCACCCCGGAGTCGTAGTGGGCCGCGGCACGCAGATCTACCCCGGCGTCCAGCTCCGTGCCGGCATCTACCCCGAAAAAAGCATCGTCAAGCTCAAGCAGGAGCTCGACATCGTGCCGCTCCGGGAGTAATTACTTCGCTCTCGGCGAGAGGTCCAAGCAGGCGCACCGGCGTGGATCCCAAGATAGCCCCGAGTGACTCGGGTATATAACTTGGCGACTCGGGTATATACCCGAGTGACTCGGGGATTTACCCGAGCGACTCGGGGATTTACCCGAGCGACTCGGGGATTTACCCGAGCGACTCAGGGATTTACCCGAGAGGCTCGGGGATTTACCCGAGAAGCTCGGGGATTTACCCGAGAAGCTCGGGGATTTACCCGAGAAGCTCGGGGATGCGCTCCAGAAGCTGGGGGCCGAGGGGGAGAGCTTACCCAACCAGCCGCGACACGACCTCATCCCACCCGATCCCCGCAACCTTCTGCTTTCCGGCCTCGCCCAGCTTGCGGGCAAGCTCGCGGTCTCTATAGAGGGCGTCGATCCTCGCCGCGATCTCCCGCGGCGCGTCGGGAGGGCAGACGAAGCCGTTCTTGCCGTCCTCCACGAACTCCAGGACTCCGCCGGAGTCCGCTGCCGTAATCACCGGCTTCGCGCACTTGAAGCCCTCGACCGTCACATAGCCGTAATCCTCGTCGTACGGCGCGTAGAAGACGGCCAGGCTGCCGGCGTAAAGATCGACGGCTTGCCGATCTTCCACCCAGCCGAGAAGCTCCACCTTCTCCCTCACTCCCAGGCGATCGATCAACGCTTCCAGGCTCTCGCGCTCCGGTCCGGTGCCCGCGATCCGGCAGCGGACCGGCGTCTCCGTGTGCTTCATCGCCCGCACCAGCAGGTCGAAGCGCTTCAGCCGGTCGAGCCGGCCTACCGAGAAGATGTAATCCCCCAGCTCGCCCGGACGGTAGAGGCGGTCGAGCCGCGGCGGCGGATAGAGCACCTGCGCCGGCAGGTCGTTGAATCGCTTCAAACGCGCCGCCACGTTGCCCGAGATCGTGAAGACCGACCGCGCCTCGGAGAGCGTCCGCCGGTCCATGGACCGGACCATGTCGATCACCGAGCGGTCGCGTGGGTCGTCCTCCCTGAAGTCGCTGTAGGTCGTGCCCAGCAGATCGTAGACCTGCCGCATCTGATGGATGAGCCAGACAACTTTATTAGGATGCTTGACGACGTAGGACGGAAAGCGCGTGGCGATGATGAGGTCGATCCGCTTGCCTCCAGCGGAGGTCAGATCGATCATCCTCCACGCCATGGCGCTCTTGAGGAGCTGCGTGCGCGTGCCCCAGGCGAAGGGGAGGCCGATGACCTCGACCTCGTGATCCCGCGCCACCAACTCGTCCCGCAGAGACTCGACGAGCATCTCCGCGCCGCCGTAGGCGAACGGGACCCGGTTCACGCAGATGCAGATGCGCTTGCCCATCTACTCGTGTTTCTCCAGCTCCAAAAGCCGGGCCTCGAGCTCGCGCACCCGCTGCGCCAGCGCATCGTTGGACTGCATCAGATCCTGGATCAGGCGGCTCACCGTCTGGTTGTAGGAGTTCTGCTGCTCCATCACCGGCCGCGTGAACCATTTGAGGAACAGATGGAAGATCGCCTTGCGCGAGAGCACGATCCAGCGCCCGAGCACAGGACGGGGCGAGACCGCAATCGGCTCCTGCACGTACTCGCGGGCCGAAAGCTCCGCCAGCTTGTGCCGCGCCAGCTCCGAGCCGGAGATCGTCGCGACCTCGGCTTGCCGCTGGCGAACTCCGGCACGCAGGCGCTCGAGGACATCTTCGACGCGATCTGGTTCGCTCATGGTTTGAAGTCCAAGAAGACTCCCAGGTAACGAGGGTCCGGGTTTCCGGGCAGGCGACGCGCGGGGATGATGCCATCGCTCACGCTCAAGGTGAAGCGGTAGACCCAATCTCCGGCGGGAAGGAGACCGAGCCCGGTCGCAGCCGGCTCGAGCGCCAGGGCAACTGGCGCGCCGTTGCGCTTGCCCTCGCTGTCGAACCGGATCAGCACCCGCTCCGCGCTGCTCTCCGCGACCATCTCGTTCTCCTCAGCATGAGAATGGGCGTAGAAGCGGACCTCCCTCAGCGGCTTCGGCGAGATCACCACGACCTCCGAGGTCGAGGCGCCGCGCACCCAGACGCCGTTCGGATTTTCCTCGTCTACCCAGAACGCGGCGCGCGGCACGATCCAGAGCCCCTGCCCCCAATTGCGGACCCCATAGCCCGGCAATTGCACGCCCTCTCCGAGCAAGGTCAGCTCCAGCGGCAGAGCGCGGAAGGTCGGGATCTCCCCGGAATGGGGAGGAGGAGGGACGATCGCGCCAACCACCGCGATCACCGTCCACAGCCCGGCGGCGGCATAAGGCGGGATGAGGCTCCAGCGCGAAGGGAGGCGTGACGGGAGAAAAAGCAGCGCCGGGTAGAGAACGGCTAGTCGGGCGTTGCCCAACGCCTCCGGCCCGCCATGCCAACGGTGAGGATCGAGCAGCAGTCCAAGGAGAATGATGGCACCCATCGCGGCGAGGAGCAGCCAGCGCGAACGGTCCCGAGCCAACAGGGCGAGCGCGAGCACGCCGAACGGAAAGTAGGGGATCAGCCCCGCGTGCCGGCCGGCTAGAAAGGACCAGATGTTCCGCGCCAGCAGGCGGACACCATCCGTGGACGTGCCCTGATCTCTTCCATAGCCCTGCCAGACGTCCCCAGCGGTCTCGAGGGGAAAATCGTTCTCGAAGGAGCGGCGCTGGATTCCTTCCCGCGGGTAGGCCGGGCTCCAGACGCCGGTCATCCGCCATTGCACGGCGGCGAGCAGGCCGAGGGCGAGAACGCCGGCGATGACCAGGATAGCCGCCCGCCTCCACCGTCCCGAGAGAAAGAGATCGACTGCCACGGCCACTCCGAGAAGGGCGAGCGCCGGCTGGTGGAGGCTGGCTGCGGCGAGGAGCACGCCGGCCCCCACGAGGCTCCACAGGGGGCCCGCCTGCTGCCGGGCGCGCTGCCAGAGGAGCAGCGCGAAGAAGACGCAGGCCATCAGGAAGACCTCGGGGGAGCCCCGGAACACGTAGCCGAACGAGGCCGAAGCGAAGAAGAAGCCGCCCAGGAAAAGCGGACCGGGCTCCTGGAAGAGCCCGGCCGCCGCGGCGAGCATGCCCAGGAAGAGCGCCATGTTGAGGATCGGCAGCCCGGCCGCTCCGAGCAGCGCCCAGGCGGGAGCGGCAGCCAGAGCCCAGGCGATCGGCTCGGCGTAGCGCACGGTACGGCCGCCATCCGAAGTGAGGAGGGTTACCCCGGCGGGCCCTTCGTTCCACGTCCGGTAGGCGCGCCGCAGGTCGGGCTGGCCATAGAGAAGATCGCCGTCCTCCCAGAGGCTCTGGGCCATGAGGACGTGCGTGGTCTCGTCGCCTACCGGGAGCGGAGAGAGCCGCAACCGGAAAGTCGCGGCGGCCAGCCCGAGAAGGCTGAGGGCCAGGCAGACGAAAGCGAGGGTGCGGGGTCGCATGGGGGCGAGATCAACGATATACCAGTGCCTGGGGTTGAAACCCCAGGCTAGGAAAGTACAGCCCTTCCCAGGGCTGGGCCGCAGAAGCTGCGCCCCCGGAGGGGGCGATACTCTTCTAGCCTGGGGTTTCAACCCCAGGCGGATATGATCCGCACCCATGCCCCCGCCCGCCGCCCCCCCGACCATCGCCGTCGACCTCCGAGCCCTGGTCCCCACCCCGACCGGGATCGCCGTCTACACCCGCTCCCTCCTGCTGGAGCTGGCGGCGCGGGGCGGGATGCGCTATCGCGGGCTGGCCCATCGTCCGCCCCGTTGTGCCGAGGAGCTGGCCGCGGCCGGCATCGAGTCCGAGCACCACCCTGCCCCCCTCGGGGTGATCTGGCAGCAGCTCGAGCTCCCCCGCAGGCTGGAGCGCGGCGACATCGACCTCCTCTGGTCACCGCTCATGACCATCCCCCTGCGCTGCCCGGTTCCCGCCGTGGCCACGGTGCACGACCTCACCTCCATCCTCATGCCCGAGAGCCATCGCTTCAAGGTCAAATGGAGCATCTTCCCGTTTCTGCGTCCCTCGCTCGAACGCGCCGAGCGCCTGGTTGCCGTCTCCCGCGCCACGGCGGACGACATCGCCTTCCACTTCCCCCAGGTGGCACGCAAGATCCGGGTGGTCTACAGCGGCATCGATCCCGAGTTCCGGCCGGGCGCGCCCGACGAGATCGAGGCCACCCGGGAGGAGATCGGCGCCCGGGACGGCTACCTCCTCTATGCGGGCACCATCGAGCCGCGGAAGAACATCGGCGCCGTCCTCGACGCCTGGGAGGCCCTGCGGCTGGAAGATTCGAGCGTGCCTCCGCTGGTCCTGGTCGGCCCATACGGTTGGGGAAGCCGCGAGCTCGTGCGGCGGATCGAAGCGCTCGCCCCGCACGGGGTCAAGACCTTCGGGCACGTGGACCGGGACCGCCTGGTCCGCCTCTTCCAGGCGGCGACCGTGTTCGTCTACCCCTCGTTCTACGAAGGGTTCGGGCTGCCTCCGGCCGAAGCGCTCGCCTGCGGAATTCCCACCGTGGTCTCCAACGTTTCGAGCCTTCCCGAGGTGGTCGGGGACGCTGGGTTGAAGGTGGACCCGGCCGATCCGGGGGAGCTGATGATGGCGATCCGCAACCTTCTGGAGAGCCCGGCCCGGCGGGAAGAGCTGCGCGGCCGGGGCCTCGAACGGGCCGCAATGTTCCGCTGGGAGCGCACCGCCGCAGAAATGGAAGAGGTATTTCGAGAGTCTTTGGGGTAGAATCTATCTCAAGTTATAGATAACCTTGGAACTACGCGGCCGGGTCCCTTCTGTCCCACCGCTTAGGAGCGGAGTATCCTTGCCTTACACCATCGGTCTCGACGCCCGGAAGATCCAGGACCTCGGGATAGGACCGTACATCCGCAACCTGATGCGGCATCTGGCCCGGCTCGACACGGAGAACCGCTACGTCCTGATCGCTCATCCCGAGGACAGGGAGGTTTTCCGCGATCTTCCGGACAACTTCCGCCCCAGCTATGAGAGCTCGCCGGTCTACTCCGTGCGCGAGCTGTTCGCGCTCTCCTGGCAGCTCTGGCGCACCAAGCTCGACCTCTATCACTCGACGCACTACGTGCTCCCGGCCTGGGTGGGCTCGCCGGTGGTGGTGACGATCCATGACATCGTCCACCTCCTCTACCCCGAGTTCCTGCCCAGCCGGCTGGCCTTTCTCTACGCCCAGCAGATGATCCGCCGCAGCCTCTCCCGCGCGGACCGCCTGATCGGCGTGAACCAGCACACGCGCTCTGACCTGGTGAAGCACTTCGACGTGGACGGCCGCAAGGTCGAGGTGATCTACAACGGCGTCGAGGACGTCTTCCGCAAGAAGCTCTCCCCCGAGGAGCTGGAACGGTGGCGGCGCGACCTGGGGCTCGAGCGCTCGTACCTGCTCTTCGTGGGCAACCCGGCGCCCAAGCGCAAGAACCTGGACACCGTGATCCAGGCCTACGCCCGCGCCCGGGAGATCGCCCGGTTCGACGCCCCCCTGGTGTGCATCGGCGAGCGCAGCGGCTCGGAGTTCAAGAGCCGGCAGCGGGCGATGAACCTGGGGGTCGGGGATCACGTCCGCCTCCTCGGCAAGGTCGCGCCCGAGGCGCTGCCGGCGCTCTACCAGGGGGCGACCCTGTTCCTCTATCCGACTCTCTACGAAGGCTTCGGCATGCCGGTGGTGGAGGCCATGGCCTCGGGCGTGACCGTGATCACCTCGAACACCTCGGCCCTCAAGGAGCTCGCCGAAGGGTACGCCCACCTGGTCGATCCGCTCGACGTCGAGGGGATGGCGCAGGCGATCGCCCACTGCATGTCCGACGCGGACCATCGCAACAGCCTGGCCAAGCTCGGCCTGCGCCGCGCCGAGGACTTCCGCTGGAGCCAGACGGCCCGCAAGACGCTGGAGATCTACATCTCGGCCATGCAGTCGCGGGGGCTGGCTCCGCAGCCATCGCCGGCGGCCCCGGTGCGGCCGACCGCCCGGGACGAAGCCCGGGCCGGGGGGGGCAACTGATGAGGAGGGAGAAAGTGAAATACCCCGGCTCCCGGACAATCTCCGCCTTCCCAGGCGGGCTGAAAGTCGCCCTGGTCCACGACTGGCTGACCGGCATGCGCGGCGGCGAAAAGGTGCTGGAGATCCTGGCCGGCCTCTTCCCCGAGGCGCCGATCTACACCCTCTTCCATTTCCCGGGGAGCGTCAGCAGCGCCCTGGAGAGCCATCCGATCCACACCAGCTTCCTCCAGAAGGCGCCGCGGGTGCGCGAGCACTACCGCCGCTACCTGCCGCTCTTCCCGGCAGCCATCGAGGAGTTCGACCTCACCTCCTACGACCTGATCGTCAGCTCGAGCCACTGCGTGGCCAAGGGGGTCATCCCCGGGCCGGACTCCTGGCACGTCTGCTATTGCCACACGCCGATGCGCTATGCCTGGGACCAGGAGCACGTCTACTTCCCCGACCGGAACGGACTGAAGGCGCGGGCGCGCGGCCTGGTCCTCTCCGGGCTGCGGGCCTGGGACGTCTCCTCGGCCTCGCGCGTAAACCTCTACGTGGCCAACTCGAGCTTCGTGGAACGCCGCATCCGCACCTATTACGGCCGCGAGGCCGAAGTGATCCACCCGCCGGTGGACACCGACTTCTTCACTCCGGGGCCCTCGACAGAGAAGGGCTACTGCCTGATGGTCTCGGCCCTGGCCCCCTACAAGCGCGTAGAGATGGCCATCGCCGCCTGCGACCGGCTGGGGCTGGAGCTGGTGGTGGTGGGAGACGGCCCGGAAGCCGAGCGCCTGCAGGACCTCGCCAGCCCCAGGACCCGCCTGCTCGGATCCGTCGACCGCGAGCGCCTGCGCGACCTCTACCGGGGAGCGCGCCTCTTCCTCCAGCCCGGGGTCGAAGACTTCGGGATCGCCTCCGTGGAAGCCCTGGCCTGCGGCACCCCGGTGGTGGCCGTGGACAAGGGGGGGATCCTGGATGTGGTCGAGGATGGCCGGCACGGCCACCTCTACCCCGATTGGGGAGGCACTGCCGATTTGGCGGAGGCGATTGACAAAGCCGGCCGGATCGTATTCAATCTCTTGGACTTGCGCAGCAGAGCGGAGTCTTTTGCCTCCACGCGGTTCACCCACCGCATTCAAGCTTTGCTGCGCTCCAGGTTCCATTCCGACCGGAGGGTCGCACTGTCTTGATCCAGCAACGACATCGCACGACGTCGGGGGCCTATCTTGCTGGTGATCTCGGCGCGACACTCGCCGCCTTCCTCACCGCCTGGGTCCTCCGGTTCCACATCGAAGTCATCCCCGTCACCAAGAGCATCCCGGAGTTCGAGCCCTACCTGCGGCTCCTCCCGTTCATCCTGGCGATCTGGCCGGTGGTCTTCTACTTCCACGGCCTCTACCAGAGCCGGCGCGGCAAAAGCCGGGTGGACGAGGTCCTCACCGTGGCCGTGGCCGTGCTGCTCGCCACCGTGCTCCTGCTGGTGGTGATCTTCCTGTACCGTCCGCCCACGCCGGACGGCGGCTACTTCACCTACAGCCGCGCCTTCCTCGGCCTGTTCGCCCTGGGAGACTTCCTGTTCGTGGCAACGGCGCGCATGGTCCTGCGCTCGGTGCTGCTCCGCATCCGGCAGTCGAACAACAACCTGCAGCGCATCCTGGTGGTCGGCGCGGGCCTGCTCGGCCGCGAGATCACGCAGAAGCTCCTCGCCCATCGCGAGCTCGGCTTCGAGGTCGTCGGCTTCCTTGACGACGATCAAGGCAAGGTGGGCTCCTCGGTGCTCGGCGTGCCGGTCCTCGGGACCCTGCGCCAGGCCGAAGAAGTGCTCGCGGTCGGACGCATCGATCAGGTCTTCATCGCCCTGCCGCTGGAAGCGCACAGGAAGATGCTCCAGATGCTGGAGCTGATGGCGCGCGAATGCGTGGAAGTGAAGCTCGTTCCGGACGTGCTCCAGTACGCGACGCTGCAAGCCACGCTGGAGGACGTCGACGGCACGCCGGTGATCAATCTCTCCCAGGTGCCGCTCCAGGGCTGGAACAGCATGGTTAAGCGCAGCATGGACCTGTTGCTCGCGGCGGCGGCGCTGGTCGTGCTGATCCCCTTCTTTCCGCTCGTCGCGCTGGCGATCTGGCTGGAAGACCGCGGTCCGATCTTCTACCGCCAGGAGCGCATGGGCCTCGACGGCAAGCCGTTCATGATCGTCAAGTTCCGCTCCATGCGGATCAACGCCGAGGCCACGAGCGGTCCGGTGTGGGCGATCAAGGACGATCCCCGCCGCACCCGCATCGGGACGTTCCTGCGCCACTGGTCGCTCGACGAGCTGCCGCAGATCTGGAACGTGCTGATGGGCGACATGTCGATCATCGGCCCGCGGCCGGAGCGCCCGACGTTCGTCAGCGAGTTCAAGCACAAGATCCCCCGCTACATGCTCCGCCATCGCGTCAAGGCCGGCATCACCGGCTGGGCTCAGGTCCACGGCTGGCGCGGCAACACCTCGATCAAGAAGAGGATCCAGTACGACCTCTACTACATTCAGAACTGGTCGCTGAAGCTCGACTTCAAGATCCTCTGGATGACCGTTCGCCACGCGCTGCGCCACAACGCGTACTAGTCCGCAAAATTTTTTTGAGCTCGCAAGCGGGGCGGCCGGAGAGCCGCCCCATTTGTTTGTGCTCTCGCTGCCGATGCGCGCAAATGCCCATTGCGCGGGCTTTTTCCTGCATCGCGACAGACTCTTCCATTCGTGTGAAGAGCCTCGCATGAGGCGCTTCGCGCGCACTGCCCCGCGCTTTGGGCAGGTGTCACTAGAGTTTGAGGCGTAAAAGAGCTTGACGCCCAAGATGTAGTAGGCGTACCCTAATTCCACATGAACGCCCAAACGCAACACTGCGGGCACACCAACCGAAAGGAGATCGTGTATGGCTGATCAGAATTCAGGCGGTATGGGCGGCGGCTCCAAGAAGGCTCCGGCCAAGAAGAGCGCTGCGAAGAAGACGGCTGCGAAGAAGGCTCCGGCCAAGAAAGCTGCTGCCAAGAAGGCTCCGGCCAAGAAGGCTGCGGCTGCGAAGAAGGCTCCGGCCAAGAAGGCAACGGCTGCGAAGAAGGCTCCGGCCAAGAAGGCGACGGCTGCGAAGCCGGCGCCGAAGAAGACCGTTGCCGCGAAGTCCGTCAAGGCTTCCGCTCCGAAGAAAGCGGCTGGCAAAACCACCGCGAAGAAGACGGCAAGCAAGAAGAAGTAAGCCGGCCCTCTCGTACAGAGGGCCGCAAGGCCCCGCGGAGGCGACGTTCTGGGATTTTTACTGGGGGCGCTACCTGTCGTTCTCAGCCGTACCTGCCAGCGTCGCCTTCACACGGCGCATCTATCTTGGGCCCCGTGGCTGGAAGCGTCGTGTAGCCCCTCCGGATGATCGATCAACCCGATCAACCCACCACCTCGCGAAGAGATCGCGCCGCCGCGCGATCCACGAGCCAGAGCAGCTTCCCCTCCTCGGGGCGTATGACTTGCGCGGGGAACCGATCGGGCTGAAAGTCCCCTTCGACCCCCGCTAATACCGCCCGCAACGCCTCGGCCTTCTCCTCTCCGCTCACCAGGAAGAGCGCGAGCGCCGCATGATTGAACACCGGCGCCGTGAGCGTGATGCGGAAGGTCCCGAGCGAGCTCACCCACGGCGCGATCACCAGCCGGCTGCGCTCGCGCACGGCCTCGCTGCCTGGAAACAGCGAAGCCGTATGACCGTCCGCGCCGATCCCCATCAACACGAGATCGAAGCGCGGCCACTCGCCTTCCTCGAGATCGAACTCGCTGCGCAGCGTCCACGCGTACTCCTCGGCCACGCGCTCCGCATCCGGCTTTTCGGTGCGCATCCGATGGACGTTGTCGAGCGGGATCGAGACCTTTGAAAGCAGCGTGTCCATCGCCATCCCGAAGTTGCTCCCGGGATGAGTGGGCGGTACGTGACGGTCGTCGCCCCAGAACACGTGCACGCGGTCCCAATCGATGCGTGGCTCCTGCGCGAGCAGGCGATACACGGGCTTGGGAGTGTTGCCGCCGGAGAGCGCGATCGTGAACCAGCCACGCGCGGCGATGGCCTCCTCCGCGCTCCTCGTGATCTCTTCGACCGCCGCGCGCGCCAATTCATCGAGGTCGTCGAACGTTCTCAGTTCCGCCATTTCCTGCCGTCCTTGATCAGCTCGTCGGCTTCCCTGGGTCCCCAGGTGCCGGCCGCGTAGTTGGGAAAGTTGCGCGGCGTGAGCGCCTTCCACACGTCGAGGATCGGCGTCACCACGCTCCAGCCCACCTCCACCATGTCGGTGCGATGGAAGAGCGTCGAGTCCGCGGTCATCACGTCGTAGAGCAGCGTCTCGTAGCCGGTGCTCGGCGTGCTGCCGAAATAATCGGCGTAACGGAAGTCCATCTTGACCGTGCCGAGCCGCATGGTCGGTCCGGGCACCTTGCCTTCGAAGCGCAGCGAGATTCCCTCTTCCGGCTGGATGCGGATCACCAGCACGTTGGGCTTGAGCTGCTCCACCGGAGTCTCGCGGAACATCACGAACGGCGCGCTCTTGAACTGGATCGCGATCTCGGTCACGCGGCGCGGCAGCCGCTTGCCCGTGCGCAGATAGAACGGAACGCCGGCCCAGCGCCAGTTCTCGACGAACAGCTCGAGCGCCACGAAGGTCTCGACGTGCGAGTCCGGCTTCACGTTGGGCTCCTGCCTGTAGCCGGGCACGTGCTTGCCGTCCATCTCACCCTCACCGTACTGGCCGCGCACCGCGGAGCGCAGCACGTCCTCATGGTCCAGCGGCTTGATTCCGCTGAGCACCTTGACCCGCTCGTCGCGCACCGCATCGGGAGCGAACGAGGTCGGCGGCTCCATGGCGGTGAGCGCGAGGAGCTGGAACATGTGGTTCTGCACCATGTCGCGCAGCGCTCCGGCCTCCTCGTAGTAGCCGCCGCGCGCTTCGACTCCCACGGTCTCCGCAACCGTGATCTGCACGTGATCGACGTAGCGCCGGTTCCAGATCGGCTCGAAGATGCCGTTGGCGAAGCGGAAGGCGAGGATGTTCTGGACCGTCTCCTTGCCGAGGTAGTGATCGATCCGGTAGATCTGCTTCTCGTCGAGCACCTTCGTGATGTCGCGGTTGAGCGCGCGGGCGGACTCGAGGTCGTGGCCGAAAGGCTTCTCGATCACGACGCGCCGCCACTTGCCGTCGCGCTCGGTGACGAGATCCCTCTCGCCGAGCCGCTGCACGACCGGACAGAACTGGCTCGGCGGGACCGCGAGATAGAAGAGATAGCAGCCCTGCGTCTTCCACTTCTCGTCCGCCTCCTGCAGGCGCTCGCGGAGCTTCTCGAAGGTGGCGGGGTCATTGAACTCGCCTGCCACGTAGGAGAGTCGCGGCAGCAGCCACTCGACGACCTGGTCTTCGAGCTCGCCGGTCGCAAACTCCTTCATCTCGTCGCGGATCTTGTTGCGGAAGTCTTCGTCCGTCATCTCGGTGCGGGCGACTCCGATCACGGCGAAGTCCTGCGGCAGCAGGTGATTCGTGGCGAGGTTGTGGATCGCGGGGATCAGCTTGCGCTTGGTGAGGTCGCCCGAGGCGCCGAAGATCACCATCGCGCAGGCAGGCGCCGGCACGCCCTGGTTGGATGCTGGGAGATCGATTTCGTCCGCCATCGCTCAGCCTCCGCTCGGCCGTTCGATGTGGCCGCCGAACTTGTGACGCATCGCGGAGAGCACCTTCTCGCCGAAGGTGTGCTCCTGCCGCGAGCGGAAGCGATCGAAGAGCGCCGCCGCGAGCACGTGCGTCGGCACGGCCTCGTCGATCGCGGTCTGCACGGTCCATCGTCCCTCGCCCGAGTCCTGCACGAAGCCGGTGTACCCCGCGAGATCCGGGCTCTCGGCGAGCGCCATCGCGGTAAGGTCGAGCAGCCAGGATGTGACCACACTCCCCCGCCGCCAGACTTCGGCGATGTCCGCGAGATCGAGATCGAAGCGGTGCTCCTCGGGCAGTTCTTTCGAGGCCGCGTTGCGGAAGATGTCGAAGCCCTCGGCGTACGCCTGCATCAATCCGTACTCGATCCCGTTGTGAACCATCTTGACGAAGTGACCCGCGCCGGCCGGGCCGCAATGGAGATAACCATCCTCGGCCGTGCTCTTGCGGTTCTCTCTCCCTGCCGACGGAGGAATATCTCCGCGGCCCGGAGCGAGCGTCTTCCAGATCGGATCGAGCCGCTCGACGACTTCGCGGTCGCCGCCGATCATCAGGCAGTATCCCCGCTCCAATCCCCAGACACCACCGCTCGTTCCGGCGTCCACGTACTGGATGCCTTTCGTCCGCAGCTCGCGAGCGCGGCGCACGTCGTCCTTGAAATGGGAGTTGCCGCCGTCGATCACCACGCCACCCTCGCCGAGCCGCTCGCCGAGGTCTTGGATCACCGCTTCGGTGATAGGCCCCGCGGGCACCATGACCCACGCCGTCTTCGGAGCAGCGAGCTTGGCGACGAAGTCGTCCATCGAAGCCGCGCCCGTCGCGCCCTCTTTCGCCAGCTCCTCCACCGACGCGGGATTGCGGTCGAACACCACGCACTCATGCCCCCCGCGGAGCAATCGGCGGACCATGTTGCCCCCCATCCGTCCGAGCCCGATCATGCCAATCTGCATTGCGCCTCCTTCCTGCCTGTCCGCGACCGCCTGAGTCGGCGGACAGGCGTAGTGTATCCGGCCCTCACCCCCAGCCCCTCTCCCGGCCGCACACCCGGACCCCCGGGAGAGGGGAGCGTGTGACCGCCCTGGCTTTTTCCCAATCGTCGCCGCTTCGAGACAGCGTCTTTGCTTGAAGGGGAGGGGCGGGGCCCGCCCGAAGAGGTATCCGTGCGGCGGCGACGGGGCAAACGGCAGGATTGGGGGGCCGTATCCGCTGCGGACGCTTCCTGCTTGCTGCGTACGGCGCAAACCCGCCGCGGACGCGCCGGGGCGGCGGTCAACCTCGGGAAAGCCGCTTTCCCGGGGTTGATTTCAGGAGAAACTGCGGGAAAGCCGCTTTCCCGGGGTTTTTTTCAAAAACAACCCCGGGAAGGTTGCTGTCCCAGGGTTGAATCCAAGTTCAACCGCGGGAAGGTCGCTTTCCCGGGGTTGAATCCAAAAACAATCCCGGGAAGGCCGCCTTCCCAGGGTTGATTTCGACAAGAACCGCGGGAAAGCCGTCTTCCCGGGGTTGAATCCAAAATCAACCTCGGGAAAGCCTCTATCCCGCCGTTAAATCCGGATAGAGGCTACTTTCCCTCAGAATGTGACCTTCACCGCTAATTGCACGATGCGGTTGTCCGCCGCGGTGATGTCCTGCCCGAAATTCGCCTGCGGGATCAGGAGATTCCGGGCCACGTCGTAGTTGTAGAAGGCCGAGCGCTGGCCGATGATGTTGTCCCGGTCCAGCAGGTTGAAGGCCTCGGCGATCAGCTCCAGCTTGGAGCCGCCGGTCAGCGGGATGGCCTTTGCGATGCGCGCGTCGAGCGTGTAGTTGTCGGGCAGGCGCTCGGCGTTGCGGCTGCCGGGCACGATGTCGTTGCGCGTGTTGGTGTCGCGGTTGAGATCGTTGGTGACGACCCGGGAGTAGGGCTGGCCGGTCTGCGCAGCGGCGATCCAGCTCAGCGACCAACCGTCCAGCAGCGCCTTGCGCCAGCCCTGCTGGTCCTTCCAGTAGGAGAGGTCCCACAAGCCGCTCAGCACCAGACGGTGCCGCTGGTCGTTGTTGCCCGGCGCCCGGTCGGCTTCGAAGTCGAACGGGTTCGAGGCGAACTTGGCGTCGTCGCCGCTGTTGGGGACCACGGCGGTGGCGTCCGGCACCGTGTCCTCGACCTTGCCGAGCGTGTAGGCGAGGGAGCCCTGGAACCGGCCGCGGGAGCGCTTGCGCAGCTCGAGCGTCAGGCCGTTGTACTCCGACTCCGCCGTGCTCTCGAACTGGATGATGCGGTCGAAGTTGGTGAACGGCCGCGCCGTGGGGAACTGCTGCACGGTCACGGTCCCGCCTCCCTGGACCGGGATCTGGGTAGCGACCGGCGCGAGCAGGTTGATGTCCGTCGAGCGCTGCAGCTTGCGGCCGTCGACGCGGAGGTAGCCGACGCTCAGCGCGAGGTCGTCGGTCAGCGCGTAGTCGAGGCCGAGGCTCGCCTGGTGCACCTCGGGATTCTCATAATCGCGGTCGAAGACGAAGATCGTCGGCTTGGGCAGGCTCGCGCCGGGCGGCAGCGTGGGGAAGACGTTCGGATAGGTCGGAACCTGGTTGCCCGTGAAGGTGACCGTCTGCACGTTGATGCCGTTGTTCGAGTGCGCGGTGCCCACCATGATCGCGGGAGTGCGGCCGTAGAAGAGACCGTAGCCGGCGCGCACGACCATGCGGTCGCTCAAGCTCCAGGCGAGGCCGAGGCGGGGAGCGTAGTTGTCGTCGTCGATGTTGAGGAAGCTGGTGTCGATCCCCGCCGCCGCGAGCTGCGGGTCGGGGTTGCGCACCTCGGGCTGCGCGAAATCCTGGCGGTCGTAGCGCAGGCCGAGGGTGAGCGTGACGTCGTCGCGCAGGTCCCACTCGTCCTGAAGGAAGAAGGCGATCTCGTCGATGTCCGGATTCGTGAGCGCTCCCGACGTGCCCGGTCCGGGGAACGCCTGCACGTAGCGCTCGCCCGAGCCGTTGGGGATGCCGCGGTTGTAGCTGGCGATCGAGTTGAAGGTGTAAGCGCCCGAGAAGTTGCCGGGGAAGAAGTTCTTGATCTCGTCGCGGAGGAAGTCCGCCCCGGCCTTGAGCGTATGGGCACCGCGCACATACGTCAGGGTGTCGGCGAGCTGCTGGCGCTCGATCGTGGTCTCGCGCGGGCTGAAGAAGTTGCGGCCGACGGTCAGGATCGTGCGGCCGCCCTGGCGGACCGTGGCTTCGGGAAGATCGCTGTTGGCCTCGCCGGGCTCTTCGTCCTTGGCGTACTGGCCGCGCAGCTCGTTGTACAGATCGGCGCCGAAGATCGAGGCGAGAGAGGCGTTGAGCGTGTCCGTCGTGACCAGGCTGTTGCCCGTGTGCTCCTCGGCGTTGGTGGCGCCGCCGCTCTCGAAGTTCTGGCCGGTGAAGTCCTGGTGGTTGTAGCGCACGGTGGCCCGGTGCTCCTCGCTCAGGTGCCAGTCGATCTTGCCGAGGAAAACGTCCTGGTTCTGTCCGCGCTGCCAGCTCTGCGCCCGGTCGCGGAGCTTCTGCAGGCCGGCCAGCGTGTCGGGATCGTTGGGCAGCGTGAGCCCGGCCAGGTTCTGGTCGAGGTTGATGTCGTTCGGCACTTCGTTGCGCTGGCCGTCGTAGGAGAGGAAGTAGAACGCCTTGTCGCGCCGGATGGGACCGCCGAGGGAGCCGCCGAACTGGTCGAAGTGGTAGGGGGACTTGGGACGCTGCGGGCTCGCCGTCTTGTTGACGAAGCTGTTTTCGTTGAGGCTCTCGTCGCGGTAGAAATCGAACAGCGAGCCGTGGACCTGGTTGGTCCCCGACTTGGTGACCACGTTGATCACGGCGCCGCCGGCCCGGCCGTACTCCGCCGAGTAGGCGTTCCGGTTGACCTGGAACTCGCGCACGGCGTCCTGGCTGAACTGGTAGGGGGCGCGGCCGGAGCCGGTGCGGCCCAGGGCCTGGCCGAAGAAGGTGTTGTTGTTGTCCGCGCCGTCGATGATCAGGCTGTTGAGCGTGCCGCGCTGGCCGGCGAAGCTGATGTCTCCCAGGCGCACGTCGCGGGTGACCCCGGGCGTGGTCAGGACGAAGTCGATGAAGTTGCGGCCGTTGACCGGCAGGTTGGCGACGGCGCGCTCGCCCACGGTCGAGGCCTGGTGGGTGCGCTCGGTCTCGATCACCGGCGCCTCGGCGGTGACCACGATCGTCTCCGCCTGCGCCGCCACCGGAAGGGTGACGTCCACGGAAAGTGTCTGGCCGATGGTGAGCTCGAGGTCGGGCTGCCGGGTCGTGGCGAAGCCGTCGAGGGTCGCCGTCACTTCGTAGGTGCCCACTTGCAGCAGCGGCGCGCGGAAGCGGCCGGCCTCATCCGTCTGGGTGGTGCGCGAGACGCCGGTCTCCTGGTTGAGGACCGTCACCGTCGCCCCGGGAAGCACGCCGCCGCTCTCGTCCCGCACGGTACCCTCAATCTGGCCGCCCGCCACCTGGGATTGGGCCGCGGCAGGCGGCGCCAGCGGCAAAAGACTGCAGAGAACGAAGACCAAGGCTGCGGTGAAACGTTTGGACATGGGATGGTCTCCTTCCGGGAAAGAGCATTGAAGCTTCAAGGATATCTCAGCCCACGGCCCCTGGTTTGCATGGGCTCGGGACATGAACAAGCACCTGTGCACCATCGCGTTGCTCGCCCTCGTCCTGCCCGCCGGAGCCCGCGCCGAGGTAGGAATCGCCGGCACGGCCGGGACGCTCGGGATCGGGGCGGAGCTGACGGTCGGCGGCTCGAGCCAGCTCGAAGGGCGGCTCGGGATCCATGGCTACGAGTATTCGGAACGGCGCGAGGCGAGCGATATCGAGTACGACGGCGAGGCGAGCCTCCGCACCGTGACCGGCTTCCTCGACTGGCATCCAGGTGGCCGGGGCTTCCGGCTGACCGGCGGGCTCGTCTACAACGCGACGGAGGTCACGGGGAGCAGCCTGCCGCCCGCTTCGGGGGCCTACGACATCGGCGGCGTGCCCGTGCCGGTGGGGCTCGTGGGCACGCTCGACGGGAAGGTCGAGTTCGATCCGATCGTCCCCTACGCGGGCTTGGGCTGGGGGCGCGCGCCGGGCTCGGGGAGCGGGTTCGGAGTGACGCTGGACCTCGGCGTGATGTTCCAGGGCGAGGGCGAGGTGACGCTCACCCCCATCATCCCCGCCGGCAGCCCGCTCAATGATCCGGTGGCCCGCGAAGCGCTGCAGATCCTCATCGAGCGCGAGGAGCGCGACCTGCAGGAGGACATCGTCGACTACGACATGTATCCGGTGGTGTCGCTCGGGATTTCGTACCGCTTCTGAGGCTGTCGCCTACGCTTGGCGTTGCGTCTGGCCCTTGCGGACAGGGCGCTTCTTTCCCGAGGGCTCAAACTGCATGACCCGAAATTCTTCGTCAGGAAAGCGTACGCGCACTTCGAGCTCACCACCCATGGCGGCGATGGCGCTGCGAAGCGTGCTGAGGTACATATCGGGGCGTCTCTCCATCTTGGAAACCGTGGCCTGAGTTACGTGAAGCCTCTTTGCCAGCTCCTCCTGCGACAGCTTGCGCGACTCGCGAAGCGTCTTGAGCACCGCCTGCTCAGGAGGAACGGTTTGCGCTTCGGTCGCGAGCAGCTCGCTTGCACGGAGGAATGCGCTGTCGGCATCAGGATACTGTTCATCAGGCGCTTCGCCATACTCGACCTCTGCGCGCGAGGAGAGCGCGAAGCCTCTTTCCGGATTCCACACGGCGACCAGGTTCTTGCCACCTAGTTCGGCATCGAGGAACCAGTCACCTTGAGGCCGGCCCGGTCTGTCGAGAGTGGCCTTGAGCCTCGGGAACTGCGCCGTCAGCTTCTCCTGAAGCAGCTCGATGGGGTTCATGCGCTCCAGACTCCTTTTCCATTGGCGCTCAGCTTGGAGAAAAGCACTTCGCCATGAATGTGCCGGATCTCGATGGCGCCATCGTCCGAGATGTAGGTGTTATGGGCCACGCTACGAAATCTCTTGACCCGAGGGTGTTCCGGCATGTCGCGCATGTTGTCGAGTTGCGGGGGATAGAGGCGTCCATCGGATTGCCACTGCTCTGGCAAGTAGGGGATGCCGGTCCATTGATCCTCAACCGAGTTCAAAACGCTACAAACCAGGTAGTAGGCCGATTCAAAATCGCTGCAGGCGGGCGCTTCGGCCAAGCGGCGGAAGAACTCGCCGAGTCGTTGGGACTTCGGTGCCTGATCCGGCATCGACATTCCTCGGAATGAATATAACCTGGAGTGAATATCTACGTCAAGGCTTGGTGCCTATCGCCTAGCCGTAGTGCTTCGTCATCGGCCAGATCTGATCGATGGGCGCATTCAAGCCGCGGGCGATCCAGACGGGCTGGTTGTTTTCATACGGCATACAGAGGCCGCAGCGGATCTCACCCGCCTGGCGCACGTCGCGGAAGGCCTGCCGGTGATCCTCGGGATCGCCGCCAATGATGATCAGAGGATCGGCGTAGCCCTGCGGTCCCCAGAGGAAGTAGTTGTTGTGGCCCGCGGAGGCTTTCGGAAGATCGTACTTCTTGCCTAGCAGATCGACGGCACCGGCCTCGCCGTAGTTCTGACCGTAGATGCCCGCTTTCGCCCGTTCCTCGGGCGGCAGCGAACGGTAGACGCGGGCCACCTCGGCGACCATCTCTTCCCAGCCGTGCATGTCCGCGAAGTGCTGCGGCAGCGCGCCCATCTCGTGGCGCTCGCCCGCGCTCATCTCGATCCCGAGGGCGCGCACGTAACGGGTGAAACGCTCGACCGGCAGGATGGGCAAGGTCAGCGGAGCCAGGACCGCTCCTCCAAGGAGAAGGAGAGCCGGCAGAGCCAGACGCACGGAACGGCGGCGCGTCCAGGCTTCGATCGCCGTGGCCCCCGCGGCGAAGAGCGGCGGATAGGCCGGCGCGAGGTAATAGGCCTTGGAGTTCTGAGAGATCAGCACCAGGAACGCCGCGACGTAGATCCAGCCGAGCGCCCGGTACTTTCGCGAGCGCAGCAGCCAGATCAGCCCGGTCAGCCAGACCGGGAAGGTCAGCGGGTGCATCTGCTTCACCTGCTCGCCGAAGAAGGCGAGCGGCGAGAGCGCGATGTTCTTGTTTTCCGTGGCGTTGCGGACGAACTCCGACGTGGGCCAGCCGTGAGCCACCTGCCAGAGCACGTGGGGCAGGAAGAGGAGAACCGCGATCGCACCTCCCATCCAGATCCACCGCTCGCGGAAATGTCTGCGCTCCGGAGTGAGCAGGAGACCCACGAACACTCCGAAGCCGAAGAAGAGAAGGCTGTGCTTGTTCTGAAGCCCGAGCCCGCAGATGAGCCCGAAAAGAAGCCAGAGCTTCGGATCGCCGCCGTTCACGATCTTGACCAGGACCCAGGCGCCAAGCGTCCAGAACAGGACGTCGAACGAGTTCATGGAGAGGATGTGAAAGCTGAAGAGGTAGACCGGCACAACCAGCGCGCAGAGCGCGGCCATGCCTTGCGCCCAGCGTCCGCCACCCATTTCGCGGGCGATGCTGCCGCAAAGCCAGATCACCGCCATGCCGGCGAGCACGGACGGAAGCCGCGTGGCCATGAGCGATCCGCCGAGCAGCGCGCGAGTCACCCGCGCGATCAGCGCCACGAGCGGAGGGTGGTCGACGTAGCCGAAAGCCAGGTGCTCGCCGCAGGCGATGTAGTAGAACTCGTCCCGGAACCAGCCGTAGGCGTTGATCGTGGCGAGGTGGAGCGCGGCTGAGAGGAGCG
This sequence comes from Thermoanaerobaculia bacterium, assembly GCA_035536935.1. Taxonomy (GTDB): domain Bacteria; phylum Acidobacteriota; class Thermoanaerobaculia; order Multivoradales; family UBA5704; genus DATMER01. Next base: position 29,899 of record DATLNC010000129.1, read on the forward strand.
CGATGGCCGACACGATTGCACGGCCGTCCTGCCGGCTCTGGTAATCTCGCGGGTATGACGCCAATCCGGTGGACACCGCTCTTCCTCCTTCTCCTGGCTGCCGGTTGCGCCGAGCGCGCGGACCGGCCGCAAACCTCGGCTCAAGGGGCTTCCTCGATGGATCGCGCCGCTGAATCTTACGTGAAGCTCGTGCTCGCCGTGGGCCAGCACGATCCCGATTATGTCGATGCCTTCTACGGTCCGCCGGAGTGGAAGGTTCAAGCCGAGACGGCCAAGCGCCCGTTGGCCGACCTGCGCTCCGAGGCGGAGCGGCTCGCCGCGGATGTTCAGGCCATGCCGGCATCCGGAGACGAGATGGAGCGGCTGCGCCATCAGTATCTCAGCCGGCAGCTCCAGTCGATGGTGGCGCGGCTCGACATGTTGTCCGGCAAGAAGCTTTCCTTCGACGAGGAGTCGCAGGCGCTCTATGACTCGATTGCGCCCACCCACGGAGCCGATCACTTCCAGGGCATTCTCGACCAGCTCGAGAGGCTGGTCCCCGGAGACCCCGCCGATACCCCGCTTCCCGAGCGCATCGATCGCTTCCGGCAGGGCTTCGTCATCCCGCGCGACAAGCTCGACGCGGTCTTCCAGGCCGCCATTTCCGAATGCAAACGGCGCACGGTGGAGCACTTCGAGCTGCCGCCTGGCGAGAGCTTCGAGGTCGAGTACGTCACCGACAAGTCCTGGAGCGGCTACAACTGGTACAAGGGCGGCTTCCACAGCCTGATCCAGGTCAACACGGACCTGCCGATCTTCATCGAGCGCGCCGTCGATCTCGCCTGTCACGAGGGTTATCCCGGGCACCACGTCTACAACGTCCTGTTGGAGAAGCATCTGGTGCGCGACCGCGGCTGGCCGGAGTTCTCGGTCTATCCGCTGTTCAGCCCGCAATCGCTGATCGCGGAGGGCACGGCAAATTACGGTATCGAGGTGGCGTTCCCGGGCGACGAGCGAGTGCGCTTCGAGCGCGAGAAGCTCTTCCCCCTGGCGGGCATCAATCCTTCGACGGCGGAGCGTTACTACCAGATCCAGCGCCTCACGCAGCAGTTGGCTTACGCGGGCAACGAAGCGGCGCGGGAATACCTGAACGGCACGATGACGAAGCAGCAGGCGATCGACTGGCAGGTGCGCTACAACCTGTCCGCGCCCGCGCGGGCCGAGCAGCGGATCAAGTTCTTCGATCAGTACCGGAGCTACGTGATCAATTACAACTATGGGCAGGACCTGGTGAAGCAGTACATCGAGCGCCGCGGCGGCACGGCCGACAACCCGGCGAAGCGCTGGGAGGAGTTCGAGAAGCTCCTGGCTTCGCCGAGGTTGCCGTCCGGGCTCAGGTAGAGGGGTATACTCCTGATCAATGGACAAGGACGACAAGAGTCAGGAAGAGGCGTGGAGTTGGGAGACGGACATCCTTGCCCATTATCCGTCGGGAGTCGACTGGACCCAGATCGAGGAGCGGCTGAAGCTCACGCCGACCGAACGGCTGGAGAGGATGCGGCAATTCCTGGAGTTCCTCGAGGGAGCGAAGCGCGGGCGTGGCGACTGACTTTCAACGGCTGATCGATGCCCTGGCCGAAAACCGGGTCGAGTTCGTGATCATCGGCGCCGTGGCCCTCGTGCTCCACGGCTCGGCACGGGTCACTCAGGATCTCGACATCTGCTACGCCCGGAATCCGGAAAACCTGGAGAGGCTTGCCGCTGCCGTGGCTCCCTTTCGTCCCTCCCTCCGCGGGGCCCCCCCGGGCCTGCCTTTCACTTTCGACCGCAGAACTCTCCAGGCCGGCCTGAACTTCACCCTGACCAGTGATCCTGGGGACTTCGACATCCTCGGAGAAGTTCAAGGCGTCGGAGGGTACGAGCAGGTAGCTGCGGATGCGGTTCCAATGGAGGTCTACGGTCATCGAATCCTGGTCATGAGCCTGAGCGCCTTGCAGAAAGCCAAGCGCTCGGCCGGGCGGCTCAAAGACCTGCCGGATCTTGAGGAGATCGAGAAGCTCCTCCGCGGCCCGAAGCCCGACTGATCCACGGTTCCGATCTCGAACTCGACCCGGTCTCCTTCTCGCACATGCAGGTGATCCCGCACTTCTCGTGGAAGAGTGATCTGGCCCTTGCTCGTGATCGTGGCGGTCGGCATTCCTTACCTCCTGTAAGGAGATCAGGATGGCATGAGCCTACCCCGCCTTCCGCATCCCCTTCTCCGCCTCGTCCAAGGCGGCTTCCAAGGCTTCACGCTCGCCGTCTTCGAGTGAGTGGCCTCCGAAGCTCTCGCGGAGATAGAAGGCGATGATCCGAGCCGCGGGCTCGGCCGCGGCGGGATAGCGTGCAGCCATCTCCTGACCAACCCTGAGCGGCGGCACCGATTCGGGGAGCGGCTCGCCTCTGCGGCCGAGACGGCGGCGCAGGCGGGCATAAGCCGTGGTCGCAGTCAGCGGCGGCTTGAAACGCAGGTAGAGCGCGAAAACCCCGGCAGCGAAAAGCGTCAGCCCGATAGCCACCGGCAGAGGGATGTCCGGCATGCGCGAGCCGGATTCGCCCGGCGCGGCCTCCACGGCGCCGCCCGGCTGCCCGCCCGCGGGCGTCTTCTCCCGCGCCGCCTCGGGCTGCTGGAAGCGGCCGACGAGATCCCGCCACATCTCGCGCAGCCCGCCGAAAATGCGGAGCTGATCGTAGATGCCGAAGGTCAGCACGTAACGGTCCCAGCGGAAGGCCACGAAATCCCAAGCCTGCCTCATCAGCAGCGAGACGCCCGTGGCCTCGGCAACCGGGCGCCCGGCGGGGGGAGTCGGATCGAAGATACGCCAGCCTTCGCCCTCCACATAGGCTTCCACCCAGGCATGGGCGTTGCTGTCGCGCACGATGTAGTAGCCCTCGAACGGGTTGTACTCGCCGCCGAGGAAGCCGGTCACCAATCGCGCCGGGATACCCTGCGAGCGCAGCAACAGCACCATCGACGAGGCGAAGTATTCGCACTGTCCGCTCTTGTAGCGGAAGAGGAAGTCTTCGATGGGGTTCTCCGCCGAGCGGCCGCGGAAGTCCAGCGTGTACTCGTAGTCCTGGATCAGGTGGGCCTCGAGGCGCTGCGCCCGCTCCAGCGGCGTGCCGCCGCCCATGACCCGCGCGGCGAGGGCGGCGATCGGCGGTGTGACGCCCGCGAGGTCGAGCGCCGGCTCATAGGGCGTGCCCGAAGGCTCCTTGGCGGTCATCACCGGCTCGCCCGCCATCCCTACCCGGAACTCCACCAGTTCCTGCGGCTGGAAGCGGAACGAGACCGCGCCGCCCTCGTCGAGCCCCAGAGTGGTCGCCTGCGGCGCTACCACGACCGTCTCCACCGGCAGCGGCACGCTCTGGCTGTTGATCGGCGCCAGGAAGATCCGCGCCCAGCGCTCCGGCTGGCGGCCCTTGGCCAGCCAGATGCCCGCGGATTCCCGGCCCCGGCCCAGCGCCATGCGAAAAGGCGAACGCCGCCAGGTCCCTCCCTGAAAAAGATCGTAGGTCGCGGCCTTGAAACGCATGTCGCGGCCCGGATCGATCGTCCCCTCCTCCAACAGGCGCAGGGCCACATCCCGGCTGTTGCGGATCTGGCCGATCGAGTCGAGCGTCACCTCGTCCGAGAAGCCCGCGGACTCGATCGTCTGTCCCAGGCCGCTCCCCCGGCCGACGATGTAGGGCGACGGCACACGCGGCAGGAACGCGAAGAGCGGCACGGACAGCATGACCGTCAGCAGGACGCAGACGACCAGAAACCCGCGCATCGGGATGCGCGCCAGCTCGGGGTCTTCGCGGCCGAAGCCGGCCAGCACGTGGAGGAACGCGAAGCGGGTCAGCATGACGAGCGAGATCGCCAGGAACGCGATCAGGTAGAGCACGATCGTAGGGTGCACGCTCGTGCCCATGCTCGCCAGGAAGAGGAAGAAGACGCCGATCGCCACCTGCCACTTGTCCCGCTCCCGCGTCAGGGAGAAGAGCTTGACCAGCAGCGCGAACAGGATCAGATGGAGCACCGGCGTCAGCAGCCGGCGCGAGATCACGAACGCATCCAGAAATGCCAGCGGCAGGTAGACCAGCCCGAGGACGTTCAGCGCCCAGGTGGGCAGCCAGCGCTGCCGATCCATCATCACCCACCGCAGAAAGACGAGCACGCCCACCAGGTAGGCACCGACCACGGGCCACGACACCACCTCGTTGAACGGCAGCGGGATCGGCGCGAGCAGCGCGAGCAACCCGAGAAGCAACCGCTTTTGGCGCGCGAAGGTCATTGCGCGAGCCTCAAGGCAGTTGCGGAATCGGGTTCGAAGTGGACCCGGAGCTGCTGCGCCCGCCGGTCGCTGGAGAAGAGCGGCTCGAATGCCGCCGATACCGCCGGCTGCGCTTCGATCAGCGCCAACGCCTCCAGGATGGCCAGCCGTTGCCGCGCTCCGCCCGCGAAGGGGAGGGCGCGGTCGCGCGTCACCAGCTCCACTTCATAGCCGCGTGAAAGATGGTCCAGCGCAGCCGTGGCCGCCTCGCTCACCAGCCGCTCGAAACGTTCACGGGCCTGGTCGTCCGCCAGCTCGCCCACTCCGTTGTCGAAGAGGATCGCGAGGCGCCGGCTCTGCTCGGACTCGCGCTCCATGTAGACGAGGCCGCCGGTGCGGGCGGTCTGCTTCCAATGGATGCCGCGCGGATCGTCTCCCTGGCGGAACTGGCGCAGCGAGTGGAGGCCGTGCCCCCATCCGGCGCGGCGGCTGGCCTCCTCCCCCATCTGGTGCGCGGCTTCGGGATGCCTCGCCGATGCGGCCTCGAAGATCTCGGGGTAGACGAGGATCTCCAGGTCCACGGGATAGCGCACACCCTTGCGGAAGAAGCCGAAGGGGAAGAGGCTGGAGATGTGGGCATGAGGGAAGGGATGATGCCCGCGTGCGGGGATCATCATCTCCAGATTGCCGACGCTCCGTCCCTGCTTGGGCAGGAAGGGGACGAGCATGGGCTGGGCCGACTTCGACACGGTGAAGAGGAGGAACCAGCGCGGGAACAGCCGGGTGCGGCTCTTGAGCGTGAAGCCCACGGAGAACGGCCGGCTCGCGAATACCTCGCCGGGAGGTTGCAGCTCGATCTCCAGGCCGCGCACGTTCTCCCGCGACAGCACTCCGGAGAGGATCAGCACGGCGAGCACCATCGCCATGACCATGTAGAGCGAGTTGTTGCCGGTGTTGGTGGCCGCGATCGCCACCACGATCGAGAGCAGGACGTACCACAGGCCCACCGTCGTGATGCGGATGCCCTCGGGCACAGGACGGCGGGAGCGGGGCTTCACAACGGCACCGGGGTCCCCGCCACCACCCGTTCGATCGCCTTGCGCGTGGCGTTGAGGTCGCCGGCGGCGCGCTTCAGCACGACGCGGTGCCCGAGGACCGGCGGGGCGAGGCGCTGCACGTCGTCGGGGATCACGTAGCCGCGCCCCTCGCACAGGGCGAGCGCCTGGCTCGCGCGGAAGAGCGACTGGGCGCCGCGGGTGGAGACGCCGAGGAGGAAATCGCCGCCGTGGCGCGTGGCTTCGGCGAGCGACAGGATGTACTCCGCCAGCTTGTCCGCGACCCGCACCCGCGCCACCTGCTCCTGGAGATCGAGCAGGCTCTCCCGGGTGACGACCGGCTTGAGCCCCTCCAGCAGGTCCTCGACGCCGCCCGAGAGCAGCAGCTCCTTCTCGTCCGCGCGTGGAGGGTAGCCCAGCGAGATCGACATCAGGAAACGGTCGAGCTGCGACTCAGGGAGCGGAAACGTCCCCTGGTACTCGAGCGGGTTCTGCGTGGCGAGCACCACGAACGGCTCGGGCAGGGCGTAGCGCTTGCGCTCGACCGAGACCTTGCGCTCGCTCATGGCCTCGAGGAGGGCCGACTGCGTCTTGGGCGTGGCGCGGTTGATCTCGTCCGCCAGCACCACGTTGGCGAACAGCGGCCCGGGGACGAACTCGAATGCCTGCGTCTTCTGGTTGAAGATCGAGACACCGATGATGTCGGACGGCAGCAGGTCGCTGGTGAACTGGATGCGCTGGAAGGCGAGGCCGAGGGAGCGGGCCAGGGCCTGGGACAGCGTGGTCTTGCCGACGCCGGGCACGTCCTCGATGAGGATATGGCCGCGGGCGAGCAGGCAGACGGTGCACAAGCGGATCACTTCGCGCTTGCCGCGGATGACCTGCGCCACGTTCGTCTCCAGCCGGTGGATCAGCTCGGCAGTGGCGGCATGTGGCTCGCTCTCGACGCGTATGGGTTCCATGCAGGGTTTCCTGGGGACAGATGTCCCGAATTATAGCTACCTGTATACGTGTCCGAACGCTGCGATGTTGTTGGCGGGAGCAAGTCTACCCCACCGCGCCCATACCGCTCGCAACGCCGAGATTGACCGCCGCATTTCCGTCTTCTAACATGGGGGTACGGAGCGATCCGTACCCGACCCCCGCGAAACGTCACTGCCCGGCACGTCCGCCGGGCACAAGGAGCGAATACGAACATGGCTGAACCGAAATTCGACCGGACAAAGGCGATCGACGGCGCGCTGTCGCAAATCGAGCGGCAGTTCGGCAAGGGATCCATCATGCGGCTGGGCGCGCGGGAGACGCTGGCGATGGAGGCGATCCCCACCGGCTCGATCTCGGTGGATGCCGCGATCGGCATCGGTGGATTTCCCCGCGGGCGCGTGGTGGAGGTCTACGGCCCTGAGTCTTCGGGCAAGACGACGCTGGCCCTCTCCGTGGTGGGCCAGGCCCAGAAGCGCGGCGGCATCGCCGCCTTCATCGACGCCGAGCACGCCCTGGACGCCGAGTACGCCAAGAAGCTCGGAGTGGACATCGACAATCTCCTGGTCTCGCAGCCGGACAGCGGCGAGCAGGCCCTGGAGATCGCCGAGATGCTGGTGCGCAGCAACGCGGTGGACATCATCGTCGTCGACTCGGTGGCCGCCCTGGTTCCGAAAGCCGAGCTCGAGGGGGAGATGGGCGACTCGCACGTCGGCCTGCAGGCGCGCCTGATGTCCCAGGCCCTGCGCAAGCTGACGGCGATCGTGGCCAAGTCGAAGACCTGCCTGATCTTCATCAACCAGATCCGCGAGAAGATCGGGGTGATGTTCGGCAACCCGGAGACCACGACCGGCGGCCGGGCGCTGAAGTTCTACGCCTCGGTCCGGATCGACATCCGGCGCATCGCCGCGCTCAAGGACGGCGAGGAGGTGACCGGCGCGCGCGCCAAGGTCAAGGTGGTGAAGAACAAGTGCGCGGCCCCGTTCCGCCAGGCCGAGTTCGACATCGACTACGGCGAGGGCATCTCGCGTACGGGCGAGCTGGTCGATCTCGGGGTGGAGCACAAGCTGATCGTCAAGAGCGGCGCCTGGTACTCGTACGGCGACCTCCGTCTCGGCCAGGGCCGGGAGAACTCCAAGCAGTTCCTGAAGGACAACGCCGACCTCGCCGAGGAGATCGAGCTGAAGCTGCGCGAGAAGATGGGCATGCCGGTACCGGCGCTGCCGGTCGGGCGCGAGGCGATCGCGGAGTAGGGGCGGCCCTACGAGTAGCGGCGCGGCAGGCTCACCTGGAAGGTAGTCCCTTTCCCGGCTTCCGTGGAGACTTCCAGGCCCGCTTCGAGAAGCTCGCAGAGGCGCTTCACGATCGAGAGGCCGATCCCCTCTCCCGGAGGCCGGTAGGCTGCCGGGACTTCGGGGAGAGTCGACGAGGAGGAGGACGAGGACGATCCCGCCACGGGCTCGACCGGAGCATCGGGCGGGGCCTCCTCCTCGAGCTGCCGGGCCAGGTCCGTGCCCTCCTTGAGATCGCGCGCCATCGGTGATCCGGGTGCGAACTGGAGGCCTGGTCCCGTGTCCTCGATACCGATGAGCCAGCGCTCGGCGTCGCGCTCCTGGGATTCCTTCCAGGTCAGCCTGACGCCCCCCTCCACCGTGTATCCCAAGGCGTTGAGCGCCAGGTTCTGCACGATACGCTGTACCTTGGTGGCGTCGCCCGTGACGGGAAAGGGCTCCGGCCCCTCCACCTCCAGGAACAGACCGCGCTCCTGGGCGAGAGGATGCAGGATCTCTCCGAGGTTGCGGAACAGGGCGGCGGCATCAAAGGGAGCAACCACGCGGTGCTCGCGTCCGGCCTCCAGGCGGGCCAGGCTCATCAAGTCTTGCAACAGGTGGTGAAGGGTAGCGACGCTGTTCTGCAGGATCGTGACGGCCTTGGCGCGCAGGGGCTCCGGCGCCTTCGGATCTGCCAGGATGGACGTGGTCGTGGTGACGAGGCCGACGTTGCCGCGCAGGTCGTGCGCCGCCTCGTGCCAGGACTCCGCCCTCTGGCGGTCGAGCTCCTTCAACTGCCGGAGGGCCTGCTGCAAGTCGAGGAGGTGGCCCTCCGCCTCGGCCTGCTGCAACCGGGCATACTGGGCCACGCTCTCCGCGACCCCCTCGCCGCAGACCTCGGTGCACAGGCGCCGCGCGGCTGCCATGGTGGCGGAATCCACCGCGGGGACAACCGCCGCGTAACGCTCCATCTCCTCCTGAATGGTGAGCTGCAGGTGCTGCCATTCGCGGACCAGCTCGTGCAGGGAGAACCCCTGTTCCCAGCGGTGCACCCCGTGCTCGATGACCCGCTCGCGCTCCTCCGACGCCAGAACCGACTCTTCGAAGCCGGTGCTCCTCAACCGCTCTTCGAAGCTCTCCAGGACCTTGGGAATGAGATCGCGGAAGTGCAGAACGGAGAGGGAGTCCGGCGCCGTCAGCTCGGGATCGTCCTGGACCGCCTTCTCCCAGGCCTCGATGAGCGCGTCGCGCCGGGCGGTCAGGTGACCAGCCAGCATCCTCAGCTGCTCGACAACTCTCTCGTGCGTCGTGGTCGTCACCATCGATAATTTTCCCGGGTTCCGGCACCAACTCAGCCGCGTGACGATCCGTAGTATACCCGTCCTCCAGTCCTCGCTGGACACCGCAATTTCAGGGGGCGACGGCCGCCCTTTGAAATTGGGAGCTGCAAATTCAGAGGGCAGTCATTGCCCTCCGAATTCGGGTCGAGCAAATTCAAGGGGCAGCCGCTGCCCTCTGAATTTGGAAGGCCCAATTTCAAGGGGCAGTCATCGCCCCCTGAATTCGGGAGATGCAAATTCACAGGGCAGCCGTTGCCCCCTGAATTGGGATGGCTCAAATTCAGAGGGCAGCCGCTGCCCTTTGAATTCAGGCGTCACAAATTCGGGGGGCAGTCACTGCCCTCCGAATTTGGATGGGACGATTTCGGGGGGCAGTCGCTGCCCTCTGAATTCGGATGGGGTAATTTCAAGGGGCAGTCGCTGCCCCCCGAATTTGAGACGCTCCCCTTCCGAGGGCTGGAGCCCCCGATCCGCCAGGGATCGTCGCCGTCGCTTCGGGGAAGGGGCCTTGTCGTCGGGGGACTCCCCCATCCCGGAGGCGGACTCCCCCGACTTGACGGGCGCTCAGGCCCGCGTTGCTGCGTACCGGCCCCATGCGTTCGGGGTAGCCTCTATAATCTCCGCTGTTCAGCAACAAAGCTCTTCACGAGGTGGGCATGTCGGTCAAGTTGACCCTGCAGAACCTTTCGGACTGGATCAAGGACTCCTCGACCGCCGCCAAGGGAGCGGTCGAGCTGACCGTGGAGAGCGGGCTCCTCAAGGACAGCCTGGAAGACCTCGTCGAGCTGGGCGGCGTCACCGGAGCCCTGTTCAAACTGGGATCCCGGGCTATTTCCGATCCCACCCCAGAGCAGCGCATTGCGGCGCGGCTCCACAAGGCGTTCGTCGGTGCGCTCGACTACGAGCTCAAGCAGAACTCGATCGAGGAGAGGGTCTGGAAGAAGTACATGAGAAAGCGCCTCTCCGAAGTGGCGACCGAGAAGCTGTCCGGCGAGTTCACGTGGCTCTCTATCTTCGGCAGCCGGGGGAGGAAGCCCGGCCGCTCCTGGCCGATCGTGGGAGAGTTGGCCGACCTTGGCCGGACCTGGGTGGCGGAGATGGCTACAGCCGAAGAGCGCGTTGAGCCCGCCGTCCGACAGCTTGCAGATGACGCCCGGGGAAGAATCCACGAGGCACTAGCCAAGGAGATCGACAAGCTCCAGACCGACCCGCCTATCGTCACAGCCTTTACCGAAGCCCTATCGCTAGTGTCCAGGGAAGCTCTGGATCTCCTCGCCCAAGAGATGACCACGCTCAAGAGGTATCGGCTCTTCGGCGAGATACCTCAAGAGGCGCTCTACATTGCCCCCAAGATCAAGATGGTCGACCTTCGGGATGCCCGCGAGGAGTTGGATTGGAAGAAGATCGAGATCACTCCGAACGGTGACGATCTCCTATTCCAGGCAATCAGCGCCGGAAATCCTCGGCTCATCGTCCTCGAAGGAGAGATGGGGGCTGGCAAGTCGTGCCTGATGAGGGTGCTGGCGGCCCGGCTCGCGGAGCAGTTCCGTAGCGATCGCCGCTACCCGCCGGTCTACGTCCGCTGGCGCGACGTCTACGACCAGCAAGCTCTCGACAAGGCCATCGCCGAACAGCTCACCGCCGAGTACGGACTGCCGTTCCACGATCTCCCGGACCAGAGTGACATCCTCTATCTCGTCGATGGCTTCGACGAGATGAGCAGCCATCAGGAAGGGTACGTCATCGAGTGCTTCAACCGGCTTGCCCGCATCGTACAGCGCGGATGCTCGGTCGTAGTGGCCATGCGCTCGACTGTAATTACCTCAGGTCTGCGATTAGCGTGGAAAAATCGGGACGCACTCGTGGTCCAGGTGCACGAGTTCGATGACAAAGATGTGGACGCCTGGTCTGAGAAGTGGCAGGCACAAACTGGGGTCGATGTCACCGGCAGGCGTTTGCGGTCCCTTTCCTCCCAAGATAGGAGTGTCGCGAACAATCCGCTCCTGCTCTACATGCTCGCGAAGTATGTTGACCCGGTGGCGAGGGCGAAACAGGGGCTCACGCGCACGGAAGTGTTCCGGATCTTCGTGGATGAGACGATCCGGGGGAAGCTCCGGTCCAGTCGGGAGGAGTTTCCTTTCCAAGTTCCGGAGCGGGACTATCGCCTTCTCCTACAGGAGATGGCATGGCTGGCCTCTTGGCCCAAGCACGCTCCGAAGTGCCCGGCCCGCATAGTCAAGGAGAAGATTCCGGAGTCTTTCTTGCAGGATCTGAGCTTCCAGGACATCCGGACGGCCTTCGTCCTCCACTTCTTCGAGCCCGGCGACCTCGCCGGAAACGAGTTTGAGTTCCAACCCGAGGGCTTCCGCCACTACCTGCTTGCTGAGTGGTGTGTCCGGGCCCAACTCGACGCCCTGCGCGATGAGAGCCGCCCCTCTCATCCGCTCTCCCGCTCGCGGTCGCAGGCCATCGATGCGTTAGCCCAAGTACCGCTCCGAGATCAAGAACGTTCACTCCTGAACGACATCTACGAAGATTTGGGGCGACTGGCTCAAAGTGGAGACACGGCTTTGAACTACCGCCTCACAGCTCTTGGTCTACCAATCGAGAAGAGGCAGCTTGGGCCGGAACTCATTATCCGACTCTACGAGCGAGTCCGGGATGAGGCTGAAGAACCGCCTGCGCGGAATTGGGAGGATGAGAGAGTGGGAATTCCGGAAGGGCAGGGCGTTCCGCCGGGACTGAACTCGTTACGCTTGCTGTTCAACTACTGGGATCAATGCATGATGGCAACAGCAGCGTTTTTCCGTGGGCTTGGGAAGAACCCTCGAAATGAATCGGTCTTCGATCGCGACCTCCAGACGATGGGGCGCTTCTTGAGAGCTTGGCATGTCGCCAGAGGCTTCACCTGGAAGTACTCCTTGAACCTTGCGGGTCTTCCCTTTGCCAACGCCAACCTAGCACAGCTCTCATTTCAGGAGGTTAATTTATGCGGCGCTTCTTTGCCAGGCGCTGATATCGCTGGCGCCTACTTTGAATCCGCTAATCTAGATGAATCCTACCTAACTGCAGTTCGGGCTATAGAAGCAAGCTTTGTGTATGCACGAATGAGAAGGGCTATACTCAGCAATGCCGATCTAAGTCAGGCAAGCTTAGTGGAAGCCCTTGTAGATGAGGCCAATCTATCTTCGGCCAACCTGAGCCTAGCCAAGTTAGTTGGGGCCTCGTTAACTAGAGCTAGCTTAAAGCAGGCCAAGCTCTTTAATGCCGATCTAACTAAGGCTAACTTAACTGGTACCGACCTAACTGGCGCTAACTTGACCGAAGCCAACTTGACTCGAGCCAATTTGACCGAAGCCAATTTGACCATAGCCAATTTGACCGAAGCCAACTTGACCCGAGCCAATTTGACCGAAGCCAACTTGAATAAAGCCATTTTGACCGAAGCCAACTTGAATCAAGCCAACTTGACCGGAGCCAACTTGACTGGAGCCAACTTGACTGGAGCCAACCTAACTGGAGCCAACCTGAGCGAAGCTGATTTGGACGGAGTTGATTTGACCAAGGCGAGCATTACAGAAGAGCAGCTCAAATCCGCCCATGGTCGCCCCCAGCGCCTTCCTAATGGCTCGGAGCCCATTGAGGAAGCCCAGGAAGCCCACTCCCCAACCCAGACTGCCGGAGTGTAACCCGCCGACCTCTCTAGCGGACACCCGCCCTCCCCACCCGTCCTCCCCCGAGGCCAGGGTTGCGACCCTGCTAGACTTCCGCGGCTATGCGTAGTGTGAAGCTTCTCACCCTGTTGCTCTTCCTTCTCCCCCTATCCATAGAGGCGGAGGTCCTCCCCTGCTTCCCCTGTGCCGGCGTGCGGTTCGAGCCGGCCCAGTCGGTCCCGGTCAGCGCGGCGGAGCCCCTCAATCCTGGTCCCGCTCCGGACATGCCCGTTTCGGACGCTCCGGCCGTCCCGAACAACCCGGCGGACTTCGCGTCCCTGCTCGCCCAGGCGAAGCTGGAGAAGGGCAGCCCCTTCTTCGTGGCTTGGGAGGTCCCTCTCGACAGCGACCTGGCCTCGGCTGCCAAGGGGATTACGGACGCCGGGGGCACCCCCTGGCTCTCCCTGATCTTCCGCACTCCTGCTCCGCTGGCCCAGAACTTCGAGCGGCTCCAGGGCGAGCTGCGGGCGGCGACGGCGATCGCTTCCACGGCTCCGGCCAATGCCTGGTTCCAGGTGGTTTGGCGGCCCGAGGGGCAGGAGGCGCAGGGCGCCTCGGAGATGGCCTTCCTCATCAAGCGGGCCGCGGTCGCTCTGACCGGCGCGCGCTCCGATGCCCGGGTCGCGTCGGATGCCCTCCCTGCCGATGCCGCTTTCCTGAAGGCTCTCTATGCAGAGGACGTGGCCGCCTATCTGGAGGCTGTCGTCCTCCGGCCTGGAGGGAATCTCGACCAGGCAGTCGCGGGGATCCAGGAGGCCGATCCCGGACGGCCGATCGTGCTCGACTCGGCTCCGATGCCGGCGGCGGCGGGCGAGGTGCTCTCCGACGCGGCCCGCAACGCGGTGCGCGGGATCGGGCTCACTCTGTTCCGCGCTACGGAAGTGGGAGCCCAGATCGTCTCTCCCCTGGCGCTGCTCGCCCGCGAGTTCACGGGCGACATCTCCTATGAAGCGGGGTCCATCCCGTCCGGCGCCGAGGAGGCCTGGACGTTCATCCGCGGCAAGGACTTCTCGCTGAGAGTGATTGCGCTCGCTCCGGCCGGCGCTACGGATCTGACGCTGCGCTTCCCCGATCCCTACCTGCGGCGGCCTTCGCGCTTCCCCTACACCTTCGACAAGGCCAGCCCCCCGGCAGGCGAAGTGAAGGGCAAGGGGCTCGAAGTGCGGTTGGACAACCCCGGCCGCGTCGCGGTCCTCGGGCTGGAGCGGGCGAGCGCGGCCGAGCGCGGCGAGGAGGGGGTCGAGGAGAAGCTGAGCGTGGCCACCGAGCGCCAGATGCCGGTCGAGGAGATCCTCCGACGGCTGCAGGCGTTCGAGGACGCTCAGGACAGGAAGCTCGACACCTATTCCGCCACGAACACGACCCATCTGCGCTTCCAGCCCGCGGCCGGATCGCAGACCGTCGAGGCCACCCTCCAGGGCCCGTACTTCTTCGACGAGAAGACCGGCTCCGACTGGGCGTGGGAGACGCTGTTCGTCAATGGCGTGAAGTGGCGGAGCAAGACGATCCCCGAGATCCCGCTGGTCCAACCTGAGAAGGCCGCGGCCATGCCGGTCCAGATCACGTTCACCAAGCAGTACCGCTACCGGCTCCGCGGATCGGACACGGTCGACGGCCGCGAGGCCTGGGTCGTGGACTTCGCCCCCGCTTCGGAAGGCGACGCTGGGGCACGGGGCAAGCTCTACCAGGGCTCGGTCTGGGTCGACAAGCAGATCTACGCGCGCCTCCGCACCCGCGCCGTCCAGATCGGCCTCGAGGGCGAGGTCATCTCCAACGAGGAGACCCTCAACTACACGCCGATCAACAACATGGGTCTGCCCGGGCCGTGGTCGTCCGAGAGCTATATCCTGCCGTTGCGGGTCGTGGCCCAGCAGATCCTCTCGGTGGTCAACGCCACCACCGTGGTGGAGCGCGAGACCCTGCTGACCGAGGTGCGGGTCAACCCGCCCGACTTCGAAGCGAAGCGCGCCCAGGTCGCCGATACCGACGTGACGATGGTGCGCGACACCGAGAAGGGCCTGCGCTACCTGGTCAAGGAGGAGGGCTCGGAGGAGCGCGTGGTCAAGGAGGGCTTCGACACGAGCAAGCTCTTCCTGATCGGCGGCGTGTTCTACGACGACGCGCTCGACTTCCCGCTCCCCCTGGGCGGCGTCAACTACTTCAACTTCGACTTCCGCGGCACGGGCAAGCAGGTCAACCTGTTCTTCGCCGGCGCCCTGCTCACCCTGAACGCGGCCGAGCCGCGCCTCTTCGGCAGCAAGTTCGATCTCGGCGCGGACCTCTTCGCCCTCGCCATCCCGTTCACCGACAACGTCTTCCGGGACGACAAGGAGATCTTCGCGGAGGAGATCGAGCAGCGCACCGGCAGCTTCGGCCTGAAGCTCGGCCGGCCGCTCGGCAACTTCGTCAAGCTCGGCCTGGAGTACGACGTCCTCTTCCTCAACTACGGAGACTCGGACAACACCGGCGAGGGCTTCGTGCTGCCGAGCGACAACATGACCCACTCGGTGGAGCTGTCCGGAACATTTTCCCGCTCGGGCTACGGCTTCAGCATCCACGGCGGCGTGAGCCGGCGCTCGGAGTGGGATCCCTGGGGCTTCCCCGGCTCGCCGGACTTCGAGGAGCCGCAGCAGGAGTTCGCGCGCTGGGGCGCCCGGGCCAGCAAGAACTGGTATCTCCCCCGCTTCCAGAAGATCGGCGCCGAGATCGACTACGTGTCGGGCTCGGACCTCGACCGTTTCAGCAAGTATCAGTTCGGGTTCTTCGGCAGCACCCGCGTGCACGGCTACCAGTCGAACCGCGTGCGCGCCGAGGAGGCGATCGCGACGCACCTGTCCTACGGCTTCGAGATCGGCGAGTTCCTGCGGCTCGACGCGGTGGGCGACATGGCCTGGGCCACGGACGAGGCCTCCGGGCTCGACAACGAGATGCTGGCCGGCGTCGGCCTCGCCGGATCGTTCATGGGACCCTGGCAGACCCTGGTCAACCTCGATGTGGGAGTGCCGGTGGCGGGGCCGGACGACGGCTTCGTGATGTACCTGGTGTTCCTGAAGCTATTTAAATAGATCCCATTCCCCCTCTCCCCAGCCCTCTCCCCCGTGCCGGGGGAGAGGGAGCCACGCTCATCTAGACGGCTGGATCAGGTGGTGGAGCTCCTGGGTGACGTCGTCCAAGGCGTCGCCCAGCTCCCGGAAGTGCTCCGGGGAGATCATGAAATCCTTCTTCTTGAGCGCCTGGGTGGTGCAGGGGCGGCAGAGCAGATAGCCCTGCAGAAGCGTAATACCGGCGGCGCTCACCGTCTCCAGATCGCGCTCGTCCTCGATCCCTTCGGCCACGGCGCGGGCTCCCAGCCGGCTGGCGAGGTCCGAGATGGATTCCAGCACGGCACGGCGCAGGGGATCGGCGTGCGCTCCGTCCACGAAGTGCCGGTCGATCTTCAGCAGGTCGGGCCGGCAGTCCACGATCATCCGGAAGTTCGACTGGCCGAGGCCGACGTCGTCCAGGGCGATGCGCACGCCCAGGTCGCGCAGGCGGTCGAGGTTGTAGAGAAAATGCGGGCCGCTCCAGGGCGGCGCGTGCTCGACGATCTCGATGATCAGGCTGTCGAGCGGCACGGCGTACTCGGCGGCCAGCTCGGCCAGCCACTGAGGGAGGCGCTGCTCGCTCTCCAGGGTGACGGCGTGGACGTTCAGCGAGAGGCACGGCTTGCCGGGCAGGCCGCGGGCCTGGCGCAGCGCCGAGCCGATCGCGAGGAGGTCGACCTCGGCTTCGCGGTGCTTGCGGCGGACGTACTCGAAGAGGATGTCGGAGCGCTCGATGTTGGTCTGCTTGGGGCCGCGGGTGAGGGCTTCCAGCGCGTAGAGCCGGCGGTGTCCTCCCCCGGAAGCATTGCGCGCCTCGAAGATCGGTTGAAAGACCGTCGTCAGTCCTTGCGGCTCCAGGATCAGGTCCCACAGGCGGCTCGTCTGCATAGGTTCAGGCACCCTGTCCGGTCAGGTTGGCGGCGATCGCAGCCAGCTCGGCGAGCGGCTGCGGCTTCTGCAGAAAGGCGTCCACCCCGCGTCCGATGGCTTCCATCTCGATCTCGGTCGAACCGTAGCCCGTCAGCACGATGGTGCGCGTCCACGGCGAGCGCTCACGCGCGAAACGGATCAGCTCCAGGCCCTCGTTGCCTTGCACCCCGGTCAGCCGAAGGTCGGCGATCATGAGCGCGTAACGGATGTGCGACAGGAGCGCCTCGGCCTCTTCCAGCTCGCGGGCGCAGTCGACCTCGTAGCCCCGGGGTTCGAAGTAGTCCCGGATCGCAGAGAGGATCGACTCCTCGTCGTCCACTACAAGAAGACGCGGCTTCATCGGGAGGGCTCCAGTGCTTTGATCCAAGTATACGCCACCCGGCGGGCCAGGTTTCACCCGCGCACCATTTCAGTCAAGGCGTGCGGGCTGGGAGCACCGGCGCGGCGCGGGCGCAGCGGCAGGAAGACGGTCATGACCGCGCCGCCGGACGCGAGGTTCGAGGCCAGGACCTCGCCGCCGTGCTGCTCGACGATGCGCTGCACGATGGAGAGCCCCAGGCCCGTGCCGCCGCGGCGCCGGGTGAAGAAGGGCTCGAACACGCGGTGGAGGTCGTTGGGCAGGAATCCCGGGCCCGTGTCTTCAACGGCGAAGCGCACGCCGTCGCGGTCTCCTGATTCACCGCCGCCAGCGCGCTCCGCCCGGAAGAGCACGCTCTTGCCCTTGGCCGAGTGCTGGATGGCGTTTTCCAGAAGGTTCTGGAAGACCTGCGCGATGCGGCTGCGGTCCACGTGCAACTGCGGTAGCCCGCTTTCGGACCGCACCGCCACGTCCACGCCGGAGCGGCTCGCCAGCGGCTCGCAGGCGGTCGCGGCCATGGCCATGACTTCGTCCGGGGTGACCTCGGCCAGATCGAGCCGGGCCGGCTTGCCGTAGTCGAGGAGCTGGTGCATCAGCTCGCTCAGGCGCTTCACTTCGACTTGGAGCACGTCGAAGTAGCGCCGGAAGTCCTTGCGCTGGCCGAAGCGCGACTCGAAGGCGTCGAGCGTGGCCGAGATCCCGAAGAGCGGATTGCGCACCTCGTGGGCCACGCCCGCGACCAGCGCGCCCATGGCCGACATGGTCTCGCTGCGGCGCAGCGACTCCTGCAGCCGCACCAGGTCGGAGATGTCCCGGGCCACGACCACGGCGCCCTTCTGGTCGTCGGGGCTGGTTACCGGGCTCAGGGTGATGTCCCAGGTGCGGCCCTGGTCGTCGCGGGCCTGGGCGGAGGGGTCGTCTGCCCCGGTGTCGCCTATCCCGGCGGGGTCGACCTGCGGCAGCAGCTCGCGGATGGCGCGCCAGGGCTGGCCGTTCCCCAGGACGGTGATGTGCTGGTAGACCGCCTTTTCGTAGTCGACTCCCGACAGGTCGCGCGCCGCGCGGTTGAGCCGGATGATGCGGCCGTCGAGATCGATGAGGAGGAGCGGATGGATGATGGCGTCGAAGGTCAGCCGCCACTCCTGGGCCGAGGTGCGGAGGCCGTGCTGCAGCCGTTCCTGGCGCGACTCGGTGCGCCGGCGGGCCGCTTCCTCGCGGTCGCGCTCGGCGGCCATGGCCAGCAGGGTGGCCACGGAATCGAGGAAGCGCGTCTCTTCGGATCCGAGCTTCTCGCCGGGGCGCGGATGCGCGATCAGGAACCCCCAGGAGCGCTGGCGGCCGGGGATCACGATCGTGGAGGCGCTCGGGTGGTCCGCTCCCTTGGGAAACTCGTCCTTCTCGGGCCAGCCGATCCCGGCCCGCAGCTGGAGCTTCATGCGGTCGGTGATCCCGCAGCGGGCGAGGTCGAGCACCTCGGCGACGCGCCGCACGGCCAGGTCCATGAGATCGCGGAGCGGAGTCCCCTCCAGCGCCTGGCTCGCCAGCTCGGCGATCACCGACTGCTGGTCGGCCCGCCAGCGCATCTCGCGCACGGAGCCCCTGGCCTGGGTGACGTCGGTGAAGGAGACGGCCACGGCGTAGGGGTCGGGCTCGCCCAGCCGGCGCAGCGGCCGGGAGTTGCAGGAGACCCAGACGAGCGTGCCGTCGGCGCGCTCGAAGCCCATGACGATCCGCGAGCAGGGCAGGCCGGTGAGCAGCGTGATCGTGGCCGGATGGCTCTCGGGCTCGAACGGGCTGCCGTCCTCGCGCACAGCCTTCAGGGCCGGGTTGCGCGACGAGCGGCCGAGGAGCTGGTCTTCGCGCAGTCCCAGGATGCGGCAGGCCGACGCGTTGCAGCTCGAGATGCAGCCGTCCGCCTCGTAGAGGACGATGCCCTCTTCCAACGCGGCGATCACCGCGCGGAAGCGTTCCTCGCTCTCACGCAGCGCGCGCTCGGCGGCTTCCTTGGCTTTCCGCATGGCTGGACAGCCCTATTATAGGCGCGATGGACGACGAGGAGGAGGAGACTGGATGGGACGGGGCGGTGGAGTTGCCTATCACCGACGTGCTCGATCTCCACAGCTTCCGGCCGTCCGAGGTCACCGGCGTGGTCCGGGATTACCTGGATGCCGCCTATGAGAAGGGCTTTCGCGACCTGCGGATCATCCACGGCAAGGGGATCGGCGTGCAGCGGCAGACCGTGCGCACTCTCCTCGGCCGCGATCCGCGGGTGGAGGCGTTCGGGGATGCGGAGACCTGGGGGGCGACTTGGGTGCGGATGAAGTGAGCCCCCTCCTCTATCCTCCCCCGCTGCGCGGGAGAGGACGCCACCTCCCTGGAGCATTGGGGGTGGGGGCTCCCTCTCCCGCGCAGCGGGGGAGGGCTGGGGAGGGGGCCATCCTGCTAT
>DATLNC010000130.1:0-28287 GCA_035536935.1 Thermoanaerobaculia bacterium
CGTTGCGGCATCGGCGGCTGCGGCGGCAAGGCCTCCTACACGGTCTCCGGCATCCTCGAAGGCATCCGCTCGGTGGGCCTGCTGAGCGACCGCGACGCCCGTTACACGCTGGTCGGCTCGGCCGGCGCCCTGGGCGCGGGCATCCTGGAGTACCTCCTGGCCGAGGGTTTCAAGGATCTCGCGGTCTGCGATCTGGTCTACGATGCCGGCGTGGAGCCGCCGCCCGCGGGCGTGCCGGTGCTCCCATCGAGCGACGGCCGGTTCACGAACGAGTGCCTGGAGCGGGGGGGCATCCAGATCTTCACCACGTGGGGAGAGGAGCTGGAGAACAGCGACGTCTCTGCGATCCCGCCGGGCAGTGCCCTGGTCCTGGCGCACAACCTCTCCGTTCCGCCGGGCGAGCGCGGCCGGCACCTGATGCGGGAGATCGCGGACCGCGGCATCCTCGCGATCCCGGGCCAGGTGCTGACCCTGGGCGGCGCGCTCACCTCACGGCTGG
Source organism: Thermoanaerobaculia bacterium (assembly GCA_035536935.1). Classification (GTDB taxonomy): domain Bacteria; phylum Acidobacteriota; class Thermoanaerobaculia; order Multivoradales; family UBA5704; genus DATMER01. The sequence goes on from DATLNC010000130.1 coordinate 500, forward strand.
AGTGGTTCTGGCGCCAGTGCTACCCGAACACCGACTTCACCTCGAAAAAGCCCCTGGCGCACGAGATCGCGCGGCGGGTCGGCGCCTTCCTGGTGACGCGCATCGACGATCTGGCGAAAAAGCAGAATCTGACCCATTATGAAGCCATGTGGGCGTTCGCAGAGTCATAGCGGGTAATCAAGGCGACCGCTCCGGCACGCGGTCCCGGATCCCTTTGAAGCCCAGACGGGTGAAGAGCTCGTCCACGCGTGCGGCGTCGGCTCCCTCGTAGGCCAGGTCGTCCAGATCGGCCTTGACGGGGGCGTCCGCCGCCACCGTGGCGAGGACCTTCGAGAGGAGCGCGTTGTCCTGCCCCTCGGCCAGGCGGAAGTAGAGGCTCTTGGCCGCCCGGAGCTTGGCGAAGCGCACCGCGTCCAACTGCTCGTAGAGGTCCTCCACGTGGCCGTAGATCTCCAGCAGCTCGGCGGCCGATTTCGGTCCGATCCCCTTCACCCCCGGGATGTTGTCCACCGGATCGCCCGCGAGCGCCAGGAGGTCCGTGATCTGATCGGGGCGGACGCCGAACTTCGCGTGCACCTCCTTGGCCGTGTAGCGCTCCCCCTTGCCAAAGTCGTAGAGGGTGACCCGGTCGCTCACGAGCTGGGCGAGGTCCTTGTCCGAGGTGACGATGACCACGTCGTGACCCTCCGCGGTGAGCGGAGCCGCCAGGGTCGCGATCAGGTCGTCCGCCTCGTACTCGTCGTCGATGCAGGTGAAGGCCCCCAGCGCCGATGCCACCTCCACGCAAGGATCGATCTGCGCCACCAGGTCAGCCGGGGGAGCCTGGCGCTGCTCCTTGTAGGCGGGGTAGAAGCGGTTGCGGAAGCTGCCGTTCAGGTTGCGGTCGAAGGCGACCCCCAGGTGGGTGACCTTCTCGTCCGCGATCAGCTTGAGCAGGAAGCTCGCGAAACCGTAGACCGCGCCCACCTTCGCTCCCTTGGAGTCGCGGATGCTGCCGGGGAGCGAGTAGTAGGCGCGGAAGATGTACGGGCTGGCGTCGATCAGATGGACAGTCCGGGGTGTCATCGGACTTTACGGTAGCACGACCCGCCAGGGCTATAATCCCGGCGAATCATGAAGCGCGTCTCCACAGCAAAGATTCCAAGCCCGCCCGCGGACTTGCCGCTCCTTCAGCGGCTGTTCGAGCCGGTGGATGTGGCCTCGATCGCATTGTTCCGGGTGGCTTTCGGTCTGCTCATGCTCTGGCACACCCTCGAGTATCTCGTGGGAGGATGGCTGGAAAGCTCGTACCTGACGCCAGTCTTCCTGTTCAAATATCCCGGCTTCGAGTGGGTGGAGCGCGCGGAGCCCGGGACTCTGAAGCTGATCTTCTGGGCCATGGCGGTCTCGGCCCTGCTCATCGCGATGGGGCTCGCCTACCGCGCGGCGTGCGCCGCGTTCTGCCTCGGCCACAGCTACATGCTGCTCCTGGATACGGCCCAGTATCAGAACCACCTCTACCTCATCAGCCTCGTGGCGTTCCTGATGATCTTCATCCCTGCGCACCGGGCCTTCTCCCTCGACGCCCGGCTGAGGCCGAAGCTGCGGTCGGACACGGTGCCCGCGTGGTGCCTCTGGCTGCTGCGCATCCAGCTCGGAATACCTTATTTCTACGGCGGGCTGGCCAAGATCAACGCCGACTGGCTCCTGCGCGCCCAGCCCATGCGGCTCTGGCTTCGCGAGGGAACGGAAGGGGGATTGCGGCTGCCGTTCCTGCGGGAGGCCTGGGCTGCCTACGCCTTCTCCTGGGGCGGGATGCTCTACGACCTGCTGGTCATCCCGGCCCTGCTCTGGCGGCGGACGCGCATCCCCGCGCTGGTCCTGACGGTCCTCTTCCATGTGACCAACTCGGAGATGTTCTCAATCGGGGTTTTCCCCTGGCTCATGCTGGCAGCGGTGGGGCTCTATCTGGCCCCGGACTGGCCGCGGAAAGTCGGGCTGGCCGGCCGCAAGCCGCGCCCGGTCCCGGGCGGGGGAGCAGCACCGGCGCGCCAGCGGCTCGTGCTGACGCTCCTGGCCGTCTGGCTCGCCATCCAGCTCCTCGTGCCCTTCCGTCACCTCCTCTATCCCGGCAACGTGGACTGGACGGAGGAGGGACATCGCTTCTCCTGGCGCATGAAGCTCCGGGACAAGCGCGGAACCGTCCGTTTCGCAGCCGTGGACCCGCGATCAGGCCAGGCCTTCCCCCTGAGCGACCTGTACGCCGTGGTGACCGCGCGGCAACACCGCATGATGGAGCACGACCCGGAGATGATGCGCCAGCTCGCCGTCCATCTCGCGAAGAAGCTGCGCGAGGCCGGGCTCGGCGACGTGGAAATCCGGGTGATCACCTCGACTTCCTTCAACGGCCGCCGCAAGCAGCCCATGATCGATCCTGCCGCCGACCTCGCCCGCGCCTCCCGCGACAGGCGGGACTGGATCGAGCCGCTCCGGGAGTGACCATCCCGTGAGGCTCATCCAGATCGCCGTCGCCAGCGTCGACCCGACCGTCGGGGCGGTCCGGTCCAATGTCGACCGCATGCTCGCCATGGCCCGGGAGATGGGGGAGGCGGGCGTGACGCTCGGCTGCTTCTCCGAGCAGGTGGTGGGCGGATACCCGCCCGAGGACCTGATCCAGTGGCGCTCCTACGTGGACTTCCAGCGCGCCGAGCTGGAGCGCTTCGCCCGCGAGACCGCGGACGCGCCGGCCGTCTTCGTTACCGGAATCGCGGTCGCCGTGGGCGGGCAGATCTTCAATTGCGCGGCGGTGGTCCATGGCGGCGCGATCCTCGGCTTCGTCCCCAAGGAAAAGCTCCCTACCTACAACGTGTTCTACGAGGGCCGGACCTTCTCCCGCGGCCGGGCAGGGCTCGCCCTGGATGCCAAGGGCGTCCCGCTCGGCGACTATCTCTTCGCCTTCGACTTCGGAACCCTCGCGGTGGAGGTCTGCGAAGACATCTGGTCCCCGGACGGTCCCCTGCGCCGCCGCTCGTACTCGGGCGCCGAGGTGGTGGTCAACGTCTCGTCGTCGCCGTTCCGGGTGGGCGTGGTCGCCACCCGCCGCGAGATGCTCTCCACCCGCTCGGCCGACAACCAGGTCACGTTCGCCTATGCCAACACCGTGGGCGCGCAGGACGGGCTGATTTTCGACGGCGGCGGCTACGTGTTCCAGAACGGCCGCCGGGCGCTCGACGCGCCGCGCTTCCGCGAGGGCTGGGCCGCCTGCGTCGTCGATCTCGACCGCACCCGCCGCATGCGCCAGGAGAACACCACCTGGCGGACCGACCTGGAAGCCTTCCAGGGTGGGGGAAAGCCCGTGCCCGTCCTGGTTGGCTCCAAACCCACCGGCGACCGCTCCCGGCTCCAGTACCCGCCGCCCCTGGGGGACAGCTTCTTCCTGCCGCCAGTCGAAGAGGTAGGTGCCTCTGCGCGCGACGAGGTGCTGGACGACCTGATCGAGGCGCTCTCCCTGGGGATCGCGGATTACTACAGGAAGACCGGCGCGTTCCGCTGCATCGGCGTGGCGCTCTCCGGCGGCCGGGACTCCATGCTGACTCTGCTCCTCGCCTGGCGAGCGGCAGAGCGGCTGCAGGGCGTGCCGATCCAGGCGTTCTACATGCCGACCCGCTTTTCGGGAGAGGGCACCCGCGGCGCCGCGGCCACGCTGTGCGATGAGCTGGGCATCCCCCTGACGGTGCTATCCATCGAGGAGGCGTTCGACCGCGAGGTGGAGGCCACGCGGTCGATGCTCGGCGGCGCCGAGCCGACCGCCATTACGCTACAGAATGTCCAGGCGCGGGTGCGGGCCGCCCGCATGTGGAACTGGGCCAACAGCGCCGGCGGCCTGTTCTTGCAGACCGGCGACATGAGCGAGAAGGCGGTGGGGTACACCACCATCGGCGGCGACCTGGAAGGGGCGCTGTCGGTGATCGCCAACGTGCCGAAGACCGTGGTCATCGCGCTGCTCGAGCGCTGCTATCAGCGATGGAGACTGGAAGGGATCGCCATGACCCTGTCCACCGCGCCGGGTCCCGAGCTGGCCGAGGCCCAGGCCGCGGAGGACGAGCTGATGCCCTTCCCGGTGCTGGACGCCTGCCTGCACCTCTACGCGGGAGAGAAGCTGGCGCCGGACGAGGTCGCGCAGGCCCTGCGGTCGCTCTTCCCGAAGCTCGATCCCGATCGCCTCGACGGCTGGGCGCAACGCTTCGCCCAGCTCTTCACGCGCTCGATCTACAAGTGGGTGCAGTCACCGCTGGCGCTGCACGTGGGCTCGCTTGATCTCGACCGCGAGCGGGCGTTGCAGCTGCCTGTGGTACAGAAAAATGAGTGGAGCTAGCCCAGCTCCACCCGGTTCCGCCCCGCCCTCTTTGCCGCATACAACGCCGCGTCGGCCGCCTGCACGAGCAGGCCGGCGGTAGGGTTCGTGGGGTAGGTCGCGATCCCGCAGCTCAGGGTGGCGCCGATCTCCACGTCCCCCACGCGGTGCCGGAGCTCGGAGAAGCTCGCCCGGATGCGCTCCAGCACCTGCAGCGCGATGGCACCGTTCGTCCGCGGCAGGATCACCGCCAGCTCGTCGCCGCCGTAGCGGCCCAGGACGTCCGAGCGCCGCAGCCGCTGCTTCAGGAACAGGCCGAGGCTGCGCAGCAGGCGGTCTCCGGCGGCATGGCCGTGGGTGTCGTTGATCGACTTGAAGAAGTCCAGGTCGATCATGGCGTAGGCCACATCGGTGTCGTCGCGGGAGGCCCGCGACAGCTCGGCCTCCAGGTGCAGCTTCAGGTTGCTGTGGTTGAGCAGACCGGTCAGGCCGTCGTGCGAGATCAGGGACTGGAGTGTCCTGCCGCGGCGCGCCCGGATCGCGACCGCGGTCACCAGGTGCGCGGGCTCGACCGGCTTCATGAGGAACTCGTCGCCGCCGAGATCGATCGCCTCCAACTGCTCGTCCACGTCCTCCTCGCCGGAGAGGAAGATGATCGGCGTGCTCAGGTAGCTCTCCTGCTGGCGGAGCACGGCCGCCAGTTCCGGCCCGGTGCAGCCGTTCATGTGGACGTCCATCAGGATCAGGTCGGGCTTGAAGCTGTAGAGCGGCTCCATGAGCTGCAGCGGCTCGCAGATGGCCTCGGTATCCATGCCCGCGGCGTCCAGCATCACGGCGTACTCGACCGCGAGGTCCGGATCGTCCTCGACGATCAGGACGCGGTAGCGCGAGCCCGTGTGGCGCTCGGTCAGGAGGTCGAGCTTCTCGACCAGCGAGCCGATGTCCACGGGCTTGGTGAAGTAGGCGTCGCCTCCGGCCCGCAGCGCCGCCAGCCGCGCCTCCAGGTCGCTGCGCACCGAGAGGAAGATCACGCGCGGCGGAGCGCCGGGGACGCGGGACCGGTGAATGCCCTCGATCGCCCGTGCTCCGGCCAGCGGACCCTCGCGGAACATCAGGTCCACGATCAGCAGGTCGGGACGCTCCAGCTCCACCTCGGCCGCGAGGTCCTCGCGCTGCCGGTCGAGGATGCGCACGCGGTAGCCGTAGTGCCGGAGCTGGGCCGCGAGGCCGGCGGCCTGCTCGGCGTCCTCCTCGATCAGGAAGACCAGGCGCTCGTCGCCGCGGTTCGGGTCGACCTCATGCCGGACGGGGAGGGGGACCGGCGGCACCGGGGGAGACTGCGCCGCGCGCCGCACCCCTTCGAGGAGCCTCTCGATCTGGCTGGAGGCTTCCTCTCCGGATCGCCCACTGTCGAGAACGGTCTTGAGGAAGCGCTCCAGCATGCGGGCGGTGCGGCTCACCTCGGGAAAGCCGAACGTGGAGCCCGCGCCCGTCAGGGAGTGGGCGAGGCGGTGCAGCGTCCGCACGCGTCCCGTCTCCCAGCCTGATTCCGCCACCGCAGCCCAGGCCTCCTCCAACTCGGCGAGGCGTTCGGGCAGACGTCCGGCGAAGTACTCCTGGAGCTCCTTCAGCTCCACGACCGGATCGGACGGTAGGTTCATCTCTCAGCTCTGCAATCGGTTCCAGATCGAGCGTACTGTCGCGGGCAGGGCCATCGGGTCGAAAGGCTTGGCGATCACGTCCACGGCGCCCGCCGCGCGATACCCCGAAACATCCTGCGCCTGGACCTTCGCGGTCATGAAGACCACCGGCACCGCCGCGGCGCCCGGCAGGAGCCGCAGCGCCCGCAGCGTCTCCAGCCCGTCCATCCCCGGCATGATCACGTCCAGGAGGATCAGGTCGGGAGCGAACCCTTCGACCCGCTCCAAGGCCTCCTCCCCGGAGCCGCATCCCAGCACCGTGAAGCCGCCTATCGCCTCCAGCGCCATGCGTGCGACGGTCTGGATGTCCCGATCGTCCTCGACGAACAGCACGCGCCTCAACATCGTATCGAGCCTATCGAGATATTTCCAGAGGAGAATGAGCTTGATCCGTGAATCAGTGGGCGAGCGCCTCCAACCTCCACTCCACCTTGCCCGAGTTCCCCACGCCATCCAGGGCCTCCACCTCGAGGATGGGGCCGTCCGCGGTGGTGCGGGTACGCAGGACCATGCGCTCCACGCGGGAGCCGCCATCCTCGGCCCGGAGCTGGAGCACCTGGCCTTCCCGCGGAGGCGGAACCGTGGTGTCCGTGTTCATGAGGCGCACGCCGCCGAGGCGCAGGAAGACTTCGGGCAGGTCGCTGCGCACCTCCACGCTCTCGTGCACCGTACCTTCGGGCGCCGAGGCCCAGGCCGGGTTCCAGCGCAGGATCCCCTCGGGCGCGCTGAGCGGCCAGGAAAGGCCGGTCTTGCGCAGATCCTCGCCCCGGGCGCGGCGGGGTCCGAAGCGGCCTTTGCCGCGTTCTCCCCGGGCCTCGTCCGCCACCTCCCAGCTCACGGCAGGCGGCTCGGCGTCGACGCTGAACCTGACGGGCGGGTCCACGGGCCCGGCCTCGTGGTCCCCCTGGGCCCAGGGTCCGGCCAGGGACGGGCCGCTGCCGTCCGCGGCGTCGATCTCCAGGCGGGTGCCGGGGCCGAAGACGAGCTTCTCACCGATCCGGACCGAAGGGCCCACGATCTGGATCGAAGAGGTGGATGCGGGGTGGACGGAGCCCAGCAGCAGGCAGAGCCCGGCGAGCGGGACGAGTCGGCGAAGCATTGCGATACCCTCCGAGTAAGAGGAAGTATCTTAGCCGATCTCTCCGTTGACGCTTGCCTCGGGAACGGACATGCTTGCCGGCGCATGAAGAAGGTCCTGATCGTAGACGACGAGCCCGCCGTCCTGTTCGCCCTGTCCGAAGCCCTGGCCGACCGCCGGCGCGGGGTGAAGGTCGCCACCGCGGCCAACGGCCACGAGGCCGTGGCCATCCTGGAGTCCGAGAAGGTCGATTTGGTCGTGACCGACCTGCGCATGCCGGAGATGGACGGCTTCGAGCTCCTGGCCTGGCTGCGTCGCGGCTTCCCGCACCTGCCCGTGATCGTGATGACCGCCTTCGGCGCCGAGACCGTCTCGCGCCTCGACGGTTCGCCCGAGGTGCTGGAGAAGCCGTTCGACGTCGGCGAGCTCAAGCGCAAGGTCGCGGACCTGATGCGCCAGAGCGTCAAGGGGCGGGTGGAGAACATCAGCCTCGCCTCGTTCCTCCAGCTCCTGGAGCTGGAGCGGAAGACCTGCACGCTCACGGTGACGAGCATCGACCGCAACGGCCGGCTCTTCTTCAACGGCGGCCGGCTCGTGGGAGCTGAAGCGGAGGAAGGGTTGGACGGCGCGGACGCGGCCCTGGAGATCGTCACCTGGGAGCACGCGGACGTGGAGATCTCGGACGTTTGCACGGTCAAAGGTCCCGAGATCGAGGGCGGCCTGCGCTACCTCCTCCTCGAAGGGATGCACCTCAAGGACGAGCGCGAGCGCCACGCGCCGCGCCCCCTCGGCATCGGGCAGGAGACCGACGAGGCCATCGATTCCCTGCTCTCCTCCGACGCGGGCGCCGTCACGATGGTCCGGGAGCCCGAGGACCCCCGGGCCACGGAAAACATGCGCGAGGCCCTGGAGCAGGGGCGGGCGCTGGAGGGCTCCCTCGCCACGCTCCTCGTGGAGACCGCGACCGGCAACCTGATCGCCGCAGCCATCGGCGCCAAGGGAGTCGACGTGGAAGTGGCCGCCGCCGCGACCGCGGAGCTCGCCCGCCAGAAGCCCCGGGTGGAGGAGCGGATCGGCCTCAAGGACACCTTCAGCGAGCTCCTCCTCACCTCGGCCCGGCGCTACTACCTGCTGCGCCCCGTGGCCGCGGACGGCCGCATGTTCCTCCTCCTGGTCCTCGACCACAAGAAGGCCAACCTCACCGCCGCGCAGGAAGGTCTCGCCGCCATCGAGCGGGTGCTCACCGGGAAAAACCGGATCTGAATTCACTTTTCACGGGCTTGAAAACACTTTCTTCGTACGAGAAAAGTGTTTTTTCGCACAGTGAGTGTACTTTGTTGTGCGAGAATTTTGTTTTTTCGTACGAACAAGGAGAATTTTCGTACGAAAATTTACTTTTTTCGTACGAATATTTACTTTTCACGTCGGTGCAGAGAGAATTTTCGTACGAAAATTTTGTTTTTTCGTACGAAAATTCTCTATTTTCCCCCGTAAAAGAGGATTCTCGTGCTGAACCCAACCTGGAGAGAGGGATAAAAAGGGGGCGGGAGGCCGTCGCCGGTCCTGCCGCCCCGGGGCAAGAGGCGCTTGCTGTTCATAGAGACGAACGTGGAACGGATTTTCCCTCACCAAGGCTAGTATGTCTCTCGGAGGGCCTTCCGTCCCATCACCCCTTTCTGGAGGAGGTTGGAAAGCCGTGCTGAACGCCTGCTTCGCTAAAGGTCTCATCCTCGTCCTTGCCCTCGCGGCGCCCGTTCGCACGCCGCTGGGCGAGAAGCTCGACACCCACATGTCCCGGCTGGAGGCTTACGGTTTCTCCGGCTCGCTCCTGGTCGCCAAGGGCGGCGAGGTGATCCTCGACAAGGGCTACGGCTTCGCCGACGCCCAGGGAAAGGTCCCCTTCACCGCGGACACCGCCTTCGACATCGGATCGATCACCAAGCAGTTCACCGCGACGGCCATCCTGAAGCTGGAGATGCAGGGCAAGCTGAGCGTGAGCGATCCGATCTCCAAGTGGTTCGAGGGGGTGCCCGAGGACAAGAAGGGAATCACCCTCCATCATCTCCTGACCCACAGCGCCGGTCTGGAGGACGTGTTCGGCGACGACTACGAGGAGATGCCGCGGGACCGGCTGGTGAAGGCGGCCCTGGGATCGAAGCTGCTGTGGGCTCCCGGCACCAGGTACCGCTACTCGAACGCGGGCTACAGCCTGCTCGCGACCGTCGTGGAGCTGGCCTCGGGCAAGCCTTACGAAGAGTACGTGCGGGAGAACCTCTGGAAACCGGCGGGCATGACCCGCACGGGTTATCGCCTTCAGGCAAAGGGACCGCTCGCGCACGGCGTGGATGCCGATGGCAAGGATTGGGGGACCCCTCTCGACAAGGCCTGGGCGCCGGACGGCCCGTGGTGGAACCTGCGCGGCAACGGCGGCGTGCTCTCCACCACCGGCGACCTCTACAAGTGGCACCGGGCGCTCGAAGGAGAGGCGATCCTCTCGAAGGAAGCCAAGGCGAAGATGTTCACGCCTCACGTGGCCGAGGACGAGGAGGGGAGCTCCCACTACGGTTACGGCTGGGCGATCTCCAAGACGGCGCGCGGCACGCGCGAGATCGCCCACAACGGCGGCAACGGCATCTTCAACGCGGACTTCCGGCGTTACCTGGACGACGGCATCGTCCTGATCATCGGCTCGAACCGCGCGGACTTCCGGTCGGTCCCCGCGGTGGTTCCGATCACACGGCTGATCTTCAACGAGGACTACAGCGCGCCGCCCGCGATCGTGCGGGTTCCACCGGCAGCGTCCAGCCGCCATGCCGGCAGCTACACGCTGCCCTCGGGTGGGAAGATCCGCGTGACACCCATGCAGAGCCCGTCGGGCTGGCTGGGTGTGACCCTGATGCCCGAGGGCAAGGACGCCTTCCTGGCTCTGGCCGGAGGCGCGGCTCCTGATGTGGCTGACCGGGAGAAGCGCCTCATGGCCGCCCTGGAACAGACCAGGAAGGGGGAGTACGGCCTTCTCTCCGAGCTGTGGGGCGCGTCTCTCGCGGAGACCGCCGATCTGCACAAGCGGAGCTGGAGCCGACTGGAGGGGCAGCATGGACCTTTCCAGGAATACAACCTCCTGGGCACCATCTCGGCTGGCGGCCGGTTGACCTCCTGGGTGGAAGCCCGCTTCGAGAGAGGGAAGGCCCTGATGGCGGCCAACTGGGCCGGGCAGGCGGTGGGCAGCATCCAGATGCGCGACAAGCCGCCGGGCGGCGTGCTCTACCTGCCGGAGTCGGAAAGCTCCTTCGTTTCCTACGATCCGAGGAGCGGAGAGGTGGCCCGGATCGTCTTCGAGGATGGCGCCATGGTCCTGCGCACCGCGGCAGGCGAGGTGCGGGCGAAGAAGATCAGTCCGGCATGATGTAGAAGAAGGCCGCCAGGGCGAGCGCGCTGAGCACGAGCACGATCAGGTTCAGGAACACCGCGATGCGGGCGACGCCGCGGGTGGCGGGGTTGCGCAGGCCGGCGAGCCCGGCGAGGAGCCCGATACCGGCCAGGACGGGCACCGAGAAGGCCGTGAGCACCGGGCGGTAGAAGAAGCCGCGGCCCTGGGGGAGGAGGCGGACCAGGAAGCGCGCGCCCAGCGCGGCGATGAAGAAGACCAGCGAGAGCACGTACCACGCGTCGGGCACCTGGAGGACGGCGTACTCGCCCTCGTCGAACGGCGGCGGATCGTCAGGGTGCGCGGCGCTCATGGAGGCTGCTCGCAATTCTAACAGCCGGTGCTATGCTGAGCCGCAAGAAGGACGTCAAGGACAGCAAGGACAGCAGGGACCAAGGACGAAGCCCCGTCCTTGGTGTCCCTGGTGTCCTTGACGTCCTTTCTACGTACATGCCCGACCCTCTCCTCTCCAAGCCGGAGGCCCAGCGCCGGGCCGACCGCATCGCCGCGTTCCGCGCGGAGCTGGCGGCGCTCGAAGCCGGGGGCGTGCTCGTGCTGCCGCAGGAGCAGCGGGCCGCGGTGGAGCGGCATCACGACGCGGCCCTGCGCGACCTGGCGGAGCATTTCGACGTGGACGTGGAGGAGGGGGGGAAGCGGCTCTCGGTCGGGATGTGGGTGGCCTCCTTCCTCGGCGCCACGGCCCTCGCCCTGAGCGTCTTCCTCTTCTTCCAGCGCTTCTGGGGTCTGCTCACGACTCCGTCCCAGGTGGCGATCCTCGTGGCCGCTCCAGCCGCCGCGCTCGGCCTGACCGAGCTTGCCGCACGGCGGGAGCGGACCGGTACGTTCGCCTCGCTGCTCGGCCTCGTGGCGTTCGCCTGCTTCGTCCTCGACCTCACCATGCTCGGGCGGATCTTCAACATCGTGCCCTCCGCGAACGCATTCCTGGCCTGGGCGCTCTTCGGCATGGTGACCGCCTACGCCTATGGGCTCCGGCTGCCCCTGGCCGCCGGGGTGGTCTGCCTGTTGATCTGGCTCGCGGCCCAGGTGGGGATTCTGAGCGGCATGCCCTGGGAAAGCTCGCTGGAGTATCCCGAGCACTACATCCTGGCCGGCCTCGCCGTGCTCGCGGTACCCATCGCCATCAAGCACCGGCGGCGGCCGGAGCTCGCAAGGGTCTATCGCCTGGCTGGCCTGTTCGCCGTGCTCGCCGCCCTTCTCTGGCTGGCCGTGGAATGGAACGACAGCCGGCTCCCCCTGGATGCGGAAAACCTCAAGGTCCTCTACCACGTGCTGGGCTTCGTGGTGCCGGCCGCGGCCATCGCCGCCGGCCTCTGGCGGCGGTGGGGGGACATGGTCTACCTGGCCGCGACGTTCTTCGTCATCCATCTCTACGCCCGCTTTTTCGACTGGTGGTTCGACTGGATGCCGAAGTACCTCTTTTTCCTAATCCTGGGGCTGGCGGCCGTGGCGGCGCTCGCCGTGCTGATGCGGTTGCGGAGAGCGCTGGCAAGGAGGAGACGTCCGTCATGAAGCTCCGGGGTCTGCTTGCCGGGCTCGTGCTGATCGCCCTGGCGAATGCCGCGGTGCTGGCCGGCGTGGCCTGGAACCGGAGGGGTGAGCCGGAAGCCACGGTCATCCTGACCGAGCGCGAGCTGCAGATCCCGTGGAGCGCCGTGAACGACGAGGACGACACCGGCCTCGACCTCCAGCTCGAATGGAATGCGCGGTGGGCGGCCGGAGGCCGGGCGCCGGAGGGGCTCCCGCTCACGACGCTCCATGAGCTGGGATTCCAGCCGCGGGCAGGCAGGAACGAGCCTCCGCGCACCGCCTGGGTGGTGATGGAAATGGACGGCGAGGCCTGGCAGCGCTGGATCGCGAAGCGGCGGCGGCAGGTGGAGGAGGAGAGGCGCAAGGAACCGGAGAGCGACTGCCCGCCGGGCGCGGATCTCGAGCAGATGCTGGTGAGCGGTTCGCGCCTGGTCGTGGTGGATGCCGGGCGCGACCCGGAGGCCTTGCGCCGGCGCCACCCGGACCGGAGTCGCTATCTCGTCGTGCCTGGCACGGTCCATGCCAGGGAGGCGAGCCCCGGAGCCTTCGAGGGCCTGGTCTCCGAGCTGCGGGTGAATTCGATCCACGTCCCCCTGAGGCTGCGGCCCCTGCTCGACGAGATCGTGACGGCCGAGCGGGTCCGGCGGGAGACGAGCACTGCCGTCGACGTTCCTCCCCGCCCTCCGCGCTACCGCGCGACCGTGGCCTTCGGGAAGCGCGGCGAGCCCTGGCTGGTGAACGTGGAGAAGCTGAGCGCGCCCGCTACTCCTCCGGCAGGCTTCGCTTCAGCTCCTCCGCCAGCACCTCCAGGTGGGTGCTCTGGCTGAGGCGCTCGATCTCTTCGTCCCGCTCCGTCTCGTGGACGCCCACGTGGTCCGCGATCATCTTGAGCCGCTGAAGGATCTTGGTCGTCTCCTGCTCCGCGAGCAGGCTGATCTGCAGGTTGAGGTGGGCGCGCTGGTTCGACAGCCGGCTCATCCGGTTCTGGCTGATCAGCACGAAGATGGCGAGGATGACCCCCTCCGTCGAGACGATCAGGGTAAAGATGCCGAACGGGAACGGGTCGAACGGCTTCAGGCCGAAGGCGCCCAGGTTCCAGGTGAACCAGATCGCCATCCCGACCAGGTGGAGCGCGACGAAAGTCAGGCTTCCCATGAAGCGGGTGAAGGCTTCGCTGATCCTTTCGCTCGCGCTCCGCTGCTCAATGGCATCGTGTTCGAGCTTGGAGATCGTCTCGATGTTCTGTTGGGCGGACTCCGTGGTTGCCCGCGCGCTGGCTTCGACAGGGTTATCCATAGCCGCAATTTAGATTGCAGCTCCGGTGCCACAGTCCTGGGCTGAGGGGAGCGGATGCTATGATTCGTTGATCCTTTCAGGAGGTTACCCCATGCGCGCGGTCTACGCGGAGTTTGAGGCCGATCCGATTGTGTTCGAGATCCGGAGCGCGGGCGGGAGCCGGACGAAGGACGTGGTCCTCGACGTCTACGGTCTCGAGGACGCGTCCCGGCTCAAGGTCAAAATCCAGCCCCCGCCGGCGGCGGGCAAGTTCCGGTTCGCGGCCGGCGCGGCCGTGGTCCGGAGCCTCTCGAGCTCTCCTTCCGACCCGGTGCGGGTTACGGTCCCCGTGACCTGCTCCGGCGGCGAGAACGGCGAGGAGGGAGAGACCGTGCTCGCGCTCGTCCTGGAGTACCTCGATCAGGAGCCCGAGACCGTCGCGGTGCGCCTGGTGGGCAGCGCCAACCGCGTGCTGCCGCTCTGGCAGGTGCTCGCCGAGGAGTACGAGCAGATCCGCGAGGAGTGGCGGGACGAGCTCCGCGGCAACAAGGTGCTCCAGGATCCCCAGGCCACGGACCGGCGCAAGCTCCAGGAGGTGATCGGGATCGTCAACGGCCACGCGAAGAGAGGGGAGGGGCTCGCGGCCCTCTGCTTCTCAGGCGGCGGCATCCGCAGCGCCACCTTCAACCTGGGCACGCTCCAGGGGCTCGCTTCCACCGGGCTGCTCGGCAAGTTCGATTACGTCTCCAGCGTTTCGGGCGGCGGCTACCTCTCGAGCTGGCTCGCCGGATGGCTCCATCGCTCCGGCGGAGCTGCAGAGGTGGGGCCGCAGCTCGCGGAGTCGCAGTCCGACCCGGAGCATCCCGAAGCGGCTCCGATCCGCGCCCTGCGCCAGTTCAGCAACTACCTCACGCCGCGGTTGGGGCTGCTCTCGGGAGACACCTGGACGGTCGTGGCGATCGTGGTCCGCAACCTCCTGTTGAACCTACTGGTGATGCTGCCGCTGCTAGCCGCGGCGCTGGCCGTGCCGCTGCTCGCGGTGGCCCGGATGCCGTCCTGGGCGCCCGGACCGGTCACCCTGTATTGGGCCTCGGTCGCGTTCGGGACGCTCGGGCTCTTCTTCATGAGCCTCCTGCGGGCAAGCGCCAAGCCCCTCCCGGGAGAATCGGGCCAGGGCTGGGAGCAGCGCTTTCTTCTGCTCGGCCTGGTCCCCCTGCTGCTGTCCTCGGCGCTGATGGCCTGGGCGATAGCAAGGTTCGCGGCGGAATACGATCTCGAGTTCTACGGCGCGCTGCGCTGGATCGTGGGCTGGTCGCTGGTGTCGCCGGTGGTAGCCTTCACCCTTTCGATCCTGTTGCAGGGCCGCATGCTGCACCGGGAGCGGGCGTCGTTCAAGGGAGACCTGATCGCCCTGATCCTGTCCGGGTCCGTCGTCACCGTGATCTACGCGGCCATGATCGGCAACTGGTCCGAGCCGCTCCTGGCCTCGCGCTATCCGCTCTACCCGATGCTCGCGCCGGTGCTCTATCTCGGGCCGCTGCTCCTGGGCAAGACCCTGTTCATCGCGTTCTCCAGCGTCGCGGAGGAGAGGGGCTACCCCTCGGACATGGGCGAGGCGGACCGGGAGTGGTGGGCGCGGTGGTCCGGGTACGTGCTGATCGCCGCCCTGCTCTGGATGGCCTTCTCCGCCATCGTGTTCTTCGGCCCGGCCCTGCTGGGGCTGGCCAGGTATGAGATCGGCAGCCGGATCACGACCGCGGGGATCACCGGGCTCCTGGGCTGGATCGTCAGCCGCCTCGGCCGGAGCTCCGGGACGGAAGCCGGCGAGTCCGGAATGTCGGGTTGGCGGAAGTGGGCGCTCGCCCTCGCAGCGCCGCTCTTCTGCGTCGCCCTGCTGCTGCTGGTTTCGGGCTTGACCCAGGACGTGCTCCGCGCGCTCTTCGGCCCGGCCACCAACTATGACGCGCGCTGGGTTCCACCCTTCAAGGGGGAGCTTTGGCAGGTGCTGGCGGCGATCGCCGTCCTGGCCGCGCTGGGCCTGTTCACCGGCCGCTTCGTCAACGTGAACCGCTTCTCTCTGCAGGCCATGTACCGCAACCGCCTGGTGCGTGCCTACATGGGGGCGAGCAACGCGCGGCGGCGGCCGAACCTATTCACGGGCTTCGATCCGGACGACAACCTGCGCATGCACGAGCTGCGGACGAACCGGCCCTTCCCGGTGGTCAACATGGCCCTCAACCTGGTGGCGGGCAAGGACCTCGCCTGGCAGGAGCGCAAGGCCGATTGCTTCACCGCGACTCCTCTGCACTGCGGCGGGGCCCGGCTCGGCTACCGGCGTTCCCAGGCCTACGGCGGCGAGAAAGGCATTTCGCTGGGTACGGCGGTCGCAACCTCCGGCGCCGCGGCCAACCCGAACATGGGGTCCTATTCATCGCCGGCCCTCGCGTTCATCATGACCCTGTTCAACGCGCGGCTCGGCGTGTGGCTCGGCAACCCCGGCCCGCTCGGCAGCGACACCTACACCCGCAGCGGCCCCCGGAGCTCGGCCCTGGTGCTGCTGTCCGAGGCTCTCGGGCATTCCGACGCCGACCATCCGTACGTCAACCTCTCGGACGGCGGCCACTTCGAGAACCTTGGGGTCTACGAGATGGTGCGGCGGCGCTGCCAGCACATCGTGGTCTGCGACGCCGGGGGCGATCCCACCTATGCGTTCAGCGACCTGGGGAACGCCATCCGCAAGATCCGGATCGACTTCGGCATCCCCATCGACTTCGAGGACCGGATCCTGATCCGCCCCAAGGCCAGCCAGCCCGAGGACGGCGCCCGCTACTGCGCGCTCGGCAGGATCCGCTACTCGGCCGTGGATGGCCTCGGGGCCGAGGACGGCATGCTGATCTACGTCAAGCCGGCGGTCTACGAGAGCGCCTACGAGCCCTACGACGTCTACAACTACGCCCGCTCCTCCGCGGACTTCCCGCACGAGAGCACGGCGGACCAGTGGTTCAGCGAGTCGCAGTTCGAGAGCTACCGCATCCTGGGCGAAGCGACGATCCGCGCCATCATCGGTTGGGATGCGCGGACGCGGACACCGAAGCTGCGCTCGTTCGAGGAGCTGGAGGCGCGGGTGCGGAGCTACCTGAAGAGCCAGCCCCATCCGCCGGCAGGTGCCGCGGCGGGAGCGAACGGCCCGGAAGCCGTGCCGCCGCCCGCCGCGCCGGAAGAAGCGGCGCCCTCCTGAGGGTTAGCGGCCCTGGGGCGCGGCCGGAGCCGAGGCCGGGTTCCAGATGTTCTGCGCGACCTTCCAGTCGCCGCCGCCCTGGCGCCTCAGGATCACGACGTAGTTGAAGCTCTGCGCGGGCGCGCCGCTCACCTCGGCCGTCGCCGGTCCGGTGGCCGGTGCCGTCGATCCCTGCGGGCTCGGCGACGGACCTTTCGGCGCGAGCTTCATGGTCAACGTGCCACGGTCGTAAGCCAAGTCGCCCGCGATGCGGCTCTGGTCCGAAGTGATGTCAACGTCCGCGTCCGCCTGCTTGAACATCCCCTGATACCACGCCCGGATCGCCGCCTTGCCGTCCACGCGGGCCTGCCCCGGAGGCGAGAGCACACCCTCGTCGTCCCAGAGCGCCATGAGCGCGTCGAGGTCGCCGTCGTTGACCGCGGCGACGTAACGGTCCCGTATGAGGCCGATGGCACCGGTGTCGAGCTCGGTAGGAGCCGAGCTCTCTGGCGCTGTGGGGGTTACCTCCGCGGCGGGCGCGTCGTCCGAGTGCGGAGCGGGGGAGCAGGCATTGAGAATTGCGAGGAGCAGAATGGGAAGCCAGATCTTCATGCCGTATTACCCTCCTTCAGGCCCGAGATCATATCTTCCTTCCTTCTACTCACGTTGGCCCACGTCTTGCAAATTATTTCCGCCTGGAAAGTATTGTTCCTGATTTGGAGAACAGAGGGAATGAGATGGGGTTGAACGGCAGGATAGATCGACTCGCGATTGTTCTGTTGTTGATCGTCGTTCCGGGCTGCCGCACCAAAGCGCCGGACGAGGGGCATGCGGCCCAGGGCTCCGGGTCCGTGCAGGGAACGCTCTCCGACCTGCAGGCGGACGACGGCCAGTGGGCAATGCCCGCCAAAAATTACGCGAGCACCCGCTACAGCGCTCTGCAGCAGATCAACGCGCAGAACGTCCCTAACCTGAAGCTACAACTGACCTTTTCGACCGGCCTGCTCAACGGCCACGAGGCCGCGCCGCTGGTCGTGGACGGCACGATGTACATCGTGACCCCGTTCCCGAACTACCTTTACGCCCTCGACCTGACGAAGCCCGGCGCCCCCGCGAAGTGGGCCTACAAGCCGAAGCCCGAGGCGGCTGCGCAGGGTGTAGCCTGCTGCGACGTCGTGAATCGGGGAGCGGCCTATGACAATGGCCGAATTTTTTACAACACCCTCGACAACCACACGGTCGCGGTGGACGCCGTAACCGGAAAAGAGATCTGGAAGACCAGGCTCGGCGACATCAACAAGGGGGAGACGATCACCATGGCTCCCCTGGTGGTCAAGGGCAAGGTCCTGGTGGGCAACAGCGGCGGCGAGATGGGCGTGCGCGGCTGGCTCACGGCGATCGACGCCGGCAGCGGCCGGGTCGCCTGGCGGGCGTACAACACCGGCCCGGACAAGGATGTCCTGATCGGCCCCGGCTTCAAACCCTTTTACGCCATGGACCGCGGCAAGGACCTGGGGGTGAAGACCTGGCCGGCCGATGCCTGGAAGACCGGCGGCGGCACGGTCTGGGGGTGGATCTCCTACGACCCCGAGCTCGACCTCGTCTACTACGGCACGGGTAATCCCGGCCCCTGGAACCCGGACCAGCGCCCCGGCGACAACAAGTGGACGACCGGCATGTTCGCCCGCGATCCGGACGACGGCACGGCCAGGTGGTTCTACCAGTTCAGCCCGCACGACCTGTATGACCACGACGCGATCAACGAGAGCCTGCTGTTCGATCTCAGCGGACGGAAGGTGCTGGTGCGCGCCGAGCGCAACGGCTTCATCTACGTGATGGACCGCACCACGGGCGAGGTGCTCTCCGCCACCCCGTTCGTCTACAACACGGCGGCGCGCGGGGTGGACCTGAAGAGCGGACGGCTGATCCCGGTCGAGACCAAGAAGACCGGCGTGGGCAAGGTGGTGCGGGAGATCTGCCCCGCGTCCCCCGGAGCCAAGGACTGGCAGCCCATGTCCTTCTCGCCGAAGACGGGCTGGCTCTATATCCCGCACCAGAACCTGTGCATGGATTACGAGGGGGTGGAGGCGAACTACATCGCCGGCACCCCGTTCGTGGGCGCCAACGTGCGGATGTACGCTGGCCCCGGCGGCCATCGCGGCGAGGTCACGGCCTGGGACCCGGTCGCCCGCAAGGCGATGTGGAAGGTGAAGGAGAGCTTTCCGGTCTGGAGCGGCACGGTGGTCACCGCGGGCGACGTGGTCTTCTACGGCACCATGGACGGCTGGTTCAAGGCGCTTCATGCCCGCACCGGCCAGGAGCTTTGGAAGTTCAAGGTCGGCTCCGGGATCATCGGCCAGCCCATCACCTACCGCGGCCCGGACGGCAAGCAGTACGTGGCCGTGCTTTCCGGCGTGGGCGGCTGGCCCGGCGCGATCGTCTCGAACAACCTCGACTCGCGTGACGCCACTGCCGCGCTCGGCTTCGTGAACGCCATGAGGGACCTGCCTCAGCACACCACCGACGGCGGGATGCTCTACGTCTTCGCGCTGCCATGAAGAAGCTGGCGGTTCTCCTCGCGCTTCTGGTTGGAATGGCCGGTCTCCTCGCGGCGTCGGTACCGGCGCGGGTGCTCCGCGTCTGCTCCGATCCGAACAACCTGCCGTTCTCGAACCAGCGGCTGGAGGGTTTCGAGAACCGGCTCGCCGAGCTGGTGGCGCGCGAGATGGGCGCCGAGGTCTCCTACACCTGGTGGGCGC
The DNA here is from genome assembly GCA_035536935.1 of Thermoanaerobaculia bacterium. GTDB lineage: Bacteria > Acidobacteriota > Thermoanaerobaculia > Multivoradales > UBA5704 > DATMER01. Next base: position 19,837 of record DATLNC010000130.1, read on the forward strand.
AGCGCCGCGGCTTCCTGCGCGGCACGCTCAACGCCGGGAAATGCGACGTGGTCATGGGCATCCCCGCGAGCTACGAGCTGGCCCTGGCCACGCGGCCCTACTACCGGTCGACCTACGTGTTCGTCACGCGCCGGGGTCTGAGGGTGCGCTCCTTCGACGATCCGGTGCTGCGCAGGATGCAGATCGGGGTGCAGCTCGTGGGGGACGACTACGCCAACGCGCCGCCGGCCCACGCGCTCGCCGCCCGCGGCGTGGTGGGAAACGTCCATGGCTACAGCGTCTACGGCGATTACCGGCAGGAGAGCCCGCCGGCCGCGGTCGTCGAGGCGGTCGCCCACGGCGACGTGGATGTCGCGGTGGTCTGGGGGCCGCTCGCCGGCTGGGCCGCGCAACGGTATCGGGCCCAAGCCGGCGTCGCCTTGGAGATCGTGCCCGTGTCGCCGCAGATCGACCTCCCCTTCCTTCCATTCGTGTTCGATATCGCGATGGGGGTGCGACGGGGCGACACGAAACTGAAGGAGGAGCTGGATGCGATCCTGGAGCGGCGGAAGCCGGAGATCGAGGCCCTTCTCGACGAGTACGGAGTGCCACTTGTCTAAACGAATCCTCCTCGTGCTCGCCGCCTTGGCGCTCATGGGCTGCCCGCGGGAAAAGCGCGAGCTTCAGTCCGCCGCGCCCGCGGCTGCGCGCCCGGTCCGGGTGCGGATCTCTCCTCTCCAGCCCGGCCAGGTTCTGCCGGAAGCCGTCAAGGAGACGGCGTACGAGGTCAACGCCTACCAGATCAGCGAGGGCAAGCGGCTGTACGAGTGGTACAACTGCGCCGGCTGCCACTCCCACGGCGGCGGCGGCATGGGCCCGCCGCTCATGGACGACGAGTGGATCTACGGTTACGAGCCGCAGAACATCTACGACACGATCGTCTCGGGCAGGCCCAACGGGATGCCGTCGTTCGGCGGCCACATCTCGAACGACCATGTCATGAAGCTGGTGGCCTACGTGCGGTCGCTGGGCCAGCTCACGGGCAAGAGCGCTTCCCCCGGGCGCAGCGACGACCTCTATCCGGGCGAGTCCGAGATGAAGCGGGAGGGCAAGGAAGAGCCGGTCCGCGCGCCCGCGGAGCATCCGGGATGAATCAGTCTGTCCTCCACCCGGCGGGGCCGATGGCGGAGCGCATCCTGGGCCTCTGGGACCTGATGTACTGGATCTGCGCGGCCGTCTTCGTGCTGGTGATCCTCGCGCTGCTCGCGGCCGTGCTCCGCCGCCGGACGAAGATCACCGACGAAGAGGATCTGCCCGGCCCGCCGCCTCCCGCCACCCACCGCCGCCTGGTGAAGGCCATCGGAGCGGCGACGGCCGTGACGGTGGTGCTGCTCTTCGTCCTCCTCACGGGCAGCGTGGCTATCGGGCGTGCGACCGCAACGCTGCCAGGCGAGCCGCTGAACCTGAAGCTGACGGGAAAGCAGTGGTGGTGGCAGGTCGAGTATGTCGATCCCGTCCCCAGCCAGTCGATCACCACGGCGAACGAGATCCACATCCCGGTGGGCCGGCCGGTCAAGATCCAGCTCGAATCGAGCGACGTGATCCACAGCTTCTGGGTGCCGAACCTGCACGGCAAGAAGGACCTGATCCCGGGCTACTCCAACGTGATCTGGATCGAGGCCGACCGTCCCGGCGTGTACCGCGGCCAGTGCGCGGAGTTTTGCGGTTTCCAGCACGCGCACATGGCCCTGCTGGTGATCGCCGATCCGCCGGAGCGCTTCCGTGCCTGGGCCGACGCGCAGCGGCAGTCGTCGGCGCCGCCCCGCACGCCGCAGCAGGCCCTGGGGAAGTATCTCGTCGAGCGCCTGCCGTGCGCCAACTGCCATACGGTCCGCGGCACCCAGGCCTCGGGCCGGCTCGGCCCCGATCTCACTCATGTGGCCAGCCGCCGCACCCTGGCGGCCGGGACCATGCCGAACAACCGCGGCCATCTGAGCGGCTGGCTCCTCGATCCACAATCGGTCAAGCCCGGCAACCTGATGCCGCCCACGGCCATGAGCTCGGAGAGCCTGCAAGCGGTGCTCGCTTATCTGGAGGCCCTCAGATGATCGCACCGGAGAGAGAGGAGCCGACACCACCGTCCGCGCCATCCCCAGAAACCGAGCGCCGGCAGCTCGAGGCGACCTGGCGCACGCCCGGCGGTCTCTCGGGGTGGCTCGCCGAAGAGAACCACGCCGTGCTGGGCAAGCGGTTCATTGTCACCGCCTTCATCTTTTTCGGCCTGGGCGGCCTCGAGGCCGTGCTCATGAGGATCCAGCTCTCCCGGCCCGAGAACAGCTTCCTCGGCCCCGACCGCTACAACCAGATCTTCACGATGCACGGCAGCACCATGATGTTCCTGTTCGCCGTGCCGATCATGCAGGCCATGGGTCTGTACCTCGTGCCGCTCATGATCGGCACGCGCAATACCGCGTTTCCGCGGCTCTCCAACTACAGCTACTTCACCTACCTGGCCGGCGGCGTCCTCCTGTACGTGGCCTTCTTCCTCGACTTCGGGCCGGACGTGGGCTGGTTCGCCTACGTGCCGCTCTCGGGGCCGGAGTTCTCCCCGGGCAAGCGGGCCGACGTGTGGGCGCAGATGATCACTTTTACCGAGATCTCGGCCCTGGCCAGCGCGGTCAACATGATCGCCACCATCTTCAAGCACCGCGCGCCGGGCATGTCGCTCAACCGCATGCCGCTCTTCGTCTGGTCGCAGCTGATCACCGGGTTCATGGTCATCTTCGCCATGCCCTCGGTCATGCTGGGCAGCGCCTACCTGGCCCTGGACCGGCTGGTCGATACGCACTTCTTCAATCAGGCCGAGGGCGGGGACGTGATCCTCTGGCAGCACCTGTTCTGGTTCTTCGGCCACCCGGAGGTCTACATCATCTTCATCCCGGCGCTGGGCATGGTGTCGGCGATCGTGATCGCCATGACCCGTCGGGAGATCGTCGGCTACACCGCCATGGTGCTCGCCCTCGTCGCCAACGGCTTCATCGGCTTCGGCCTCTGGGTGCACCACATGTTCGCGACCGGCCTGCCGCAGCTCGGGCAGAGCTTCTTCACGGCGGCGAGCATCATGATCGCGGTGCCGAGCGGGGTGCAGATCTTCTGCTGGATTGCCACGATGTGGTCCGCACGGCGGCTTCAGCTCCGGACGCCGATGCTCTTCGTCCTGGGCTTCGTCGCCATCTTCGTGCTCGGCGGTCTGACCGGTGTGATGCTCGCCTCGGTGCCGCTCGATCTCCAGCTCCACGACACGTTCTTCGTGGTGGCGCATTTCCATTACGTTCTGATCGGCGGCGCGGTCTTCCCGCTGCTCGGCGCGCTCTACTTCTGGTACCCGAAGATGACCGGCCGGATGATGTCGGAGCGGGCGGGGAAGTGGTCGTTCTGGCTTACGTTCATCGGGTTCAACCTGGTCTTCTTCCCCATGCATCAGCTCGGCCTGGACGGCATGCCGCGCCGGGTCTACACCTACCTTCCGGAGACCGGCTGGGCGGGCTTGAACCAGCTCGCCACGGCGGGCGCCTCGGTGCTCGGGCTGGGTATGGTGACATTCATCCTCAATGCGCTCTGGAGCGCGAAGCGCGGGCCCGTGGCAGGCGCCGATCCCTGGGGCGCGGACGGCCTGGAGTGGTCGACCCCTTCGCCGCCGCCGCCCTACAACTTCCTCTACATCCCGACCGTGCAGGGACGCTACGCCCTGTGGTCGCGCACCGAGAATTCGCCGGTGGTGGTGGGGCTGCGGTCGGACAAGCGGGAGGTGCTGGTCACCAACCTGCTCGACGCCGAGCCGGACCATAGGACCGAGCTGCCCAAGCCGACGCTCTGGCCGTTCTTCCTGGCGATCACCACCGCGATCACCTTCATCGTTGCGATCTTCTCCCCGTGGGGCCTGCCGGTCGGCCTGATCCTTTCCGGGGTGGCGCTGATCGGCTGGTTCTGGCCCAAGCCGCCGCACCGGGAGCTGATGGAGGAGCAGCCGTGAGGGACCGGCCGACGATCGACGTCTCCGGGCTGCCGACCTTCGCCTTCGGCCCCCGCGACGCGCTCTGGTGGGGCGTCGTCGGGCTGATCACGATCGAGAGCACGGTCTTCGCGCTCGCCATGGTGACCTACTTCTACCTGCGCGGCGGCGCGGTCGAGTGGCCGCCGCCCGGGGTGCAGATGCCGCACCTGCTGGGCACGGTGAACCTGGCCGTGCTGCTGGCGAGCGCCTATCCCATGCACCGGGCGAACCGCGCGGCCCTGGACGGCGCCCTGCGGCCGATGCGCACCTGGCTTTTCGTGGCCACGGTTCTCGGCCTCGTCTCCTTGACCCTGAGGGCGTTCGAATTCCCCGGCATGACCTTTCGCTGGAACCATCATGCCTACGGCTCCATCGTCTGGACGATCTTCGGCCTGCACACGCTCCACCTGCTGACCTCCTGCGGGGAGAACCTGCTCTTCCTGGTTCTGCTGTTCCGGGGACCGGTGGAGGAGAAGCACCGGCTGGACCTGCGCCTGAACGGGCTCTACTGGTTCTTCGTGGTGGTTTCCTGGGTGCCGCTCTACGCGATCCTCTTCTGGGACCCCGGCCTGTTCCGGAGATGAGCATGGGAAGTAAGAGCCAATCATTGCTAATGCTGGCGCCGCCGATGATCTGGGCGCTGCAGCAGCAGCTCAGCTACGTCCTGACCCCCTCGGCCTGCGAGGCGCGGGTGGAGTGGTGGCTGCACGCGCTGACGGTCTTCGCCCTGCTGGCCGTGGCAGGCACCACATTCTTGTCCTGGGGGGAGTACCAGCGGCTCCCCAGCGAGTCGACCGACCGGGGGAAGACTGTCGCCACGCGCAGCCGCTTCCTCGCGGCTTCGGGGATCGGGAGCGGGTTGTTCTTCCTCATCGTCATCCTTGCCACGGAGCTGCCGAACTGGTTCCTGGGGGCGTGCGTGCGATGATCTGGACTCTGGCTCACGGCAACGAGACCCATCTTTCCGAAGCCTTCTGGGGCTGGTGGACGTGGGATCCCTTCGTGCTCCTGTTCCTTGCCCTCTCCGGCTGGCTGTACATCCGCGGATTGCGCCGGCTGTGGGCGCGGGCAGGGGTGGGGCAGGGTATCCGGAAGTGGGAGGCCGGAGCGTTCGCGGCGGGGTGGCTCTCGGTCGTCGTCGCCCTGATCTCGCCGCTCGACCCCTTGAGCGACATCCTGTTCTCGGCGCACATGGCGCAGCACGAGGTGCTGATGCTGGTCTCGGCGCCTCTGCTGGTGCTGGGCCGCACGCTCCTGGCCTTCCTCTGGGCGTTCGGGGCCGAGCGCCGGGAGCGGATCGGCGGCTGGATCCAGTCGCCCGCGGTGACCTCCGCGTGGCGGGGGCTCACCGGGCCGCTCGTGGTGTGGGTGCTGCATGCCGTGGCGCTGTGGGTCTGGCACGTGCCGAGCCTGTACGAGGGGGCGCTGCGCAACGACGCTGTCCATGCGGTGCAGCACCTGTGCTTCTTCGTCACGGCCTGCCTGTTCTGGTGGGCCCTGGTGTACGGGCGCTTCGGGCGGATCGGTTACGGCATGGCGGTCTTCTACGTGTTCACGACCGCGGTCCACAGCAGCGTCCTGGGCGCGCTGCTCACGGTCGCGCCCCGTTTGTGGTATCCCATCTACGAGGCCCGGACGATGAAGTGGAACTTGAACGCCCTGGAAGACCAGCAGCTCGCGGGGCTCCTCATGTGGGTGCCGGCGGGGGTGATCTTCCTGCTGCTTGGTCTGGCGCTCTTCGCGGCCTGGCTGGGTGAAGCGGAGCGGCGGGTTGCCCACACCCAGAGCGAGACCCTGGCACGGAGGCGTGGATGAGGATACTCCTGATGGTAGCCCTGCTCCTGGCGGGTTGCAGCAGCAAGGAGGAGAAGGCGGCGCGCCTGACCGGCGGCGATCCCAGCCGTGGGCAGGTCGCCATCCGCCAGTATGGGTGCTCGACCTGCCACACGATCCCCGGGGTCGACGGCGCGACCGGGCTCGTGGGTCCGCCGCTCGACCGCATCGGCAGCCGCGTCTATCTGGCCGGCCGCCTGGAGAACACCCCCGGAAACATGATGCGCTGGATCCGCGATCCGCAGGGGATCGAGCCCGGCACCGCCATGCCCAACCTGCACGTCACCGAGCAGGACGGCCGCGACATCGCCGCCTATCTCTATACCCTGCAATGACCCGCAGAGAGCTCCTGGCCTCGCTCGCCGTGCTTCCCTTCCTGGGTGAGCGGCGCGTGATCCGCGTCGGGCACGTGGCATCCGACGAGAGAGCCGTACGGGGCGCGCAGCTCGGGGCCGAGGAGGCCGGCCGCACCGCCGAGCTCCTCGGAGCCCGTTTCGAGCTGAGCACCGATCTGGAAGGCGTCATCGCCGTCGTGGGAGAGGAGGAGCGCCCCGGGGTGCCGCTGCTCACCACGGGAGACATGGGCGATCCCGGGCCGCTGCGGGCCAACGTCTTCCACGTGTCCTCGAGCCCGGCCGAGCGCCGCGAAGCCCTGGCCCGCTGGGGCGGTGAGGGAGGGCAGGTCGTCGACTGGCACTCATCCCTCACCCGCTTCGGAGCCGAGCAGCTCAACAGCCGTTTCGAGTCGCGCTTCGGAGCGCCCATGGACTCTCTCGCCTGGGCGAGTTGGCTGGCCGTGATGATCGCAGCCGAGATGGCGCTGCGCGCCACCTCCCTGGAGCGCCTGCGCTTCGACGGTCACAAGGGCGAGCGCCTGTGGTTCCGCCCCGAGGACCATGGCCTGCGGCAGCCGCTCTATGTTGTGGCCGGGGGCAAAGTAGTCGGCGAGGTGCTGCCGGAGTGAGAGTCCTTGCTGTCCTTGGTGTCCTTGCCGTCCTTTCCGGCGCAGCCCAAGCTTCCCCTTTCGCCTACGTGAGCAACGAGCGCTCCGGCACCGTCTCGGTGATCGACACCGCCACCAACAAAGTCGTCTCCACCCTGAAGGTCGGCTCCCGCCCCCGGGGCATTCATGTGAATGGTAATCGTGTCTTCGTGGCGCTCAGCGACACCGCGAGGCAGGCCCAGAGCACCGCGGACGCCATCTTGGCTTTCGATCTCGCGGGCCGCAGGATCCTGGGCCGCTACGACGCCGGCAGCGATCCCGAGCAGTTCGCGGTCAGCCGCGACGGCTCCACCCTGTTCACCTCCAACGAGGATGCCGGCACGGCGAGCATCACCCGTCTGGGGAAGGTGATTGCCACTCTGATCGTGGGCATCGAGCCCGAAGGGGTGGCCATCAGCCCGGACGGCCGCTGGGTCTACGTCACCGCCGAGACGAGCAACACCGTCTCGGTGATCGACACCCAGGCGCGGAAGGTCGTGGCCAGCTTTCTGGTGGACCCCCGGCCGCGGGCTGCTGCGTTCTCGCCCAAGGGAGACCGGGCGTACATCACCGCCGAGATCGGCGGCACGGTTTCCGTGGTGGACACGGCCACGCACCAGGTGATCGACGTCATCGATCTGGGTAGCCGGGCCAAGCCGGTGGGGGTCGTGGCCTCGCCCGACGGACGGCGCGTCTATGTGGCGAACGGCCATGGCAACAGCGTGGCAGTGATCGATATCGCCAGGGGAGGCAAGGGGAAGGTGATCCAGGCCATCCCCGTGGGCAGGCGCCCGTGGGGGATCGCCATCACCCGCGACGGCAAACGGGTCTATACCGCGAACGGGCTGAGCAACGACGTGTCGGTGATCGACACGGCAACGGGCCGCGTCATGGCCACGGTCAAGGTGGGGGAGGGGGCTTGGGGCGTGAGTATCGGGTCCTGAGCGAAACTACTGGACACCCTACACCCGCACGTACCACAGCCTCCCGGGTGTGCCGGGGAGCTTCACCACCATGGCCCGCTGCGGCGTGTGCAGCATGGCGAGCAGGGGGCCGCGGCGCTCGCGGATGCGAAACGCCGTCTGCTTTGGATCGCGGACGTAGCGCAGGCGCAACGACACCAGATCGTCCTGGCCGGCGAGATAGATGTCCGGGTTCTGGGTCGTGCGCTCGATCGATTCCGCAAAGGCCCAGGCGTCGTCCACATGGTGGAGCATGCCTGCCGGGGTGTAGCGGGCCATGTGCTCGTGGAAGAGGGTGACCCAGGCTTGAGCGCCCAGGCTGTTGCGCAGGCGGGGGACGAGGTGCCCGGCGGCTCGCCGCCGCTTCGTCTCCAAGCCGTCCTGGGCCCAGGCGAAGGTGCCGGTGTCGAAGCTCTGGATCGTAATATCGTGCTGCAGACTACCCAGCTCCATGATGGACCTCCCAGGCCCGACGGCACCCGATCGGATCGTAGCTGTGACTCTGCGTATTGAGGCGTGGACGGCCGGGTTGACGCTCCCACCCGGGCAACTCGCAATTGTAAGCAATCCAGTCCAGAAGTAAAGGGGCTCGTGCTCCCCGGCGTGCGCACGGCGTTTTCGTCGGGGAGGAGCCTCTCCCC
>DATLNC010000131.1:0-25802 GCA_035536935.1 Thermoanaerobaculia bacterium
CCAGGTGCAGCCCGGGGAGACGCTGGCGGTGGTGGGCCACACGGGAGCGGGCAAGAGCACGCTGGCGAACCTCCTCCTCCGCTTCTACGACGTGGACAGCGGCGCCGTGCGGGTGGACGGGATCGACGTCAAGGATTGGGACCTCCCCCGCCTGCGCCGGAGCGTGGCCATGGTGCTCCAGGACGTCTTCCTCTTCTCCGGCACCGTCGGGGCGAACATCCGTCTCGGGGAAGAGAGCATCGACGACGAGCGCCTGCGCTGGGCGGCGGGGGAGGTGCACGCCCTGCCCTTTATCGAGCGCCTGCCGGGAGGCTTCGAGTCGCCGGTGCGCGAGCGGGGAGCGGGGCTCTCGGTCGGCCAGAAGCAGCTCATCGCCTTTGCGAGGGCGCTCGCCTTCGACCCGAGCATCCTGATCCTGGACGAGGCCACCTCCTCGATCGACACGGAGACCGAGCAGCTCATCCAGAAGGCGCTCGACCGTCTGCTCGTCAACCGCACAAGCATCGTGATCGCCCACCGCCTGTCCACCATCCAGAAGGCGGACCGGATCCTCGTCATGCACAAGGGAGAGATCCGCGAGATGGGCACCCACCAGGAGCTGCTGGCCCTGCGCGGGATCTATTACCGGCTGTATCTGCTTCAGTACAAGGACCAGGAGTTGGAGCGGCGGGATCGGGTGGCGGCGGGATAGGGGACTACTCCTCCTCTTCGATGATCCGTTCTTCCTCGAAGTACTCGTCGAGCACGACCCACTGGCCGTCCACCTTGGCCAGGAAGAACCCGAAGTAGGCCATCACGGAAGCGGGCGGCGGCTGGCGGATCAGGGCGAGCCGGTCGTTTTTCAGCGCCAGTTCGAACATGCCGATGCGGGGTCCCCGGCCTTCCTCGGCGGGGAAGAACGCTCCCCGCCGGAGCTCCTGGGCGAAACCTTCCCAGTTGTGTGGCTTTTTCGTCTCATAGTGCCGGAGCACCGCGGCCTTGATCTCGCCGAGATCGGCTTCCGTGAGGTCGAGGGTCGGGCGAGGCGCTTCCTGCGCCAGGGCGGAAACGCTCCACAGCACCAGCAGAACGCAAGTGAGCCGTCGGGTCATGGTCTTCTCCTCTGGAGAATCATACCGCCGCGCACCTGAGTCTGTTGCAGACACACGAGGGGCAGGGGGACGGCCCTGGCCCCGACAGGGCCGGTCCCCATCCTCGCGTCCATCGATTGTCAGAGAACCCGCGGCAGACGTGGACGCATCCACGGTGCCGGTCGGCGCTCGAGCTCCGGATGCTTCTGCCCGGCCTCCCGCGCCTTTCGCTCGACCTGCTGAGCGTCCTGCTCGACCCTCTGCTGCTTCCGTCCGGGGTCCAGCCGCTTCGCCGCGGCCCTGGTAGCTCCCACTCGATCCCGGGCGGATGCCGCCGGACCTTCCGCGGCGTCCGCACAGGCTCGGACAAGATGCTCCGAACCTCGCGCGGTTGCGTCCCGGCCCCGCGCATCTACCGCACGCTACCGAGCAGCATCTGCAATCGCATCTTCTGCTGCTGCTGGTATTTGTGGACAAGCTCCGCTCACGAAGGGCCAGTGTGCGAGTGATTATCCTGGCACGGAATGATAGAGCGAAGCAAGCGCCGAAGCTAAAGTTCGCCCGGTAACCAAATTGGGTATTGACAAGACCAAGAGAGTTAGGCATTCTACCCCTCGGCGTTCAAAGAAGCACAGGACCGGTACTGATGAAAGGAGGTGTCCATGATGTAGTGTGGTGTTCCAAATTAGCAGATTGTCTCTGCTTGACTCGCAGCATCCCTTCGCCGGGTGGTCCGGCAGAAGGGAGAAAACATCAAACAGTAGTAGAAATGAAAGGAGAAGCATCATGCCTGAAATCTCGTCGTTTGCCGATTTCCTGGCCGACTGGGACCTCCTGCTCAAGGGAGTCAGCAACCACCAGAACAACGATCCGACGCTGCCCAACCTCACGGGGCTCGTCACACCGCTGGAGGGGATCCTGGAGGAAGGGAAGGACCAGGAGGCGGACAAGGCCGCTGCCCGGGCTCAACTCAGTTACGGGGCCAAGCGCACCCGTGCCCTGGTGGCGGAAGGGCGGGCCGCGGCTTCGCGGCTGCGCTCCGCCCTGAAGGCCCACTACGGTGGCCACAGCGAAAAGCTGGTGGAGTTCGGGATCGCGCCGCTGCGCAAGCGCCGCGCTCCCCAGCCGGCCGACCCGTCGCCGCCCAATCCACCCATTCGCGCCTGTGCCGGAGTAGCTCGGCTAGGGGAGGAGGCGGCTTCCTCGCGGACCCGCCTCCTCCCGACGTTCATTGACAATCGATTCACCGTTGGACCTCGGGGGGCTGCTTGGGCCGGCAGGACCCCCGGGGACAGCCACGGTTGGAGAAGAGGCTGACAGCGGAACTGATCGGACGAGATCTCAACCGGCGAACAGGGTCGTCAGATCGAGAGCGAACGCGAGCGCCCGGTCGAGCTCAAGGCGCTTTTCCGGTGAGAGATGGCCGATGTAGTCGGTCAGAACGGACTTCGGCAGGCTGACGAGCTCATCGCAGTGAATGCTGCTGTCGTGCTTGAGTCCCTGCTCGACCCCAACGGGAACCTGGCTGTGAAGGCCATCCCGGCGGGTGTAGATCGGAGAGCAGATGACGCTGGAGAAGCTGGAGTCGAGGAGAAGCTGACGGCTTACGACGACGAATACCCGGGATCTACGAGGGTCGAGCGCCGAGGGATGCCTGACCCTGTAGAGATCGCCTCGCCTCAAGGAATGACCTGATACTCGAGCACATCGGCAGCCTCTTCGTTGAGCTCCGCCGCGTGGGAGTTGATGATCTCCAGGTCGCCTGCATCCTCACCGCGCCGGGGCTGCTCCAGGTAGGCCCGAAGAGCCGCCTCGACGATCGCGGATCTATCCTGGGCATCCTGGCTTCGGCGCTCTAGAGCCGCGAGCAGGTCTTCGGAAAGGGAAACCGAGGTCTGAACTTTCACGACAAAAGCCTAGCTCCCGTCGGTGCTGAGAGTCAACCAAGCAGGCGCAGGGTGGGCTCCCAGGGAAAGCCACTCTGATTTCGGGAGTGTCGAGTCTTCCGCGATATCCTTGCCCCGTGGCAGTCCAGCTCAGCCTTTTCGAGTCGGAGAGCCCTGCGGGACCTCCTTCTCCTCCGGGGAAGGTCCTTGTCGCGCGCGGCGCTCTTGCCGCCGAAGCTGCCGTCCTGGATCGCCTGGCCGGGCTTCTCGATGCGGCCCGCCGGGATCCTTCCCTCCTCGCGCTCCCCGTTCGTGTCGTGGTGCCGTCGCGCAGCCTGCGGGCTCATGCTGCCGCGGTGGTTGCGCGGCACCGGTCGGCTGCCGGCGTCGTCATTCAGACTCTCCACGGCCTCGCTTTTGAAATCCTGGAGCGGGCCGGTGAGGCGGCACCCAGGGGGCTTCCCCTCACCGAGATCCTCTCTCAGCGCCATGCCGCGAAGGAGCCTTCCCTCCGGGCGGGTCTCGGAGATCTCGTGGATGGCTACGGCGGAGTCTCGGCCACGGCCCGCGATCTTCTGGACGCGGGGCTGGAGCCCGTCCATGCCGACGCGGCTCTCGAAGCCTTGAGCCTGGACGGTTCCTATGTCGCCAGCCGTGCCGCGGTGGAGCGCGCCCGCGCCCTGGTGCGGGTGGCGGCCCGCACCGAAGAGGAGATGCGGCGCCGCGAGTTGGGCGCTCTCGGGTCTCTTCTGCGCCGTGCCTCCGACCTTCTGGAGACGGATGCCGATCGGGTGCTCCCGGCCCGGGCCGTCCTCATCCATGGATTCGCGGACGCGACCGGCGTGGCCGCCGATCTCCTCCAGTCGCTGCTGCGGCGACGGCAGGCGGTGCTCGTCCTCGACCGTCCTCCCGCGTGGCAGGGAGAGGGAGTCGAGAGCGCGTTCACCGAGCGCCTCGCCGCGCGGCTCTCTCCGGTCGCCCAGATCGAAGAGGCGCCTCCGCCTCCTCTGGCCGACGTAGCTCCCCCTCGGGTCGAGCGCTTCCAGGCTCCCGGGACCGGGGCCGAGACCCGCGAAGTGGCTCGACGTATCCGTGCCCTGCTGGATAGCGGAGCCCGCCCCGAGGGGATCGGTATCGTGGCTCGCGACCTTACTGCCTATCGGCTCCCACTGTCCCGCCATCTGCGTCGGCTAGGCGTGCCGTTCTCGGCCCTGGGCACCCGCGGCGCGCTCGGCCCTGCCGGCCGCGGCGTCCGCGCATTCCTTGAGCTGCTCCGCCGAGGTGAGGACGTACCGGCCGACCGCTGGCTCGACGCCGTGGCCGGGATCTCGGGAATCGCCGGGGTGGACCTCCGGCTCGCCTTTGCCTCTCTCGGGGCAGGGCGGCTGCGGGACGTGGCCGCGCTCCGCCCCGATCTCTTCCTGAAAGCCGAAACCGACTCGTTCCCCCTGCCGGTCCGCCACGGGCTGCGGGAGTCGAACCGCGAGGGGGAGGAGGTCGATCTCGAAGAAGGGGTGAGGGAGGTCCACGCGGTGCGCCGCCGTGTGGCGGGGGAGTCGATCCGCTTTGCCGTGAAGCTGGCCGGCCGGGTGCGCGAGCGGCTCGGGGCCTGGCCCGAGGAGGCCCGCGCCGCGGACCACCTCTCCCGCCTTCACGCCCTGCTCGTGCAGGATCTCGGATGGCGCGAGGGGGACGGGCCGATCTTCGAAGCCATGGAGGCGCTCGCCCGGGAGGTGCCCGAGCGCTTCACCCTCGACCGCGACGAGCTGCGGCGCCTTCTTGCCCGCGAGCTGGAGGAGGCCGGCACGGCCGATCTTGGAGGCAAGGGCGGCGGCGTTCAGGTGCTCTCGGCCATGGAGGCCCGCGGACGCACCTTCGAGCATCTCTTCCTGATCGGCCTGAACCGGGACGTCTTCCCCCGCGGCGTGCGGGAAGACCCCCTGCTGCCGGACGATCTGCGCCGCGTGCTCCAGCGGGTCCTCCCCGATGTGCCGGTCAAGCTCGCCGGGTTCGACGAGGAGCGCTGGCTCTTCGCTCACCTGCTCTCCGCGAGCCCGGCGGTCACCCTCTCCTGGCAGGGAGTCGACGAGGACGGCAAGGCGCTCTCACCTTCGCCACTTCTCAGAGATCTCGGCGACGTGCCCAAGGTGCCGGCGCTCTGGTCGCGGGAGGCGGTGGGCCAGGGTCCGAGGACGGCGGGAGAGCGGGCGGTGCTCGCGGCGCTGCATGGCCCTCGGAGCGGGTTGGGGCGGGTTTTGAATATCGCGCTGGGTGACAATCTCGCCGCCGCCCGCCTTGCCATCCTGGACGAGCTCGATCCCGACCTGCGCACGCCCGAAGGCCGCGCCGCCCGCGCCCGGCTCGGCCCCTACTTCGGATTCGTCGGGTCGATGAGCGGCCACGAGAAGGACCCGCGGCGCCGCGAGCTCTGGGTCACCTATCTGGAGGCGATGGCCTCCTGCCCTTGGCAGCTCTTCCTGCAGAAGCTGCTGCGCCTGGAGCCGACGCCCGATCCTCTGGAGATGGCGCCCGGCACCGATCCCCTCCTGCTCGGAAACCTTGCCCATGCGGTCCTGGAGCGGATCGCCCGCGAGGCCGGTGTTGAGAAAGAGAAAGGCATCGTGGCCGTGCCCTGGCCGGCGGAGCGCAACCTCGAAACGGGGCTGCAGGAGGAGTCGGCGCGGCTCCTCGCCGAGGAAGGCATTTTCCTCCCCGGGCTCGCCCGGGCGCTGGCGGAGCAGGTCCGCCCCCGGCTCGAAGCGGCCCGCGACTCGGATTGGGCCGAGGGGCCGCTGCCCGTGCTGCGCGTCGAGGACGAGGGGAGCCTGGAGGTGCGGGACGCCGAGGGCCGCGCCCGCTCCGTCCGCTTCCGCGCCGACCGGGTGGACCTGCTGGAGAACGGGGCGCTGCGCCGGACCGACTACAAGACGGGCAAGCCGATCTCCAGGGCCAAGCGGGAGGAGGTGCGGCGCCGGGGTTTCATGGAGAAGGTCCGCGCCGGGACGCATCTCCAGGGCGTGGCCTACGGGCTCGCCTCGGAGCAGGCGGTCGGGCGCTATCTCTTCCTGCGGCCCGACGTGGAGGCGCGGGTGTTCGAGGCCGGGCCGGACGACCGGGATCTCGCGGAAGCCTTCCAGGGGACGGTCCGGGCCGTGCTCTCCGTCTGGGACGCGGGCGCCTTCTTCCCCCGGGTCGTGGACCCGGCCGGCCGCGGCGAGCCCGGCCGCTGCAAGGTCTGCGAGGTCGCCGAAGCTTGCGTGCGCGGCGACTCGGGTGCGCGGCTGCGGCTCTTTGAGTGGGCCGAGGGCATGCGGAACGGCGGCGAGCCGACTCCCGAAGAAGCCGCTCTCTTGCAGGTCTGGCGGCTTGCGTCGAAGGAAACGACATGACCGCGGGCCGTCTCCTCGTCGGGGCCTTCGGTTCGCGCCGGGACGACGAGCGCCTGCGCCAGGAAGACCGCGCGGCACGGCTGGAGGCGCAGCGCCGCTTCGACCGTCCGCTCGTCCTGGAGGCCGGTGCCGGGACCGGCAAGACCACCACCCTGATCGGCCGCCTCCTCGCCTGGGTGCTCGGCGCCGGCTGGGAGAGGAAGGAGCATGAGCTGGCCGAGCGCGCCGCGGCGGCCGGACTGCGCCCGGATGGCAGCCCCGATCGAATCGCCGCGGGCGTCCTGCGCGGGATCGTAGCCATCACCTTCACCGAGGCGGCGGCGGCCGAGATGGCTTCCCGGGCCTCGCTCGCGCTCGGTGGATTAGCGCGCGGGGACGAGCCGCCGCCCTGGCTCGATCCCGCCGTCCTCCCTCCTCCCGAGGAGCGGACGCGGCGGGCTCGCGCCCTGGCTTCCACCCTCGACCACCTGGCCGTCCGCACCATCCACGCGTTCTGCCGCGGGCTGCTCGCCGACCATCCACTGGAAGCGGGCGTCCATCCCGATCTCGCCATCGACGCCGACGGCCTCCTCCTGCAGGAGGTCGTGCACGAGACGGTCGAGGCCTCTCTGCGCGAGGGCTATGGCGATCCCGGAGATCTCGACCTCCTGGCGCTGGCAGCCCGCGGCTTCGGCCCGCGCGAGGTGTCCGAGGCGCTGACCGCGCTGGTCCTGGCCGGCCTCCCCGCCGAGGTCCTGGAGGAGGACCCGCTCGCACCGGACAGGGTGGCGGAGCTGCGCCGCCGGCTGGTCGAAGCCTGCGAGGGGATGCACGACCTCGTGGGTCCGCTCCTGACCGGCGTCCGGCTCCAGAACCCCAAGGCCATCGAGCAAGGCGTGGCGGACCTCCTCGCCCGGCTGCTCGCAGAGGGGCCGCTTCCCCTGGAGACGATGCAGGAGCACGCCGCGGAGCTGCTGCCGGGCAACCTGCTGGAGCACCTCCGCAAGTGGGCGAGGGGCTCGCTCGGCCCGACCGAGGGGCGCCTGCTGGGCGGGGTCCGGGAGGATCTGGCCGCGAGGGCAGGACGGCTCTGCCGGTTGCTGGACCATCTGGACGAGGTGGACTCCGCGCTGCTCGGTTCGGCCCGCAAGGCGCTGGCTCCGCGGCTCGCCGAGGTCGCGCGCCTCCTGCGCATCCGCGGCATCGCCACGTTCGATTCCCTGCTCACCGGCGCCGAGCGGCTCCTGGCGCGGCACCCGGAAGTGCGGGCGCGGGTGCGGCGCGGCATCGATCAGCTTCTGGTGGACGAGTTCCAGGACACCGACCAGGTGCAGTGCGAGATCCTGCGCTGGATCGCCCTGGACGGCCCGCCCGAGCAGCGCCCCGGGCTCTTCCTGGTGGGCGATCCCAAGCAGTCCATCTACGGTTGGCGGAACGCCGACCTGCGGGCCTACGACGGCTTCCTCGAGCGGGTGCGGCAGGGCTGGGGCGAGGTGCGGCCACTGGTAGAGAACTTCCGCTCCGTGCCCGCGATCCTGGAGGAGGTGGCGCGCGGCATCGAGCCGGTCATGCGGGCGCGCACCGGCCTGCAACCCCGTTTCGAGCCGCTGCTCCCCTGCGAGCGCCGCAAGGACGATCCTGGCTTTCTTAGGGATGATGGACGGGAAAGCTGGGCGCCGGTCGAGCACTGGGTCTCATGGACCAAGGACGGCGGGCACGAGACGCTGGCGGTCGAGGCCACGGAGCTGGAGGCCGCGGCCATCGCAAGCGACCTGGTCGCTCTTCACCGGCGGGGCGAGCCCTGGAGCGAGATGGCGATCCTGCTGCGCGGCATGAGCCAGGTCGATCTGTATCTGGAAGCCCTGCGCCGGGCGGGCGCGCCCTTCGCCGTGGGCCGGGACAAGCACTACTACCGCCGGCGCGAGGTCATCGACGCCGCGGCCCTGGTGCGGGCGGTGCTCGACCCCGGCGACCACCTGGCGCTGCTCACCCTGCTGCGCTCGCCCACGGTCGGAGTGCCCGACGCGGCCCTGATCCCCCTCTGGAACAACGATTTTCCCAAGCTGATGACCGAGCTGGGCGGCGGCAACGTGCAGGCGGTGGCGGACCGGATCGCGAAAGCGGCGCAGGAGCTGCCGCGGGGTGTGCCGGCCCTCGACCGCGTCCGGGGATGGGACAGGACCCTCCTGGCCGCGGTGGAAGCGCTGGCGGCCCTCCGCGTTTCGTTCGCGGCCGATCCCGCCGACGTCTTCATCGAGAAGGTGCGCGGCCTGCTGCTGGTGGACGTGACCGAGGCGGCGCGCTACCTCGGCCCCTACCGCCTGGCGAACCTGGACCGCTTTTTCAGGCAGCTCCTGGCGGCGATGGAAGACGGCGGCGGGGATGCCACGGCGGTGCTGCGGGCGCTGCGCCGGAGCGTGGCCGAGGCGCGGGAAGCGGAGGAGGGGCGGCCCCAGGACGGCAGCGAGGACGCGGTCCAGGTCATGACGATCCACGGCGCCAAGGGGCTGGACTTCAAGCACGTCTACCTGGCGCAGCTCCACAAGCAGTCGATGGGTGAGAGCGGCTCGAAGACCGAGGTGGGGAGGACCGGTGATGATCGAGGGGAGTATCGCTGGGAGTACCGGCTGTTCTGCGCGCCCACCCTGGGCTTCGACTCCGTTGCGGCCGAGCGCCGGGAGGTCGAGGCGGCCGAGCGGGTGCGGACGCTCTACGTGGCCATGACCCGCGCGAAAGACCGCCTGGTGCTCGCCGGCACCTGGCAGGAGGAAGATCCCCGGCCGCCCGAGCAGGCGCGCCACCATCTCGACCTGCTGTGCTGGCGTCCGGGCCGGCCCGACCTGGCGCAGCGCTGGAGCGAGGGCGCCTGGTCCTTCCCGGACCGCACCGGCGCGCTCTGGAAGCTCCCCGCGCTGCGGCCGGATGCGGAAGCCGGCGAGGCCGGCGGAGAGACGGCCGCGGCTCTCCCCTCGCCCGAAGAGATCGCCCGGGAATCCGCGGCCCTGGCCACCCGCCGGGAGGAGGCCGCGGCCCGCATGGAACGGCCGTTCGGGGGGGCGGCCTCGGAGGAGGCGCACGAGCTCCTGCGCGAGCAGCAGTCCGAGCGCCGGGTAGGAGAGCGGGTCCGCCGCCAGGCGCCCGACCGTGAGGCCGCCATGGCCGCGGGTGGAGCCGTCCATCGCGCCCTGGAGACCTGGGATCTCTTTGCCGGTCCCGAAGAGGAGGCGCGCCGCCAGCGGGATCTCCTTCCTGTCTACATCGCCCGGCTCGCCGAGGGGGATGTCCTGGACCGCGCCCTTCCCCTGGCGCAGGGGCTCCTGGACCGTTTCGCCGCGGGTGGGCTGCTGGTCCGTCTGCGCGGCCTGCGCGAGCACGTCCTGGCCCGCGAGCTGCCGGTGCTGCTCCCGCCCGCGGCGAGCTCCGTGGGCTTCGTCTCGGGGACGATCGACCTCCTCTACCGCGATCCCGCGACCGGCCGGCTGGTCGTGGCCGACTACAAGACGGACGATCCGGAGGCCCTGGAAGCCCGGGTCGCCGTCTACGCTCCCCAGGGCGCCACCTACGTGCGGGCGCTCCGCGAAGCCCTGGGCCTGGAGGAGCCGCCGCGCTTCGAGCTCTGGTTCCTGCAGGCGGACCGGGTGGTGTCGTGAAGGTTACTCGGACTCGCCTGCGAGGGCGAGCACGCGCAGGCGAACCGAAGAGGAAATCCGCATCCCCGTCCGCTCCAGCCGATCCACGAGCGGAGTGAGATTTTCCACGAGCCCCCGGGATTTGGCTTCGAGCAGCACACGGAGGGTTCCCCAGACGGTCAGGCCGGCTTGCTGAGCGATGCGTCTGGCGAGGGCGTCATCGAGCAGGACGATCCTCTCGGGGTTTTCGAGCGAAAGCGAGAGCGCGGCAAGCTCGCCGCGGCCGAGATCGGTGGCAAGCCATTCGGAAGGCACGGCCTGGGGATCCATCACTCGGAGCCAGGGATATGCTGACGGGTCGGGCACGTCGTAGCCCTTTTCGCGGCCGGCCCTCAGCTCCTGCACCACTGCGGTTGGCGTCCAGGCTCCCCCAAACATCGTGGGAAGAAGGTCGATAGCCTGGAGGCGATAGAGGTAGAGCAGTGGAGAGGTGTTGCTGATGACCTCAGCCACGAGCGGCTTCCAGCTCGCGGAGCTCGGCCTCGAAGGGAAAGACGTTGTAGCGTCCCAGAGAGAGGAGGAACTCGACGCGGGGCATGCCCGCAAGCTCCGCGGCCCGGCCGGACGACAGCCGGCCGAGCTCGTACAGCTTGACGGCGGCCAAGGTCAGTACCTCGCGGGCGAAGGAGGTCTCGTCGGTCTTCTCGGCCAGCAGGATCTCTTCCGGGATATCGATGACGGCTTGACGACTGGCCATGGCTCCTCCGATCGTTCCAGCCATTCTACAGCCGCCATACGTCCGGAGTCCCCGAAATAGATTCCCCCTTTTGAGCACCTCCTGTAGAATCGGGGTACCCGGACCCTACTTCAGGAGGTCTCCCTGTGATCCAGAGCCGTCGACGTGTGCTCGTCTCCGCCGTGTTGTCCTGTGCCCTGTCCGCTACCCTGGCGGAGGCCGGAGATGCCCCTGTGCGTCCCCCGCGCGGCGACGCCAGGGAGGTCTACATCGTCGAGCTGGCCGGGCCGCCGCTCGCCCTCTCGCAACCGAGGTCCCGCGGCGAACGGAAGCTCGACGCCGGGTCCGAGGGGAGCCTCCGCTACGTCGAGCAGCTGCGCCACGGGCAGAGAGAGGCGCTGGCTGCGGTGCGCGCCAAGGTGGGGCGCGAGGTCGCGGCCCTGCGCCAGTACACCCGCGCGTTCAACGGCATGGCCCTGGAGCTGAGCAAGGAAGAGGCCGGCCTGATCTCCGGGCTGCCAGGGGTCCGCCGGGTGCAACCCGACGTCAAATTCCGCCTCCAATCCGACAGCGGCCCTGCGTGGATCGGCGTGCCCGGCATCTGGGACGGTACTCAGACCGGCGGCCTGCCCGGCACCAAGGGCGAAGGCATGGTGATCGGCATCATCGATAGCGGCATCAACATGGACCACCCCTCTTTCGCCGACGTCGGGGGCGACGGCTACAACCACACCAATCCCCGGGGAGCGGGCAACTACGTGGGGTGGTGCAATCCGTCCAATCCCAATTACAGCCCCACGGTTGTCTGCAACGACAAGCTGATCGGCGCCTGGAGCTTCGTCTGGAACGGAACTCCTGAGGACGTGCAGGGCCACGGCACCCAGCTCGCCAGCGTGGCGGCGGGCAACTTCGTGAACGTCCCGGTAACCGCGAGCCTGGTGCGGACGATCTCCGGAGCCGCGCCCCATGCCAACCTCATCGCCTACAACGCGTGCGGCGGTTATGGCTACTGCTACAGCTCCGAGGTGCTCGCGGCGATCGATCAGGCCGTGGACGACGGGGTGGACGTGCTCAACGTCTCCTTTGCGGGCGACTCGTCCAACCCCTGGACGGATGCGGTGTCCCAGGCCCTGCTGAGCGCGCGCGAGGCGGGCGTGTTCGTGACCTCGGCGGCTGGCAACAACGGTTCGAGCTACTACTACGGGTCCATCTCTTCGCCGGCCTCCGCGCCCTGGCTGCTCGCCGTCGGCGCGTCGACGCACAACCGGCGGTTCAGCAGCTCGTTCGTCGGCTTGAGCGGCGGGAGCACGCCGCCGCCTGCCCTCGCCGGGCTGTCCTGGACAACCGCCGTCGCCTCGGCTCCGATCGTCAAGGCAGGCGGCACCGGAGACTGCTACTCCTCGTACCCGGCCGGGACGTTCACGGGCAAGATCGTGGCCTGCTACGCCTCCCCCCACGAGAGCGGCCAGTCGGAAGTGGACGTCGTCAAGGCCGCGGGCGGCCTCGGCGTGGTGCTGGTGGACGACCACACACATCCGGAGGACATCAAGTACCCGATGGCCTACGGCCACCCGGCCATCCGCCTGGTGGACGATGCGAACATCTCCGCCTTCTGGACCTGGATGGGCTCCGGCGCCGGCCATAACGGGCGCATCGACGCGACGATCGCCGGGACCAGCGCGGCCTACGCGGACGTGGTGCCCGCGTTCAGCAGCCGCGGACCGGGCTCGGTGGGCGATGTCCTGCGCCCCGATCTCCTGGCCCCCGGGGTCGAGATCCTCGCCGCCTCGTCCGACGGTTTCGGCGATTATGAGATCTCCGACGGCACGTCGCTTTCGAGCGCCCTGGCGGCGGGCGCGGCGGCCCTGCTGATCGACCTGCACCCCGCCTGGACGCCGGCCGAGGTGCAGTCCGCCATGATGACCACGGCCAAGGCGACCGGGCTGCGGGATTACAACTACAGTCCGCTGACCAACCCGCTGGCGATCGGAAGCGGCCGCCTGAACCTGGCAGCCGCAGCCAGGGCCGGCCTGGTGCTCGACGAGACCGCCGCAGACTTTGCAGCGGCGAACCTCGCTTTGAACGGCGTCCCGCAGTCGCTGAACCTGGCCAGCCTCGCCGACGACCAGTGCGTGCTGGGCTGCGGCTGGACCCGGACAGTGCGGAGCACGCTCTCCGTCACCACGAACTGGATGGTCAGCTCGCTCGCCACCCCGGCCGGGACCAACGCCACGATCACGCCGTTCTCCTTCACGCTGCCGCCGGGCGGCACGCAGGTGATCCAGGTCCACCTCGACGGACCCCCGAGCCAGTACGGATGGGCGACCGGATCGCTGACCCTGACGGAGACCGGCAGCCTGGCGCCCCCGGTCCGGCTGCCCATGGCCACGCGCTGGCTGCCGCAGTACGGGCTCACCGTGAGCAAGGCGGGAAGCGGCTCCGGCCGAGTCACCAGCTCTCCGGCGGGCATCGACTGCGGCTCCACCTGTTCGGCGCTCTTCGCGGATGAAACCACAGTCCTCCTGACCCCGGTCGCCGATCCTGGCTCCACCTTCGTCGGCTGGGACGGCTGGGAGTGCTACGGCACGGAGAACCCCTGTGGAGTGAGCATCTGGGGGGGCAGCGAGCAGGTGACCGCCTACTTCGACCTGCAGCCGGCGGACAAGGCGCTGGCGAACCGGGTGGGCTTCAAGGACGGCATGAACCCGCCGGTCGACGAGGGTACCTGGAGGTACTACTACGCCGACCTGCCGGCCGGCACCGGCGAGCTCGTCGTGGACCTCCTCGATGTGACGGGAGAGGTGACCCTGTACGTCCGCAACGGGAGCAAGCCGACCCGGAGCATTGCCAACTGCTACGACTACGACTACTACGGCCTGCCGAACCGCCGCTGCGCGATCACGGCCCCGGCCGCGGGCCGCTGGTGGATCGGCGTCAACAACGAGCAGACCGGCCCGATCCAGTACTCGGTGCGGGCGAGCTGGGGCAGCATCGCCGACCAGGCGCTGTCGAACGCGGTGCCGCTGGGCGACTTCGTCTCTTCCGCGGCTGCGGGAGAGGCCTGGAAGTACTACTACGTGGACCTCGCCGGCGGCGACTCGGAGCTGGTCGTGGACCTGAAGCGTCTCTCGGCCGACGCGGACCTGTTCGTCCGCCAGGGGGCCAAGCCCGACCGCTCCAACTACGGCTGCATCTCCGCGGCCGTAGGGACGGGGGACGAGCGCTGCACGGTGCCGAGCCCGGCCGCGGGCCGCTGGTGGATCGGCGTCAACAACTTCTCGCCCGGCACGGTGACCTACGACGTCCAGGCGTCCTGGATCTCCAACAGCCCCTCCGACTTCTACACGGTGGTCCCCTGCCGGCTGGTGGACACCCGTCAGAGCTATCCCATGCAATCCGGGCAGCCCCGGAGCTTCCTGGCCGCCGGCAAATGCGGCATCCCGGCCACGGCGAAGGCGGTGGCCTTGAACGTGACCGTGGTCAACGCCACCGGAGGCGGCACTGTGACGGTCTACCCCGCCAACCTCTCGGTGCCCGTGGCGAGCGCAATCTCCTTCGTGCCAGGGGGGAGCCGGGCGAGCAACGCCCTCGTCAGGCTGAGCACGGACGGGGAAGGGCGGATCGGAGTCACCGCTACCCTCGGCTTGACCGGGCAGGTGGAGGTGATCCTGGACGTGGCGGGCTACTTCGAGTAGTCGATCCGCACCGCCCGCCAGCGCTCCCGGGCGAGGTCCTCGACCAGGATGGCCGCCCCGGATGAGGCCGGGCAGGCCGTAGCGATCGTGTGGCTCCACCCCTTCTCGGGCGCGTCGATCCCGGGAGCGGTCTCGTGCCGGACTGCTCCGGCACAGGAGAGCGAGATCCGGACGGGACCGGGAGTGACCGGGTCGGGGGAGGAAAAGGGGGCGACCGTCAGCTTCAGGCCGCCCGCTACGGGCTCCACTGTCAGCGGCAGGCTCTCCGGCAGATGCTCGCCACCGAGCAGGAGGCGCAGGCGGGCGTCGGTCAACCCCTCGGGCGTGGATGACCTCACCCAGCGGCGGGAGCGCAGCGTGGCGCCGTTGCGCAGCCGCACCTCCACAGTGCGGAGCTGGCCGTCCATGGGCATCTGGGTCTGATAGTAAAGGTGCCAGCGCTCGCCGAGCTTTGACAAGGCCGAGGGGAGGAGGGCGTCCTGGGCGATCAGGGTGCCGGCGGTCATGTCGGCGAGCGCGCGCAGGGGAGAGAGATCGGGCTGGACGAGCGCGCGGAGCGCCCTCTCCCAGTTCAGGTTGGAATCCCTCGGACGGCTTGGGGCCATGACCGGTGGCACGGAGTTGCTGGTGCCTCCCCAGTTGCCGGTGTTGGCGCGGAACCGGTCCACGTCGCTGGAGCCCCGGTGCTCCTCGCCCGGTCCTTCCTTGCGCAGGGGGAGGGCGACGGTCACCCAGCCATAGGCGGCGAGCAGGCGCGCCGCGTCATGGATCACCGCGGCGCGCTCGCCCGCGGCCGGATCGGCGGTGCCCGTCTCGAACACCCTGCTCTCGTGGGGAGTGACGACGAAGCCGTCTGCCACCAGAAATAGCAGGCGCGGCCCCGGATCGCGCTTGCCCGCGAGGTGGACGAGGAGCCGGTCGAGCTGACGCCGGAGGGTGGAGGTGTCTGATCGCGAGGACACCCCTGAATGTTCCCACGGACGGGAGGAGGCCCGGTCTCGCTCCACCCGCGCCTTCCCCGCGAGGTCGGCGAGCACCTGTTCCAGCCGCCTTGTCTCCCGCGTGGCCGCGACTTCGATCTCCGGCTCGGGGCCTGCGACGACCACCTCCACGTTGCCGAGCTCGGTGAGGCTGGACGCCTGCTGAGCGAGCGCCAGGGTTGCCACGAAGACGGTCTCGGGCTGCGCCAGGGTCTCGTCGACCCACACCACCGCGTTCCAGGGCGCGACGTCGAACCCCTCTTTTCTCAACTCTGTACGGGTGGTCGGGTCGTCGATGGAGCCTGCCTTGATGACCGGCCGGGCCAGGCCATCCTCGATCACCAGAAGGTCGTCCTCGTCGGGAGGAAACGGGTGCAGAAGGGTCAGCTCCGGCGCCTCGAAGACCAGCTCGACCTCGCGGACGAAGACCTTGTCTTCAAAGGTTTCGGGGCGCTGGGCCGCGGTATTGGCGACAGTGGCGACAGTGGCGGCAGTGGCGGCCAGGCAGACGAAGAGGGGCAGCAGTCTCTTGCGCGGCATTCCAAGGCAGGGGTCGCAAGGGACGTGCCGTCCTACGGCTCGGGCTTTACCACAGCCCCCAGACCCGTGCTCCGGGGATCGGAAGCCGCCTCCATCAGCCCATCGGCCCTGACCCGGATGGCGTGGATCTTGGCCGTCTGGGTGATGCTGTCGGCGATGAAGACGTCGTGGCCGCGGCGCTCGAGCTCGGCCCGGGTCTCGGGGGAGAGGGTGTCCGCCTCCACCTCCATGCGGTCCGGCAGCCACTGGTGGTGCAGGCGCGGGCGGTCGAGCGCGGTCTGGAGGGAGTCTCCGTCCGCGATCAGGTTGAGCAGCACCTGGATGGTGTTGGTGGGGATGCGCGAGCCGCCGCGGCCGCCAATGGCGACGAGCTCCTTCCCCTTCCAGGCGATCGTGGGCATCATGGAGGAGAGCATCCGCTTGCCCGGTGCCACCACGTTTGCCTCGCCCTGAACCAGCCCGAAGAGGTTCGGACGCCCCGGGGCCGTGGAGAAGTCGTCCATCTCGTTGTTGAGGAAGCCGATCTCGGGCACGAAGACCGCGCAGCCGAAGAGGTCGTTGAGCGTCGTGGTCAAGGAGACCACGATACCGTCGCCGTCCACCACGGAGAGATGGGTGGTCTCGGTCCCCTCGGCAGGGACGTCGTTTCCCGGCCAGGGCTTCACCTCGGTCGAGGGCGTGGCCTGGCGCGGCGCGATGCCGGACGTCCGCTGCTCCAGCCAGACCGGATCGAGCAGCTGCGCCGCGGCAGCCTTCGTGGTCGAGGGATCGCCCAGGAGGAAGCGGTCGGCGTAGACCCGCCGGAACGTCTCGGTAAGGAAATGGGCGCGGTCGGCGCCGAAGCGCGGCATCTTGGCCCATTCCAGCCGCTCCAGGATGCCCAGGGTCTCCGCCAGCAGCAGGCCTCCCGAGGAGGGGAGGGGCATGGAGGCAAACCTCCAGCCGAAGGCCTCGACGACCACCGGCTCGCGCCAGACGGGCTGGTACGCGGCCAGGTCGGCAGCGGTCAGCACGCCGCCGTGCCGGCGAGAGGCAGCCTCGATGGCGGCGGCCACGGGTCCGGTCGTGATGGCCTCGGGTCC
Organism: Thermoanaerobaculia bacterium; assembly: GCA_035536935.1. Lineage (GTDB taxonomy): Bacteria > Acidobacteriota > Thermoanaerobaculia > Multivoradales > UBA5704 > DATMER01. The sequence goes on from DATLNC010000131.1 coordinate 16,987, forward strand.
GCGCTCGGCATAGGCGGCCAGGGTCGCCGCCAGGGCAGGCAGGCGGACGACGCTGCCCACTTCCACCGGCTTGCCGTGGGGGAACCAGACTTTGGCTGTCTCCGGGAAGCGCTGCAGGCGCTTGCTGTACGAATCCCTGGCCAGGAGCTCGTTCAGGTGGCGGTCGACCCGGAAGCCGTCGGCGGCGAGCTTGCGGGCCGGCTCCACGATCCGCTTCCAGGGGAGGTGGCCGTGCTTGCGGTGGATCTCGTAGAGCCCTGCCGGGGAGCCCGGTACGCCGGTGGCCAGGGGGCCGACCTGCGAAGCCTCTGCGATCGGCTCGCCCCTGGGGTCCAGGTACATGTCGCGCTTCGCCGCGGCGGGGCCGACCTCGCGGAAGTCCAGGGACGACAGCTTGTCGCCGCGCTTGATGACGGCGAAGCCGCCGCCGCCGAGGTTTCCGGCCTCGGGGTAGACCACGGCGAGGGCGAGAGCGGTGGCCACGGCGGCATCGACCGCGTTGCCCCCGGTCCGGAGGATCTCGATCCCGACCTTCGTCGCCCGCGAATCGCCGGACGACACGGCCCCGCCCGTGCCGAGCGGCGCCGGGGTCGATGCGGCCTGCAGGGACAAGGGGAGGAGGATCAGAGCCGATGTGAAGGCGAAACCAACGAGAGTGCGCATGGGGGGGAACATACCATCACGCCCCGTCCTTCTTCCTCATCTCGCGCATCGCGGCCACGCTGGACACGGTCGAAACCACGTAGGGCACGGCCAGGGTCAGGAGGATGCGGGCCAGGCGGGCTCCATCGACATCTCCGTGGAGGATCGCGTCGCCGTGGTTGATGGTGATCAGGATCGCTCCGACCACCGCCATGATGCGCAGAGCCCTCCTGCGCACGGGGCCGGAGAAGGCGAGGAGTAGCCACTCGCTCATTGATTTCATCCCCCCTCTCCCCATCCCTCTCCCCCGTGCCGCGGGAGAGGGGGTACCGGAGGCCGGCAGTTTCAACTCGTTGGCTCGAAGACGATGTTGCGGAGACCGTCGGCCTGCTGCAGCACCTGGTCGCGCTTGTGGTGGGTCCGGGCGGCGAGGTGGTGCTCGTTTGTCTCCCGGTACCGGGACTCGGCCTGCTTGAGCAGCGCGGCGGCCTCGCTCGTCCTCCCCTCCTGGCGCCGCACGGCCGCCTCGAACTCCAGCAGGCGCGCCTCCACCAGCAGGTCTCCCGTGCCGTGCCCAAGCCGCCCCGCGGCCTCGTGCAGCGCCTCCTCGGCCCCGGGGAGGTCCCCCGCCCGCAGCTTGGCCTCGCCGAGGAGCGCCCAGGCGCGGGCCTCCAAATCCTGGACGACCGGCGCCACGTGCAGGGCCTCGTCGAGGAGGTCCGCGGCCGTCAGCACCAGAGAGGAGAGCCGCCCGGACTCGGCCGCGTCGCCCTCGGCGGCGGCCAGGCTCCGCTCTAGCAGCACCTCGCAAACCCCCCAGGTATGGAAGCGGGCATCCATCCGCAGCGTCTCCTCCTGCTGCTCGGCGGGCAGCGCGAGCAGACGCGAGCACAGGGCCGGGGCTTCGGCGCGTTCGCGGTCGAGGTTGGCCTGGGTGCGGGCCAGCCGTTCAAGCAGGCTCCGCGCCTCGCCGTTGGCGTGATGGTCGTTCATAGGAAAGAAAAGAAGCTCTCCCCAACAGTGCCGTGGGAGCGTGGAAAGGGGACGCCGGAGAGCGCTTTTTTTCTATCCGGGAGGTTGGAGGAGGTCCGCGGTCGGCTTGTGGAGAACCGCGCCGTCATGGGTCAGGAGCGAGCCGGCGAGCACCTCGTCCGTGGCATTGATGGTGATGCTGCCGTCCTTGACGATCTCCTGCAGGAGCGCCAGCACGTTCTTCGCGTAGAGGTTGCTCGCATCCGTGGGCATGCCGGCGGGCAGGTTCGAGGGGCCGAGGATGAGCACGCCGTTGTGCATCACCTCGCGGTCGGGCTGCGAGAGCTCGCAGTTGCCCCCCTGCTCGACCGCGAGGTCGACGATGACCGAGCCGGGCCGCATGGCCTCCAGCATCTCCTTCGTGATGAGGATCGGGGCTCGCCTGCCGGGCACCAGGGCTGTGGTGATGGCGGCGTTGGCCGTCGAGAGGTGCTTCTTGACGATCTCCCGTTGCTGGCGGAGGAACTCCTCGCCCATCTCGCGGGCGTAGCCCCCCTGCCCCTCGCCGCTGGGCAGCTCGGGAAGCGGGATGAACTTGCCGCCGAGCGACTCCACCTGCTCCTTGACTATCGGCCGGACGTCCGAGACCTCGACCACGGCGCCCAGGCGGCGGGCCGTGGCGATCGCCTGCAGGCCGGCCACGCCGGCACCCATGATCACGACCCGGGCGGGCGCGATGGTGCCGGCCGCGGTCATCAGGAGGGGGAAGTACTTGGGCAGCCGCCAGGCCGCCAGGAGCACGGCGCGGTAGCCGGCGATGCTCGCCTGGGACGACAGGGCGTCCATGGACTGGGCGCGGGTGATGCGCGGGATCAGCTCCATGGCGAGGGAGGTGACCTTGCGCTCCGTCATGGAACGCACGAGGTCCAGGTTCTGATGTGGCGCGAGCAGGCCGATGAGCACGGCGCCAGGCTTGAGGCCGGCCACATCGTCGGGCTCCGGAGGCCGGACCGTGAGGATGACATCCGCGGTCTCGGCCACCGCCCCGGGATCGTCGGTCAGGCGGGCGCCGGCGGTCTCGTAATCGGCATCGGGGTAGGCCGAGCCCACGCCCGCGCCGCGCTCGAGCACGACCTCCAGGCCCTGCTTGATCATCTTCCGGACGGTGTCCGGGGTGGCCGCGACCCGGGTCTCGCCCGGCCGCCTCTCTCGGGGGATGAAAACGTTCGCCATATCAGCTGTAGCTCCCGCTGGAATCGGATGCGCCGGATCGGAGGCGGATACTACCATCCTCACTCCGCTTCGATTTTCTCCTCCTCCTTGAGCGCGGTCGGATCGGCCACCTCGGCGGGATCCAGCGGCCGCAGCAGCGACGCGACGATGGCCACGGTCAGGATCCCCAGCACGATGCCCAGAGACCACGAGGTCGGGATGTGCACCCAGTTGTGGGTCAGCATCTTGGCGCCGATGAAGGCCAGGACCAACCCGAGCCCGAAGCCCAGGTAGCGGAACTTGTGCATCAGCCCGGCGAGCAGAAAGTACAGCGCGCGCAGGCCGAGGATGGCGAAAATGTTCGAGGTGAAGATGATGAACCCGTTGCGGGTGATGGCGAAGATGGCCGGGATCGAGTCCACCGCGAACACGATGTCCGTGGCCTCGATCACCACCAGCACCAGCATCAGGGGGGTGGCGACCCGTCGGCCGTTCTCGGTCGCGAAGAAGCGCTTGCCGTGGTAGCGCGTGGTCAGGGGCACGAAACGCTGGAAGAGCCGCACTACCGGGTTCGTCTCCGGATGGACCTCCGTCTCTTTCTGCACCAGGATCTTGATGCCGGTGTAGACCAGGAACGCCCCGAACACGAAGATCATCCACTCGAAGCGCTCGATCAAAGCCGTGCCCATGGCGATGAACACGCCGCGGGAGATCAGGGCGCCCAGGATGCCCCAGAACAGCACGCGGTGCTGGTACTGCGCCGGCACCGCGAAGTAGTTGAAGATGACGATGAAGACGAAGATGTTGTCGAAGCTCAGCGAGCGCTCGATGACATAGCCGGTCAGGAACTCGATGCCGGGCTCGGAGCCGAACTGGTAGTAGATCCAGTAGTTGAAAATGAGGGCCAGAATCGTCCAGAACACGGACCAGAACAGGGACTCCCGCAGGGTGATCCGCCGCTCCTTGCGGTGGAAGACCCCCAGGTCCAGCGCCAGCATGATGGCGACCAGGCTGAAGAACACGCCCCATTGCAGGGGGGTCCCGATCTGTTCCATGTCTCCTCGGCCTCTCCTTGTGGGGGCCCCGCGGGCGTGCGGGCAGGCGGATCTTATCCGAAGAGCGGGGAGGAACCAGGGGTGGGGCAGGGCGGGCGCCCCGGCTGGGGCGTCCGCCCGGAGAGCTCAGACGTTCTTCAGGTGCTCGTTGACCAGCTTGGTCATCTCGAACATGCTGCACGAATCCTTGCCGTTGAAGACCTTCTTCAGCTTGGCGTCGGCCTTGATGGTGCGCTTGTCCTTGGGATCTTGGAGGTTGTTGTTGCGGATGTAATCCCAGATCCGCTTCGTCACCTCGGTGCGCGGCATGGGCTCGTTGCCCACGACCGCTCCCAGCGCCTCGTCGGGCTGCATGGGCTTCATGAAGGCGCCGCCGCCACCGCCACCAGCGCTCTTCTTGGCGCCGCCTGCCGACTTCCCTGCCGCTTTCTTCGGTGCTGCCATGGATCTCTCCTCCTATCAAATGAGGTGGACTGCCCTCTCGTCGAACGCGCTCGGCCCCCGGGCATGCAAACTTCCGGCCTCCACGAGGGCTCCCTCCAGGGGCGGCTCGAATCGCCGCTCCATCTGCTCAGGGTGGCACAAGAGGGGCATTCTCGGCAAGGATCTGCTAATTTTCCCCCCGAAATGCCACCCCGCCCCCTGTTCATCACCTTCGAAGGGCTCGACGGCAGCGGCAAGTCCAGCCACCTGCGCCAGTCGGCCGTCTGGCTGGAGGAGCGCGGCCTGCCCCACCTCGTCACCCACGAGCCGGGAGGGACGCCGCTCGGCGACGCCCTGCGCGCCGTCTTTCTCGACCCGCAATGGGGGGAGATGGACGGCACCGTCGAGCTGCTGGTCGTCTTCGCCAGCCGGCGCCAGCACCTCCTGGAAGTCATCGAGCCGGCCCTGGCGGCGGGGCGGCACGTGCTCTGCGACCGCTTCACCGACTCGACCCGGGCCTACCAGGGCTATGGCCGGGGGGTGCCGCTCGACCGCATCGGTCAGGTGGACCTCCTCGCCACCGGCGGCCGCACCCCGGACCGCACCCTGCTCTTCGACCTGCCGGCCGAGGACGCCCGGGCTCGCGGCCATTCGCCCTCGCGCAGGCGGCGCGGGACGGCCGACCGGCTGGACGCCGAGGGGCTCGCCTTCTACGAGCGGGTGCGGGAGGGCTTCCTGGAGGCGGCCCGGAACGAGCCGGGACGGTTCCGCATCGTCGACTCCTCCGGCGACTCCGCCGCCACCCAGGTCCAGGTGCGGGCCGCCCTGGAGGAGTGGCTGGGATGAACCTGGTATGAACCTCGGAGCGGCTCTCGACGTCGCCCGCCTGGGGAGGCTCTATCCGTCCGTGATCCTCCATGGCCGGGGACCGGAGGCGCGCAGGGAGGCGTCTCTCCACCTCGCCCGCGCCCTGCTCTGCGATTCCCCGCCCGAAGTCCGGCCTTGCGGCGTCTGCCGGCACTGCCGGCGCATCGTCTGGCCCGGCGGTGAATCCGAAGCCTTTCATCCCGACTTCCAGGTCCTGGAGCGGGATCTGAAGACCTCGACCTCGGTGGACGCCACCCGGGAGATGCTGCGCACGGCCCAGGTCTCCCCCTTCGAGGCGCGCGGGCAGGTGTTCGTGGTGGCCGCGGCCGAAACCCTGAGCGGCGAGGCGGCCAACGCCCTGCTCAAGACCCTGGAGGAGCCGCCCACCTCGGCGCCGCGCAACTTCTTCCTCCTGGCGCCGTCGCGGCTCGACCTCCTGCCCACCCTGCGCAGCCGCTCGCTGGCGGTCTTCCTGGGCGCGGCCGAGACCGCGGAAGAGGCGGACGTGGAGCCGGTGGCGCGGGCGTTCGCCGGTGCCCTGTCCGGCTACTTGTCGACGGGCGCGGCCATCCACCTGCTGGCCGCGGCCGAGGCCCTGGGGCGGGCCGGCGGCTGGGAAGACCCCCGCGCCTCCCGGCCGTGGGCGGTGGCTGCCGCCGCCGTGCTCAGGTCGCTCCAGGGACTGCCGGAGATACCGGAGGGGGCTCCGTCCCGCCGGGCGCTGCTCGCCCTGGCCGAGGACCTCCTCGGCGCGCCGCTCCTGCGCCTGCGCGGCGTCGGGGCGGAGCGCATTCTGGAGGGTCTGGTCGCCCGGCATCTGGCGTAGGGGCGGTCCAGGAATTCAGGCCCACTCTCTCCTGGTTGAACCCCCTGAAACCAAGCTGCTCCGGGGGGAGCGTGTCCCCCCTGTGCTAAAATGCGCACCTTATTTCTTGGGAGCCCTGCTGGTAGGTCTCTGGAATCCGCCCCTCCGGGGTCAAGCGAAAAAAGGAGTTAACTCGATGATTGCAACTCGTCACACGTTCGGGCCGCGCGCCGTCAAGGCCGTGCTGGTCCTGATCCTGGCGCTGGGCGTGTGCCTGCCGGCCTGCTCGGCCCAGGACAAGGATGCCAAGGACAAGCCCAAGTCCACCCAGGGCGCGCTCGCTCAGGTCAACGGCAAGGACATCACCGAAGCCGACGTCAAGACGTTCGCCGCCGACCAGTTTTCGCAGCTCGAGAAGCAGTACGAGCAGCAGAAGCGCGAGCTCCTCGAGGGCGCGCTGGAGCAGACCATTCAGGACCGCCTCCTCGCCGAAGAGGCCAAGGCCTCCGGCAAGACCAAGGAGCAGATCCTGGCCGACATGAAGCCCGCGGCGGTCACCGAGGCTGACATCGACGCCTTCTACGAGCAGAACAAGGCGCAGATCGCGCCGCGCACCAAGGAGCAGGTCGCCCCGATGATCACGCAGTACCTGGAGCAGCAGCGCCAGGCCGAGCTGCAGCAGAAGTTCTACGAGGGCCTGCGCGCCAAGCACAAGATCAAGTACCTGATGGAGCCCACCCGCGTCGAGGTGGCCGCCACCGGACCGGCCCAGGGTCCCGCGACCGCTCCGATCACGATCGTCGAGTTCTCCGACTTCCAGTGCCCCTACTGCGCGCGCCTGATCCCCACGCTGGACCAGGTCAAGGCCAAGTACGGCGACAAGGTTCGGATCGTCTTCCGCCAGTATCCCCTGAGCTTCCACCAGAACGCCCAGAAGGCGGCCGAGGCCTCCCTCTGCGCCAATGAGCAGGGCAAGTTCTGGGAACTCCACAACGCAATGTTCGGGAACCAGCAGGAGCTGGCGGTCGAGCAGCTCAAGGCCAAGGCGGCCGAGCTGGGCATGAACGCCGAGCAGTTCAACACCTGCCTCGACAACGCCAAGTTCGCGGCCCAGGTCAAGGCCGACTTCGACGAGGGCGCCAAGGCTGGCGTCAGCGGCACCCCGGCCATGTTCATCAACGGCCGTTTCCTCTCCGGCGCCCAGCCGCTCAACGAGATCACCAAGGTGATCGACGACGAGCTGGCGCGCAAGGCAGAGGGCTCCTCCTCCAAGTAGACCAGGCTGCCGTACATCAAAACGCCCCGGGCCGGGAGGCTTTCCTCCTTACCCGGGGCTTTTTGTTTTGGTCCGGTCCAGGGGGGATGGGATCAAAAAAACGGCGGCAGGGGCCCTGTCGAAAAACCCCTACCGCCGATGGGAGAAACTGCTTGCCTTAGCGGCCAGCGTCGTCTTTATCTACGATCTGGAACTGCTGCTGGTTGACCTTCTCGTCACCGATCCAGACCTCGGCGCGATAGTCACCCTTCGCCCAGGAGCCCGTGTCCTTGGAGTGGAAGGCCAGGTACTTGTCGCCAGCATTGACGGTCTTGGTCTCGTCGCCGATCCGGGTCTCGTTGGGGCCGAACCAGACGACCTTCACGAGCGAGCCGGCCGGGGTGTCGCCGACCTCCATGGAGAGGTGGACGGTGTCGCCCGGGGCGAAGTCATCACCCTGCGCTTCGGCGGGGATGGTGTTGTCCGAGTTCATGTTCTTGCCGAGCGTCACGTCGTCGATGGCCATCTGGGCCTCGACCGGGTTCAGGTCGCCGGGCTGCTCGGTGCCGGGCTGCTCCTTCTCGCTCGTGGTGGTGGCGGTGTCGGACATATCCGAGGTGTCCGTCTCGGCGGTTTCCTTGGGGCCGCAGGCGAACGCCAGCGGCAGGCTCAGCAACAACATCAGGACCAGCATCTTCTTCGAGCTCATGTCGTCTCCTCAAGTTAAGTTCAGGTACTGCAACTAGTGCATAAAACAGAAGCAATAAGCCTGCCAACCTGCTTCCGGTAAGATACCGGCCCATGCCTGGAGACCTTCCGCCGGACCAGTTCCGCTCGGCCATGCACCGGGCGGCGGACCTGATCGCCGACTACCTGGAGAGGGTCGGCAACTATCCCGTGCTCCCCCCGGTCTCGCCCGGAGACGTGGGCCGCGCGCTCCCTCCGGCCCCGCCCGAGCAGCCGGAGCCGGTCGACCGCCTGCTCGACGACTACCGCCGGCTCATCGAGCCCAACGTCACCCATTGGAACCACCCCGGGTTCCTGGCCTACTTCGCGATCTCGGGCTCGGGGCCGGGCATCCTCGGCGAGGCGCTGGCCGCGGGCTTGAACGTCAACGCCATGCTCTGGCGCACCTCGCCGGCCGCGGTGGAGCTGGAGGAGCGGGTCTGCGACTGGCTGCGCCAGATGATCGCGCTGCCGCCGGACTTCAAAGGCCACATCAACGACACGGCTTCGTCGAGCAGCCTGGTGGCGCTGGCCGCGGCCCGCCACCGGATGCCGGGGCTGGAGATACGGACGAAGGGCCTCGCCGGCCAGCCGCCGCTCACTGTCTACGCCAGCGACCAGGCGCACTCGTCGATCGACAAGGCGTGCATCGTCCTGGGGATCGGGCAGGAGAACGTTCGCCGGGTGGCGATCGATGCCGAGTTCCGGATGTCCGTCCCCGCCCTGGAAGAGGCGATCGCCCGCGACCGGGAAGCGGGGAAGCTCCCCATGGCCGTGGTGGCCACGGCGGGCACGACCTCCACCACCAGCGTCGATCCGATCGCGGCGATCGCGGACCTTTGCGCGCGGGAGGGGATCT